>JBPCVZ010000435.1:0-3260 GCA_051010015.1 Hyphomicrobiaceae bacterium
AGCCGAACTGCTCACCCGGCCCGAAGGTGTCGCGGGTGACACCGTCGCCGTCGATGCTGCCGGCGCGCAGTTCGTCGAACAGTGCGGCGACCCAGTCTTTCTGGTCGCGGACGGCTTTGAGGATATCTGATGGAGAGGTGGCCACGGTGGCTCCTTCGCGTTAAGCGACAACGTCGGCGAGAGGCTTCCAATAGGATCCATGGTTTCCAAAGGGCTGGGCCCTTTGGCGGGAGCGCGAGGGCAGAGCCCTCGCATGGTGTGGTCAATACTCGGCAAAGATGCGGCGCAGGTCATCCTTGTCCGAGGTCTGCGACAGCGCCACCATCAAGAGCACGCGCGCCTTTTGCGGATTGAGGTTGTCGGCGGAGACGAAGCCGCGCGGGATCAGTGCCTTGCGGTGCGGCACGCGGCCCGAGCCGGCGCGGCTGCACTGCACGACCGTGACGCCCTGGGCAACGGCGGCGTCGAAGGCGGCGTCCTGGCCCGGCGTCAGAAGGCCGGGCGCGAAGCCGGCGGAGATCAGTCCCTTGGCGCCGGCTGCGATGAACGCCTCGATCGCCGTGCCGTCGGCGCCGGCATAGCAGTTGACGATATCGACGCGCGGCAGGTCACTCAGCCCGGCAACGTCGAACTCGACGTCGGGCATGCGCCGGCGCAGCGGTGCCCGGTAGTAGTAGACGCCGTCGCCGTCGACGTGGCCGAGGATCCCGAAGTCCGGCGAGCGGAACGTTTGCATGCGCAGGGTCGAGGTCTTGGTGACCTCGCGGGCGGTCTGGATTTCGTCGTTGAGCATGAGCAGCGCGCCCATGCCGCGCGACGCCGGATCTGCCGCCGTGCGGGTCGCGTTGACCAGGTTGATCGCCGCATCGGTACTGATCCCGGTCGACGGACGCTGGGCACCGACCACGACCACCGGCTTGTCGATCTTCAAGGTGAGGTTGAGGAAGTAGACAGTTTCTTCGGCCGATGCCGTCCCGTGAGTGATGACGAAGCCGGCCAGCGAAGGGTCGTCGGCAGCGGCCTTGGTGATCGTGCGGGCGAGATCGAGCCAGTCGGGCGGGCCGATGTGCGTCGAGCCGACGGCGCGAAAGCGGATCGGCACGGGGTCGGCAAACTCATGGACGAGGTTGAATTTCTCGAGCACCTCGTCGACTTCCATCTTGCGGCTGCCATCCGGGTAGTCGACGAGATCGAGCGCGTCCTTGCCGATCGACGAGATCGTGCCACCCGTTCCGATCAGGGCCACGCGTGGTTTGTTGCTGCTCATGCCGTACTCCTTGTTGCGATCTGCCCGGTAGATTGCTGCGCCGTCGCTTGGGTGGCCGTTTCGCGCGCCTGGTCAAGCTCGCGCACTTCCGTTTCGATCGCATGAAGCAGGGCCTGCACCCACGCTTCGTCGATGCCGCGCACAATCAAGACGATGCGCGTGCGGTTGTCTTCTCCTGGCCAGGCATCGAGCCAGACCGGTGCATGAAAGACATGCTGCACGCCGTGGATGACCGCCGGCTGCGACGGGTTTTCCGCGACATTGACAAGTCCCTTGAGGCGCAGCAGGTCGCCACCGCAGTGATCGGCGAGCGCTTCGAGAAACAGCGACAGCGCAACCGCGGCGATCGGGCGCTCGCGGACAATGGCGTAGGTCGCGATGTCATCGTGGTGGTGGTGGTCATGCTGCGCCGGCGGCAGTGAGGCCGCGCTGTCGAAGGCACCCGACAAGCGCGCTGCCTTGGGAAACAGCAGGTCCGGATCGAGGGCGCCGTGGCTGACCTGCTGCATCGGTGCGGTCGGATTGATGTCGGTCACCGCGGCGCGCAGGGCTGCTGCCCCGTCATCGGCGAGATCGAGCTTCGACATCACCAGCTGGTCCGCGACGGCAACCTGCTTGCGCGCTTCCGGCTGCCGCGTGAGCGTCGCCTGGCCATTGGCGGCGTCGACAACCGTGACGACCCGCGCCAGCGCGATATGCCCGGCCAAGGCGTCGTCGATCATCAGGCCCTGCAGGATCGGCGCCGGATCGGCCAGGCCGCTGGTCTCGATGACAATGCGCTTGAAGTTGGCAATGTCGCCGGCGGCGCGGCGCGCCAGAAGGTCGTTCAGCGTCGCCACCAGGTCGCCCTGGATCTTGCAGCACAGACAACCCGTCTGCAGCGTCACGAGCGACTCGTCGCTGCTCTCGATCAGGTCGTGGTCGAGGCCGACGTCACCGAACTCGTTGATGATGACCGCCGTGTCGCCGAGCGCCGGGTCGCGCATCAGGTGGGCCAGGATCGTCGTCTTGCCGCTGCCGAGGAAGCCGGTGAGGATCGAGACCGGGGTCATGGCGCGTCCTGCGGTGGCGACGGCATCGCCGGCAGCGGCGCGATGCGCAGGCTCAGCGGCTCGTACCCCGGCGCAAGCGTCTGGCGCACGATGCGCAGGACACCGTTGACCGATGCCGCGGTGCGCCGGCGGCTATCGACCTGGACGACCCAGCGGAACGGCATGCCGTCGGGTGCCCTGCCGATCGACAGCGTGCTGTCGCCGTGGCCGAGTGTGATGGTGTCGTCATCGCCCTGCACGTCACCGTGCAGCTGCCACTGCGCGAGGCTTGCGCGCAGAAGCTGCTCCAATGCCGTCATCATCGCATCGCCCATGGCGCGGCCCTACAATTGCTTGCCGGCGAGGACGTCGTCGGGGATCTTGCGCTTGAGGTACTGCCCGTCGCTCGGCTTGCCGAGCAGCTGGCCGCCGTCGACCATGATCTTGCCACGCAGCAGCGTCGTCTCGGGCCACGCGAAGATGTCATGACCCTCCCACGGCGTGTAGTCGGTCTCATGCAACTCGCTGGCGGTGACCTTGCCGCGCCGCGCCGGATCGAGGATCGTGATGTCGGCATCGCTGCCCGCCGCGATCGCGCCCTTGCGCGGATAGAGGCCCATGACCTTGGCGGCGTTGGTCGAGACCATGTCGACGTATTTGCGCAGCGAGTAGCCGCGCCGGTTGACCATCTCGGTGTACATCACGCCAAGCCGCGGTTCGACGCCGGAATTGCCGCCGGTCGTATTGTCGATGCGGTCACCGAGGGTCTTTTCCTTGAGCGTGCAGCACAACTCGTCGGTGGCGACGCAGCTGATGTCGCCGGTCAACGTGCCTTCCCACAGCTTGGCCTGGTCCGCCTTCGACTTGAGCGAGGGATAGGTGTGATAGATCTGGCCGTTGTGGCGCTTATAGTCCTCGTCGGAATAGAGCATGTACTGGTGCAGCGTCTCGCCGTAGACGGG
>JBPCVZ010000436.1:0-3829 GCA_051010015.1 Hyphomicrobiaceae bacterium
CTTATCGAGCCTTTTGGAGACAAATTCGCGGATGGAACCCAGAACAGCGGAGAGCTATCCATGAAATCTTCCAAGAACAGGCCAGAAGCGATCAATCGCCGAACCGTGCTACAGGGCGCAGCTGCCCCTGGTCTTGTCACAGCTGGCATTCCGAGCGGAGCTCTTGCAGCCGGGCGAAAGCTGCGCTTGGGACTACCGGGTTTTGTACTTCCGGTTCTCTTTATCGTATCTCCGGAACTCCTCATGCTTGAGGGCACAGCCTTCGATCGGGCCTTGATCTTCGTTGCCGTTCTCATGCTTTTCGTGGCGTTAAATGCGGCACTGGAGGGCACCACTTTCGCTTCCGGTATGCCAATCATAAGTCGGTTCACGCTCATCGCGGCGGCAGTCCTTCTGGCCTGGCCCAATCATTATCTGCGCACTGCCGGGCTCGTCCTTGTCCTCGGTATTCTATTTCTCGAATACCGCAGGTCACGACCGCGCGGCACACAACAACTTGCGGCGTGAGTGAGGCGCTGCCGGATCCAGTCACGGAAGGTACAGCAAATGAAGTTAACACTGCTCGGTACAGGCACGCCCGCGCCTTCAGTCAAGCGCGTAAGTTCCGGCTACCTGCTTGAGATCGGCGAAGATGTGATTGTGCTTGATCATGGCCCGGGGGCAGCACATCGCCTGCTCGAGGCGGGACGGAACCCGGTCAATGTCACGCATGCCTTCTTTACGCACTTGCACTTCGACCATATCGTCGATTATCCCCGCCTCGTGTTGCAACGCTGGGATCATGCCGCCGGGCACAAACCTGAGTTGGCCGTATTTGGGCCGGCACCGATCGCCCGACTGACCGATCAACTGTTTGCAGAGGGCGGCATCTACGATCTTGATCTGACCGCGCGCACAAATCAGCAATCGAGCCTGGACGTTTATCAAGCCCGAGGCGGTGTGATGCCTCGCGTACGGCCGGTTCCCCAGGTCAAAGAGGTCGTTGTCGGCGAGACGATCGAGGGCAACGGTTGGAAGGCGACGGTCGGGCAGGCTGTTCATTTCCAACCATACCTTGAGTGCCTTGCATACCGCTTTGAAAGCGATGCCGGTGTCGTTGTCTATTCAGGCGATAGTGGCGGCGTGCTCGAGAGCATGATCGAGCTTGCAACGGACTGTGACGTGCTCATTCACATGTGTCATTTCATGGTCGGCACGGAACCGAACGAAACATTCAGAAAGACAAATGGCGGGCATCTTGATGTCGCCGAAATCGCTCAACGAGCCCGCGCCAAAACGCTCGTCGTCACGCACATGCCGGCTTCTCTCGACGAACCAGGCGTACTGGAGCGCATGGTCCATGAGATGCATGGTGTCTATGATGGCCACATCATTATCGGTCGAGATCTGCTCGAAGTGCCAGTCAAGTTCGGCCAGTCGGGTCACTTCGATTGATCGCGAAAATTCGACGGGGTGCGATTTCAGTTCGATACATGTCAGGGTGCTGCCATCCGTTTGCCACTGATGTGTTTCGATAGATGGCCGTCAACGCCGGCTGGAATCGCGCCGTTCAATGTGACGCGATAAAACTCCCGATCGAAATCCACGTTATATGCGGCGCGTATCGCTTGATGCTGCGCCGGCTATGCGCCTGCCCAGCTTTGCCGTCGAATCCGCCCGCGCGCGACCGTTATTTGGTTTTCATCGCAGTCCCATGACAAACTTAGCATTCTGCTGATCTCTAGCCTTCGTCGGGGCGACGGCTGAGAGGGGCATGGATGATCAAAAATCTGTTCGGGGGTTTGACGGACGAAGTTGCCAGGCTGCCCGAACTGGCGCGCGGTAAACCGTCGACGACGGGGGCCCTGTCCTTCTTCGCAGGGCGTGTGCGCAGTGCGCTTCATTTGATCCGTCAAGAGCCCGAGATCTTGCTGTTTGGTGCCCTGCAATGGCTGATCATCGGTGTCGGCTATGTCGCTTGGGCACAGATTTTCGGCGTTGTTCCCGATGAGGTCTGGCAGGCGGTGCGGCAGGCATCCGAAGCCGAGCGACAAGGCGTGGTTTTGCTGGCCAATGTCGCGATCACGGTTTGGTCGTTCTTCATCGTTGGACTTGTCGCGCTGCCAATCGGCATGCTCAGCGGCTGCATGGGTGCCGCCCATATCCTGCGCCGGAGCGGCCGGCAATCCACGATCCGCACATGTCTGTCGCTGGCATCGCGTTCGGCCTGGTCTCTCTGGGCCTTTCATTGGATCGATGGCTGGATCACCTGCCAGCAGATCCTTGCACGCCTGCCGAAGAAGAATGATCGATTGGATGAAAGAATAGCCAGCGAGGCGCTCTACTATGCCTGGAAGATCGGTTCTGCCGGCATCCTTCCGGCGCTGCTGTGCGGCAGCGGCATCGTGTCGGCCGGCAAAAGCGCGCTCGGCTTCCTGCGCAAGCGTTTCGCAGACATCGCCATGCTGCGCTCGGGGTATGCACTGGTATGCTGGGTGTTGGGCATCGCGACCTACGTGATTGGCGTCGCGACGCTCGGGTATGCTGCCGAGCCCGTGGCTTCAGGCCGCTCCGTTACGGGCAGCGCCGTGGAGGAATTCATCGTTATCGCAGGCGTCCCGCTGCTCGTTGCCGTGGCCGTCCTGCAACTCGCCATCAGGCCGATCTACGTCATCGCGATCTCGGAGCTATACGTCGATTACTTGATCGAGACGCGACAGCAGGTCGATCTCGATGCCGGGGCGAACCGGCTTGGCGGGGCCGTCACGGCCGGCTTGGCATTGTTTGCAGCGCTTGTTTTTGTCGCGCTGTTCCGCGACACGCTCGGCATCACGGCGTACATCGCGACAATCATCCCTGCCGGTCAGCCGCCGACGTTCTAGCTCAGCGACCGCCCGATCTCCAGAAAACGCTCCTGGCGCTGGCTGCGGATCTCGGCCGCTGATTGGCCCTCGAACTCCTTGAGTGCCTTGGCGATCGCCTCGCCGGTGGTCGCGATGGTTGCTTCGACGTCGCGGTGCGCACCGCCAACCGGCTCGGTAATGATGCCGTCGATCACCTTCATGGCGAGCAGATCCTGGGCGGTGATCTTCATATTGGTCGCCGCATCGATCGCACGCGCCGAATCCCGCCACAGGATCGAAGCCGCCGCCTCCGGCGATGCGACCGTGTAGATCGCATGCTCGAGCATCAGGATGCGGTTGGCCGATGCGATCGCGACGGCGCCGCCCGAGCCGCCTTCACCGACGACCACCGACACGATCGGCACGCCGAGCCCGATACACGCGTCCGTCGAGCGCGCGATCGCTTCGGCCTGGCCACGCTCTTCCGCGCCGATGCCCGGATAGGCGCCCGCCGTGTCGACGATCGTAACGACCGGCATTTCGAAGCGTTCGGCCAGTTCCATCAGCCGGATCGCCTTGCGATAGCCTTCCGGGCGCGCCATGCCGAAATTGTGCTTGATGCGGCTTTCCGTGTCGGAGCCCTTTTCATGCCCGATGACCATCACCGAGCGCCCGGCGAACTGGCCCATACCGCCGACAATCGCATGATCCTCGGCAAAATACCGGTCGCCGGCGAGCGGCGTGAAATCCTCGATCAACGCCTCGATGAACGCCATGCAATGCGGCCTGTCCGGATGCCGCGCGACCTGCGTCTTTTGCCACGGCGTCAGCTTGGCATAGGTATCGGCCAGTGCCTGCTTGGCCTTCTGCTGCAGCTTGTCGAGTTCTTCCGAGATCGATACGGCATCGTCCTCGCCGGCCAGCGTCTGCAGGTCGGCGACCTTGCTTTCCAGCTCGGCGATCGGCTTTTCGAAATCGAGATAGGTTCGGATGGCGGGTGCGGACAA
>JBPCVZ010000437.1:0-2768 GCA_051010015.1 Hyphomicrobiaceae bacterium
CCGGTATCCAGGACCAGAACATCACGGCCTTCAACGGTGCCGGCAATGCCAACCTCGGCAACTTCACGGCTATCGCTGAGCAGAACGTCGGTGACGTCGAGCTGGGCGGTGGCGCAGGGCCGTTGGCTGATCTGTCTGCAAGCGAAAACTTCGGTCAGCAGACCCAGAACGTTACGGCGTTCAACGGCGCTGGCAATATCAACGTAGGTGACTTCACGGTTGCTGCCAGCCAGAACGTTGGCGATGTTGAGATGCCAGGTGCTGGCGGATCGTTGCTCGACGGTTCGACTGACTACAACACCGGTTATCAGACGCAGAACGTTACGGCGTTCAACGGTGCTGGCAACGTCAACGGTGGCAACTTCACGGTCGTTGCCGACCAGAACGTCGGTGATTCGGAAGTGCCGAACTATGACGACATGGCCATGTAATCGACGCCTGTCTGCATAGCGGACAAAAATGCTGTGCCTCCGTTCCGATCTTGGAGCGGGGGCACTTCGCGTAATGGCTGTCGGAAAACGCACCGGCTCATTCTGATTCGTGGGAGAAATACACAATCAAAGTTAAATGATTAACGAACCTGTGAGGCGTTTCACAGATGTCCGCTTTCGCTCATTTTATTGTCATTGCACTGGAGCTTTCTAAACCACGCTCTTTTCAAGAATAGATACACGACGCTGAAAACCGAAGAGATAGAGAAACAGGAGAAAACCATGCTTTACGATAGTGCCTGGGCGCAGGCCTGGGGTCAAAGTGCCGATGTCAATGTCGGCACGCAAGTCCAGAACGTCACGGCTTTCAACGGCGCCGGCAACATTAACGGTGGCGACTTCACGGTTGGTGCTTTGCAGGATGTCGGTGACTCTGCCGGTCCGGCCAGCGGCTACGGCGGTTGGGGTGACGTGAACGTTGGCACGCAGGTCCAGAACGTGACCGCTTTCAACGGTGCCGGCAACGTCAACGGCGGTGACTTTACCGTCTTTGCCGATCAGAACGTGGGTGATGCCAGCGGCGGCCCGATCAACGACTATGCCGTTGACGTCAATGTTGATGTCAGCAATGGCGTCAATGTCGGTGTCCAGGTTCAGAACGTCACGGCGTTCAACGGCGCAGGTAACGTCAACGGTGCCAATTTCCTTGGTGAAGGTGATCAAGGTGTTGGCGATGCACCGCTGCCGACCGACGACATGGTTGCCTACTAACGGTTTACCCTGTTCGGAGGCCAGATTGAGAGGCGCGCGCCACGGCGCAGCGCCTTTCAATTATTTCTGTATTTCAATTGCCTAGCTATCTTTTTATCGCAATGTGAGCCATGCCACTGATGGGTGCGGCACACGCACCTAGTCTGATCCCAGTTGAACACGACGCAGCCCACAAGCCGATAACCAGCGGCGGCGCTGCCGGAAACAAAAGGGAACGGACGAATGACTAACCCAACTTCGAATACGAACGGCCCGCTGCTTCGCGAAGCCATCAATTTGGTCCGCGCACCTTTGATCGGGGTGGCGGGCATCAGCCTCATCTCCAACCTGCTCATGCTCACCGGCCCGATGTTCATGATGCTGGTTTATGACAAAGTTCTGGCAAGCAAGTCGATGCCGACCTTGATAGCGCTTTGTGCCCTGGCTCTGCTGCTCTATGCCTGCTACGGCGTCTTCGAAGTTATGCGAACCAAGCTGCTAGCCCGGATCGGGACGAGCTTCGACCACCGCTTGGCCCCGCGTTTGTTCGATGCCACGTTGCGATTGCCTCTGTATTTCGGCCAGCATGCCCGCAAGCACGACCCGCTGGCGGACCTCGCCAATGTGCGCAACTTCCTGATGGGTTCGGCCCCGACGGCGCTGTTCGATCTGCCGTGGATGCCGATCTACTTCGCATTCCTGTACTTCGTACATCCGACGCTCGCCATGACGGCTGGAATGGGCGCGATCATCCTGATCATAATCACAGCCCTCAAGCACTACGTAATGCGCTTCCCGATGGAAGCCGCCAACAAGATGCACGGTTCCAGCCATTCATTGCTGTTTGACGTGAAGCGCAATGGTGAAGCTGCGGCGGCCATGAACATGGGCGATGACCTGTGTCGCCGCTGGGGTGCTGGATACGTTAACACAATCGCGCTGTCGCGTGAGTTGTCCGACCATGCTGGTATCTTCGGCGCCATGACGAAGACGGTGCGCTTCGTGTTGCAGTCTGCGATGTTGGCGGTAGGTGCTTATCTTGTGATGCTTGGCCAGATGTCACCGGGTGCGATGATTGCTGGTTCGATCATTCTGTCACGTGCCCTCGCGCCGGTTGACCAGGCGATGGCTCAGTGGCGCTCCTACAGCTCTGCTTGGCAGGCTTACAAACGCCTTCGTGATCTGATCCGCGCGCTGCCGAATGTTGCTGAGCGTGAGCACAGCATGGGCGTGCCGACCCGAAAACTCTCGGTTCGTGATCTGGCCATCGTGCCGCCAGGTTCAGGCGCGGCCACGCTTGCCGGGGTTTCGTTTGAAGTTGAGGCAGGTGACGCGCTTGGCATCATTGGCCCGTCCGGTTGCGGCAAGTCCACGCTGATCCGTGCCCTCGTCGGTGCCTGGAAGGCAAGCCGTGGCGAAGTTCGTTACGACGATGTGTCGATCGCGAACTACTCGCCGGACGTGCTCGCTGACTCAATTGGCCATCTGCCGCAGAGCATCGAATTGTTCGATGGCACGATCGCAGAGAATATTGCTCGCTTCCGCAAGGATGCAAAGTCTGAGGAAATCTATGCAGCGGCCCAGATG
>JBPCVZ010000438.1:0-28081 GCA_051010015.1 Hyphomicrobiaceae bacterium
ACGACATCATTCCGGAAGCCAATCATTTCTTCGAAGGCGAGGAACAGATGGCCGCCCTGCAGGACAGTGTCGGCAGCTACGTCGACAAAACCATGATCGACATCCTGGCCCGGCGCAAAGACGACTAGCCGCAGGCGCATGGCGTTCGAGTGAACGCGCTATGCACCCTCGGCCCGTGCGATCACGCCGCCGGTCTGCTCTGCTGCAACGCCGGTCGTGCCGGGAAACGTGATCGGCAATCCCAGCACACTGCGCACGCCAAGGTACGCCCAGGCCTCCGCCTCGATGGCGTCGCCGCGAAAGCCGGCGTCTTCCGCGCTCAGCACCGGTCCCGACAACCGTGCGCGCAGCCCCTCCATGATCGCCTGGTTGTGTCGCCCGCCACCGCACACGATCCAGCGTTGCGGCGGCTCGACGGCGTGCTGCGCGGCGGCGGCGATCGCCTCGATGGTGAACGCCGCCAAGGTCGCCGCGCCATCCGCGACGTCGAGCTGCGCCAGCCCTGCCGCTGGAAAGTGATTTCGATCGAGCGACTTCGGCGGCGGCGCCGCGAAATACGCATCACTCATCAGTGCCGCCAGCACCGATTGGTCAACGTTTCCGATGCCCGAATAGCGGCCATCCACGTCGAACGCATCGCCGGTACGTGAGAACACCCAGTCGTCGAGCAAGGCGTTGCCCGGCCCCGTATCGAACGCGACCAGTGCTCCGTCGCCTTCGATAAAGGTCACATTGGCCACGCCACCGATATTGAGTACCGCCATCGGCCCGCCGCCGATCTGCGCCGCCATCGCGCGATGGTACGCCGGTGCCAGCGGTGCGCCCTGACCGCCGGCCGCAACATCGGCAGCACGCAGGTCATAGACGACATCGATCCCCGTATCGGCGGCCAGTTTGCCGCCATCGCCAATCTGGACGGTGAGGCCCTGCTCGGGACGATGCAGCACGGTCTGGCCATGAAACGCGATCAGGTCGGCATCGCCAGCCGTCAATCCAGCCGATTGCAGCAGCCCGGCGACCGCATCTGCATGCCGCCCCGTCAGTTCGCGCTCGACATCGCCGAGACAGCCAGGCCGGGAGTCGCGCTCGGTCATGCCTGCGGCGTCCTGCAGCGCCATGCGCAGGCGTTCCCGGAAGCCGGCGTCGTATGATGCATGGTGGGCATCGCGACACTGCACGCGATCCTCACCATCGGTCTCGATGAGCACCGCGTCGATGCCATCCATTGACGTCCCGCTCATCAGGCCTATCGCCAACAACAGCTTGCTCAACGGCTTCTTCATGTGCATGGTCCGCGCCGATCCATTATTGCTGGGTATCTAGCACAGGTTTGTGCTATCGCGCCCGTTCGAAACCTCCAACGCCGACCGAGATCACCATGTCCGAGATCGATTTCAAGCCAAAATCCGACTTCCTGAAAACGATGATCGAGCGCGGTTACATCCACCAATGCTCCGATTTTGCAGGCCTCGACGCAAAGGCGGCAAAGGGCGAGCTGACCAGCTACGTCGGTTACGACTGTACGGCGCCATCCCTGCACATCGGCTCGCTGATTTCCATTATGATGCTGCACTGGTTGCAGCAGAGCGGTAACAAGCCGATCGCCCTGATGGGCGGCGGCACCACCCGCGTCGGCGATCCCTCCGGCAAGGATGAAACGCGCCAGCTGCGTCCGATCGAAGAGATCGAAGCCAACAAAGACGGTATCCAGCAGGTTTTCGCCAAGCTCATCAAGTTCGGTGACGGCACGGCTGATGCTGTCATGGTCGACAATGCCGAATGGCTAGCCGAGCTCAATTACATCGAATTTCTCCGCGATGTCGGCCGCCATTTCTCCGTAAACCGCATGCTGACGATGGATTCGGCCCGCCTGCGCCTCGAACGCGAGCAGGAACTCTCGTTCATCGAGTTCAACTACATGCTGCTGCAGTCCTATGATTTCGTGGAACTGGCACGGCGCTACGGCTGCACGACCCAGATGGGCGGCTCCGATCAGTGGGGCAACATTGTCATGGGCATCGACCTCGGTCGTCGCATGGGCACCGAACAACTGTTCGCGCTCACCTGTCCGCTGCTCACCACGGCGTCGGGTGCGAAGATGGGCAAGACCGCATCCGGTGCCGTCTGGCTCAACGCCGATCAGCTCTCGCCGTATGACTACTGGCAATACTGGCGCAATACCGAGGATGCCGACGTCGGTCGCTTCCTCAAGCTGTTCACGACGTTGCCGCTCGACGAGGTGACCAAACTCGATGCGCTGGAAGGCGCCGAGATCAACGAGGCCAAGAAGGTTCTCGCAACCGAGGCAACCGCGCTGATCCACGGCCGGGCGGCGGCGGATGATGCCGCATCGACCGCCGCACAGGCCTTCGAAGAAGGTACGACCGCGACCGGCCTACCGACCATTACGGTGGCCCGCGCCGACCTCGAAGCCGGCATCGGCGTGCTCAGCGCCTTTGTCACGGCCGGCCTGGCCGCGTCCAATGGTGAGGCGCGCCGTCACATCAAGGGGGGCGCGCTGCGCATCAACGACGCGGTGGTCCGGGACGAAAAAGCCACTGTCGCGCTATCCGACCTGGATGCCGACGGCATCATGAAATTATCGATGGGCAAGAAGAAGCATGTCCTGCTCAAACCGGAGGGCTAGTCCCTAGTTGTATCCGCCGAACACGCCGCTGCGCCAGTTCGGCGGCGGTGAACCGCTCGGACCTTGCGACCGGCCTGGCGCCGCTGGCGGCCGGCTTCGCTTGGTCACTTCCAGGGACGGGTTGGAAATCTGGAAAATCTCTCTGAAGATGCCGGGCGCCATCAGCGACAGCGGGTTGACCAGCATCTCCGGCTGGCTCATCGGCCCGCGCACCGCGAACTTCATGCCGAGCACACCTTCACCGTTGGGACCTGCCAGGATCTGGCCCAGGCCGGGAATGATGCCAAGCGCGCCGTTCAATCCTTGCAGCGGCACATAGGTGCCCGACAAGTCGAGCCGTCGCGCGGAGAAGTCAGCCTTGCCCTCGACCGTCGCCCCAACCACCGGGCCGCGCAATTCCGCGCCCTGCAGGATAAACTGGCCATTGCCAACGAAGAACGGTAGGCGCATCCAGTCGAAGGCGAGGGCCTGGCCACTGTTGGATGACGCAACCCGCCGCCGCCGGATCCCGCTGCTCGGCGCCCGCGCCAATTCACCCACAACCTCATCACCCAGGATCTTGAAATCGCGCACCAACAGAACCCCGGATTTGTCGGCGGCCCCACGCCCATCAAGGTCGACGACCAGTTCCAGCCGCCCGTTCTGCACGTTGGGATAGAAGCCCACCAAGCGGAACGCGCGACCGGCATCCTCGCTGAACGCATGCAGTTCGCGGCGCCGGTCCTTGCCGCGCACCATGGCTGCCTTGAGTAGTGCGTTGCCGGCCAGGCGCCCTTCAAGCTGCAGCTTTTGGATCCTGCCCTTGCGCTTCGATATCGAGATCCGCACGTTGCTCAGCCTTGAGTTCCAAAAGCCAAGCACTGTCGTGATCTCGCCTTCGAGGTCGACACCCATTTGCTTCGACCGCGGCACCTTGGGCGCGCGCGCCGCGCGTCCCGTATCGAACAGCGAGCGGAACAGCGATCGCCCCTCAAACGTCTGCCCGCGCACCGTGACCTGCCAGACATTGTTGCGCTGCAGCTTGCCGCGCATGTTGAGGCGCGTGACTCGATCGATCGAAAACAGCGGCAACTCGAACGCCTGCAGATCATATGCCTCGTTGAGCATCGCGGTCCCCTGAATCGCGATGCCGTCGCCCACGACGCGCAGATTGTCGAGCAGCAGCGGGTGCTTCTTGCCCGGCACGACATCAAAATCCAGCTGCGCCAACCGCCCCTTGGGCTTCAGCCAGGCAAGGCTGTCGATGGCGATCGCGGCGCGCGTCATGTTGGCCCGCACCTTCGAGCCGAAGCCGCCACCGGTTCGAGGTATCAAGCTGATGTCGACATCGACAATACCGCGCAGGATGTGATTGACCTTGATCCCGAGCTTGTCGCGATCGCCTTCGTCGAGACTGGCCTGCACCCTGACCGGCGGTTGGCTTTCGAGCGGTGCATCGAGGATGTATTGCCAGGCGAGTTTGGTCGCGACCCCCGCGATCAACATCTCTCCGTTCGCGTTGAGCGACTTCGCAGCGAGATTGAGATCGACCGACCCGCCGGTAACATCGTGCCGACCGACAACATCCTTGATCCGCAGGTCCTTGACCCGGACCTTGCCCGTCACAGCCCGTTGCGTGCTGTTTGGATCATCGAGCGGGATGGCAACGGCCAACTGCCCCTCCAGCGACCCCGAAGCCCGCTTCTCCAGCGCGGCAACCAGATCCGCGGGAATTTCCGCGCGCCACGGCGACGTCGACAATACCGACACGCCATCCCGCAACCGGCCGCTGAGGCTGAACTGCAACTGCCCGACCGGGCGAGGCGCAGAAAGCGCGGGCACGCCAAAACGAATCTTCTTCAGTGCCAGTGCACGAGCGCGACGCAGGGGCATCACCGCGCCCGGCGCACTCACGGTCAACTGATCACCGGTCAACTCGACGAGGAGCTTGGGTGTGAATATCGGGCGCTCGCCGATCAGCGGCTTGAACTGAACATCATTGCTGCGCAGCACCAAAGTCTGGGTTTGCTTCTCGCCGGCCCAGCTCAGGGCAAATCGGCCGCCGGCCAGGCGACCGCCGAGCACGTTCTTGCGGACCCAGTCGTGCGCGACAGGCGCCGTTGCCGCCGGCCAGAGATAGGCCAGCGCACTCATCGGCGCCGGCCCGATCCGCCCCTCTACCAGGACGCGCGACTCTTGCGTGCCGGTTATACCACCGTTCACCAGCACACTGCCGCCGGCAACCGCGATGATCGCTTCGCTGATGAGCAGATGTCCTTTGGCCGGGTCAACGCTTCCCGCAGCCGACCAGCGCTTGATCGCCTCGCGCACCTCGGCACCGGGATGACTGACCAGATGTCCGCGCTGCGCCTCGAGGTCGAACTGCCAACCATCGGCAGACGGCTTGGTCGTGCGCGCAGGCGCGAGTGTACCTTTCACGACGATTTCGTTGCCACCGCCCCAACTCAACGTCGACGGCTCAACCGTGACGGTTGGCGATTTCTCATCGAACCGCAAAGCAATTCGACCATGATCGAGTTTGACCGGCGCAATGCCTTCAGCCACATCAACCGTGCCAGCGCCAAGTTCCATCGTCACCGAACCATCAATGACATCGCCGGTTTCCCGCAGGTTGAAGCGCGCCTCGGCGGACAGTGCCGCATCCACTCGGGTGAGGCTGGCGAAGCCTGGCACGACCCGCGCAACCGCTGACGGGCGCAGGTCACGGACCGAGGTGCGCAGGGTGACCGCACGCGTCGATGACAGCGATTCGGCATGCAGCGCCAGCACGATGTTTTGGCCTTCAGCCTCCGCCAACGTCGCCAATCCCGAGACCACGCTGCGATCGGCGAGGTGCTTGATCTTGATATCACCGCTCGGTACGCCCCAGCGACTCTTGCGCCCGCCGTAATCCAACTCGATAAGCGCATTTCGCACACCGATCGTATCCAGCGAGCGCCCCGCGGCCGGTCCGGTGCGCATTTCACTCAGCAACCTGGCAATCGTTCGCAATACGGACAGGCTTGCCGCCCAGTCCTGCTGCTCGCCGCGGCCATCACCCGGCTTCGCCCGCCCGGGGGTCACGTCAGCCGATGGCTCCGACGTCGGCGCATTTTCAGCGTTGGCGCTGCTGCGCGAAAACGACAACGACAGCCCGCGCGCATCACTATAGGCTAGCCGCATGCGTGGCCGGATCAACACGATCCCGGTCGGAATCACGTTACCGCGCAGCAACGCGGTTCGGTCGATCTGCATCGATGCGAGGGGCGCCTGAGCGACCACCACGTCGCTGTCATCACGCACACGAACATCCGTCAGCCGGAACGCACCACCGTCGCCCACGAGACTGAGTACGACATCACTGACGTCGACCCGCAGACCACCGAGCTTCTGCGCGATCTGGCGCTCGATGGCGGGTTTCAGATACGACAGCGACACCGGACCGTTGGACAGGCGCACGTAGAGGACGCCGATGCCGATCGCGGCGAGCAGCACGATCGGCAGCAGGATAAGCGCCAGACCCATCGCGATGCGGCGCGCGGGTTGCAGCCAATGCGCCGCTGCCGGCGGCCGCGCGCCATCGTGACCGGAGGCACCGGCGCCGGCGACGTTTCGATTACGCTTCTTCGCGGCCATGACCTTGCGAGCTACCCAATCATGAAATGGCGTGTCTGTTTCGGCGCCTTATGTCAGTCTTTGCGACACCGGAAAATGATCAAGCGCAAAAAACGGTGACGACACCGCACTGGCGCCCGCTCGCGAAAAACCGCGACAAAGGCCACAACACGGGCCCAAAGTCTCGGTCCGGCCCCGGCATGATGGCTCCATCATCTAAAGCGCTTGCTCGCAACGCGGCGGCGACCCATCCCCGCAGCGCGAAGAGACCAGCCTTACCGTGCTATTCCCCCTTGAACCAGAAGCAAAAAGCCGCTTTGAACGCTCTTTCAATTTCACCATAGAATGACACTCTCCCCAAGCTCGCCACTCGCTACCGTCCCACGGTCAGAAGATGGCCCCAATAACGTCCAAAGAAAGGCACATCCACAATGGTCGAAGAAGGTAAGAAGGCACCGGATTTCACGTTGCCGGGCGACGGCGGTGAAAAGATCAAGTTATCCGCGCTGAAAGGCGGCCCTGTCGTCCTCTATTTCTACCCCAAGGACGACACGCCCGGCTGCACCAAGGAGGCCATTGCATTCACCGGGCTGCTCAAGGACTTCGAGAAGCTCGACGCGGCCATCATTGGCGTTTCACCAGACAGTGTCGCTGCTCACGATAAATTCATTGCAAAACATGAACTGGGCATCCGTCTCGCCGCCGACGCAGACAAGAAGGTGGTCGAGAAGTACGGCGTCTGGGTCGAAAAGTCGATGTATGGGCGCAAGTACATGGGCGTCGAACGCTCAACGTTCCTGATCGACGCCAAGGGCAAGGTCGCCAGGGTGTGGCGCAAGGTCAAAGTGCCCGGCCATGCCGAGGCCGTCCTTGATGCCGTCAAAGAACTCGCCTGAGCGCCGTCGTGCAACCGCTTCAGGACATCGCTGATGAGTTCGACGGGGGATCGCTCGATGATCTGCTCGCCAGCCCACCGACGCTCGCCGGTGCAGCCTATGCCATTGTCGAGACCGACCGGCTCGATCGCAAGATCGCATTGGCGCACGCCACAGCCAAGGCCTGGTACGGCCGCCGGCTCGACCTCGCGACCCGCTCGCATCGCCGCGCAATGCCGGATCATCCCGGGCGTCCGGCGTGCCCTGAACTGCGTCCACCGCGTGACATGCCGCGGCGCTCGGCCGGCGGTGCCCGCGGCCGCTACGCCTTGCTGCACGCCTTGACCCACATCGAACTCAACGCCGTCGACATGACCTGGGACCTCATCGCGCGCTTCGCACATGAGGACATGCCGCGTGCCTTCTTCGATGACTGGGTTCAGGTCGGACTCGAGGAAGCGAAGCACTTCAAGCTGCTTGCCCGACGCCTTGACGATCTCGATGGCGGCTACGGCGATCTGCCCGCCCATGACGGTCTTTGGCAGGCCGCCCACGCCACCGGCCACGACCTCCTCGCGCGCCTCGCGGTCGTGCCGCTCATTCTCGAGGCGCGCGGCCTCGATGTCACGCCGACCATGATCGCCAACTTGGACAAAGCGGGCGATACCGCTTCCGCCGACATCATCCGGATCATCTATCGCGACGAGAAGCGCCACGTCGCGTTCGGCATGAAGTGGTTTCGCTTCCTTTGTGAGCGAGCCGGACTGCCCATCGAGGCAACCTTTCACCGCCTGGTTCGCGAGCATTTTCGCGGCCCCCTGAAACCACCGTTCAACGAGGCGGCACGCACCGAGGCGGGACTCACTCCCGGCTTCTATAAGCCGCTGAGCGCCTTTGGCGCACCGCCCTGACCAGTCACCCGGCCGCAACGGTTCACCCGATGTGCGCCACCATCATCCGTTGCATCCACGCATCACGATCCGAAGGATCGCGCCCTTCGCCGCCTGCCCGTGCGGCAACCCGCTTCAAAGTCTTTGCCAGAACTTAATCACAACAAATTGTTAAATAAGAACTTTTCAAAAACACGACTGACCACGCCTGCCGATGGGTCATCGCTCCATCGGGCAAATGCCGGCGCACGTGATTGAAACGTTATCTACGGGCTTCAAAACATGTGCTAAGACCATCCCAATGCCGCTTGCGCCTTGTCAGCCGGGAACACAAGACGATCAGCGCACAATGAGATGTGATGGCCGACCAGCAAGCGAGGATCGCGCTCTCGCTATTCTGGCGAATTCGATTGCCAGCGGTAGCAGGTTCGCGCTCCGGCAAACGATGATCATTCTGTCCATCTGGTCCCGGCGACACGAAAGGTCCGCAATGTTATCGAATTTCACGTCCAAAAAGTCGGATAAGGAAGCAGTATCAGTGAACACCACCGCCCGAGCGAACACCTTGCCGTCGACAGCGGCCCCTTCTGGCCAGGCGCCGATGCCTCCGCGCGCCACGGTTGGCCGCGCCGGCGAGCGCAACACGCCTTCGATTATCGGTCCGGATTTAACCATCATGGGCAATCTCATCTCGGCCGGCGAAGTCCAGGTCGACGGAGAAGTGCAAGGTGATTTGCACGGGACGCATGTCGTTGTCGGCGAGAAGGCGCGCATCACCGGCGGTATCATGGCGCAGGAGATCGTTGTCCGCGGCCACGTGATGGGCTCGATCCGCGGCAACAAAGTGATGTTACAGGCCTCCAGCCACGTCGAAGGCGACGTGCACCATCAATCGCTCGCGATCGAGCAAGGTGCATACTTCGAGGGCAAGTCACGCCGCGCAGAGGACCCCCTTGCGGATGTCGTGCGCCCACAGGCTGATCCCGCACAGCACGCACCGGCCAACGAAAACGACGGCCTTTGAGCGCGCGTGGCACGTCCGGTCACCGCTGAAGGCGCCAACCGGGCACACCTGTCGGTTGACACCTAGGCCGCAGCGCATGCCTCTGCGAGGCTCAGCCGCGTTGCCCCATAATGCGTGACCAGCGGCTCGAACGCACGCTCGTGGCAGGTCAAGACGATGATCTGCTGGCGTGTCGCCTCATCGGCAAGCGTACTGAACAGCACATCCAGCCGGTCGTCATCGCTGAACACCAATGGGTCATCGAGAATGACCGGCACCGTCTCGGTCACCTGTGACAACAGCCCGGCATAGGCCAGGCGGGCCAGGACCGCAATCTGCTCACGCGTTCCGGCGCTGATCCTGTCAGCTGCTTCCGTCTGGCCGGCGCGCGTCACCCCGTCGACCGTCAGGTCCGCTGAAAACGGAACGGCGACATCCGGCCAGATGCGCGCCGCAAGACGCGTCATCCGTTGCGCCAGAGGCCGCGCGATCGCGTCGCGCCGCTGCGACGTCTCCAACTCGAGCTCTTCGGCCAGCAGGCGCAGGGCCGCGATGTGACGTTCCGCAGCGCGCAAGCGCTTGCCGGTCTCGGAGAGCCGGTCTTCCAATTCGGGCACGTCGCTGCCCGAGCCATCTTCAAAACTCTGCGCCAACATGCCTTCGGTGTGACGCATTTCCTGCTGCACCGTGGCAAGCCGTTCGGCGCGCTGTGCGATCGCGCCGCGCTGCGTCTTGATCTCCTGCTCGAGGTCCGCCAGGGCGGTCTGCGACAGCGCCACCTCCTGCACGGCAAGACGGTCGCGCGCCGCCGCGTTGAGCGCCTGCACGGCGCCTGCGACCTGCGCTTCGAGGTCATCGCGCGGGTCAGCCTCGCCATCCGCCCGGGCATATTTCATGTCGAGCTCGCCATGCCGCGTGCGGTGCACGCGAAGTTCCGCAGCAATCGCCGCGCGACGTTGCTCGAGTTCGGATTTCTCCCCCTTCAGCCGATCAAGCGCGGCCGCGGCCTCGCCTCCCGCCGCGGTTGCCGCCTCCAGCGCCTGCGCCAAATCCTCCGCGCTGTCCGGCAGGCTCGTTTCGCCTGCGGCGGCATTCGGCGCATTCGGCCCCTCGGGCGTTTTGGCATCGTCGTCGGCGAGGCGTTGCGCCTCGCGCGCCAGCCGCTCGGCACCTTCGGGCGCCAGCCCGTCCCGTTCCGACATCAGCTGCTGGCGTGCGTTGCGTAATTCGCTGCGATGTTGCTCTCTGGCTTCGGCATCGGCCATGTCCGTCGCTCCCATCGCTGCCAGGCAACCGGTGAAGTCAGCTTGCGCAGTCGTCATCTCGTGCGCCAGCGCCTCCAGAGTCTCCTGTGGCCCCGGGATCACCTCGATCCGCCCGATGCCTGCCACCTCGATCGTCAATGGGCCGCTGGCCAGCAGGTCGGTGCCATCGGCAACATCGCCGCCCGCCAACCGGAACCCCGTCTGCCGACCCGCCTCATAAGCAAACCGAACGCGCGGCGCACTCGCCTCCTGGCGCGCGCGCGCCTGCTCGAGGCGCAGCGACGCGCTTCGCAGATCAGCCATCAGTGTCTCGGGCCAAGCCAGCGTCGCCAGTTCGACGTCGAGTTCTTCGATCCCGGTCGCAATCGCAGCCAACCGCTCGCGCTGGCTGGTCAGTTGACGCAATCGTTCCTGGCGCTGCGCCGCCGCCTCTGCCCGGCGCAATTGATCGAGCCGGCCACGCAGCGCCGCCTCCCGTTGGCCGCTCGATGCGACGGCGTCACCGGTTGCGATCAGTTGCGCATCAATGCCTTCAAGGCGCGCCGCGATGCCCGCCAGCTCATCGTTGGCCTCCAGCATCGCTGTGGCGATCTTGTCGCGTTCAACCAACCCTTCGTCATGGTCGGTGAGCGTCGCGACGCGCTGCTGGTGCTGACTGTCGAGGAAAGCAACGCGCTCGTGAAGTTGTTGCAATTGCCGCTGCGCCTCACGGCCCGTCTGCAACCGCGCCTCGTGCTCACTGAGCCGGGTTTGATGCACCGCCAGCGCTTCCTTGTCCGCCAGTTCGGCCGCGGTACGCTGCAATTCATCGAGTCGCCCGAGACGTTCTTGCGCATCGCGCGCCTTCTGCCGCGCTGCCTCCAGCGCTGCAGAAACCTGACGGCGCTCGGTGATCAGTTTGTCATAGCTGCCGTGCCGGCGGGCCCGTCCGGTGCGCTCCGTCACCAGTTGATCGAGTTCTTTTTTCACCGCCGCGAGCACTGCCTGGGCCTGCCCGACACCGGCGGCACTGTCAGCCTCAGCGGCAAGCATCTGCCCGAGCGTTTGGCGAACGCCGTCGCTCACCGCCGGGATGTCCATCCCCGCGCCCTGCCCGACCCAGAGCAGGGGCAGGGCCGTCGCCAGTCCGGTGTCCGCACCCAGCAGTTCCGCGAGCCGGTTTTCGGCATCGGCACCTTGGTGCTCCTCGCCGCCGTCGCGCCGCTGCAACCGCGCCGTCTGCGCCGACAGGAACCGCTTTTCGAGACGCCAGCCGTGCCCGCCCAGTTCGAAGCTGCAGCCGACAAACGGCGCACCGCCCGCATAGGGGCGCAGGTCACGGATCGCCTTGCGCTTGGTTTGGTACTGTTCGGTGAAAAGCGCGGTCAGTCCCTTGAGCAAGGTCGACTTGCCAAGCTCATTGGCCCCGGCCAGGACATTGAGGCCCGGCCCGATCCCCTCGATCCGCACGGGCTTGGAGAACGGTCCAAGCTGCTCGAGTGCAATCGCTTCGAGACGCATCAGGCGGCGGCCTCCTCATCACGCGACAGGGCGGCAAGCAGCAGCAGCGCGTCGTGCGCGACCGCTGCATCCGGCCCCTCCCCGGCGGCCCTGGCGGCAAGCCGCTCACCCACCGCCGCCAGCAGCGGGTCGGTGAAGGTATCAGGGCCCAGCTCCCGGCTATCGATCCTGAGTTGCGCGTAATCGGCCTCGAGAAACAGCGTCCGATCCCTGAGCCGCTCAATCCGCTCACGCAGCTCGACCGCACCAGCCAGCGTCGCCCGCCCCCCGACATCGAGACGCAGCAGCATGTTCGCCGCCTCTGCGCCGGCGTCCGCGACGCTGCGTTCGACGTCGCCCAGCGCTGCCAGGGCATCACCGCTCAGCACCGCGCGCCGCCAGACATACGTCGCAAGCCAATGCCGCTCGACCGTCGGCTCGGCGCCTGGGTCGGCAATCGCGACGCTGAGCGCATAGCCTGGCTCGTTGTCCGGGAACTGCTCCGGCTCGGGTGTACCCGCATACCAGGCTCTCGGCCCGGCCTGGCGCACGCCGTGCCAATCCCCGAGGGCCAGATAGTCGAGGTCGGCGGTGATCGCCCGGTCGGGCGCAATCAGCACGGATGCCTCCCCGGCACTGCCAAATCCCTGAACGGCGCCGTGCGCCAGCCCCACCCGAATCGTCCCGGCAGCCCGCTCACGCTCGGCCATCCACGCAGTTGGATCATGCGCGATCGCGCGTGCCCGCAACGGCGCCGTCAACAGGTCAACATCAGCCGAAATATGATGCAGGCCGGCTTCGTGATGAACCACGACATGCGCGGCATCGGCGAACTTCGCAAAGCGCTGCCACACACCGTTGGCGACCGCCGGATCATGGTTGCCCGGCAAAAAATGCCACGCCACGTCGGTGAACTGCTCGAGCCGCGCCGCGAGCTTGCGCAGCACCTCGTCCGCGACCATCAGTCCGTCGAAAACGTCGCCGGCGACCAGCACCACATCGCAACCCGTCCGCCGCGCCAGGTCGCCAACGCGATCGACGATCCGCATGCGTGCATCGCGCAGCAGCGGCGCCGTCTCCGCATCGAAGCGGCCAAACGACTTGGCGAGGTGCCAATCACCGGTATGTATGAACTGAAAGGCCATAACCTCGCATCATTACCACGAGTCGGCCGCGCTCGATGTTCTTTTTTTGTTCTGATCACTGAAGCCATTGCCGCGCCTTGGCAACTCTGCCGCGATATCAACTGGCCGCTTGCTTTGGCCAAGCACTTTTGAGACGGTGCCCGCCGCAAAACCATTCCCCGGAGCATGATGACCGTGACGACAGACGTCGAAACCATGATCGTTGGCGCAGGCGTTGTCGGCCTCGCGATCGCACGTGCACTGGCAATGGCCGGCCACGAGGTGATGGTTGCCGAACGCCACGACATCATTGGCTCGGAGACCAGTTCGCGCAACAGCGAGGTCATTCACGCCGGCATCTACTATCCAAAGGACAGCCTGCGCGCGAAATACTGTGTCGCGGGCAAGCACCAGCTTTACCGTTTCTGCGAGGAAAACGGCGTCGACCATGCCCGCTGCGAAAAGCTCATCGTCGCCGCCAACGCCGACCAGCTCGAGCGCCTCGACGCCATCAAGGCGACGGCGGCGGCCAACGGCGTTGACGATCTGCGCCGCCTCTCAGGCGACGAAGCCATGCAGTTCGAGCCGGCCGTGTTCTGCACCGGCGCCCTGCTTTCGCCGTCAACCGGCCTGGTCGACAGCCACGGCTTCATGCTTGCCCTCGAAGGACACGCCGAGGCGCACGGCGGCCAGGTTGCGCTGCAAACCGACATTACCACGATCGAAGCCCGGGCCGACGCCACGTTCGCGCTCACCATCGGCGAAGACGATATCGTCACTGCCAGGAACGTGGTGATCTCGGGCGGCCTGCACGCTTCCGATCTCGCGCGCACGATCCGCTACACCGGCAACTACCGGCCGCCGGAAACGTACTACGCCGTCGGGCAGTATTATGCGCTCTCCGGCCCCTCGCCGTTCAAGCGCCACATCTACCCGATGCCGGACGGCGCCTGGCTCGGCCTGCACGCTACGGTCGACCTCGGCAATCGCTGCAAATTCGGCCCCGACATCGAATGGATCCCGGAGATCGACTACAGCTTCAAGCCGGAGAAGCTCGACAAATTTCTCGATTTCATCCGGATGTACTACCCCGACCTCGACGAAACGCGTCTGCATCCCGACTACACCGGCATCCGCCCCAAGCTTTACCGCGAAGGCGAAGCGGTGCCGGACTTCCGCATCGATGCGCCGACGGAACACGGCCTTGCCGGCCTCGTCATGCTGTTCGGTATCGAGAGCCCGGGCCTCACCGCCGCGCTCGCGATCGGCGATGCGGTGGCCGAGATTTACGCACGCGGCTGAACTGTTTGCCATGGCTGCGCGACGGCCGGGCTTGACACTTGCCCGATCGCCGGCATTCCGAAACGGTGGACCGTCTCTCTAACTAACGATGCCCGGTATTTAGCCGGTCCTCGAGGTATCGCCCGTAGCTTGCCATCGCGAAGCAGAAGACAAAGTAGACGAGCGCGGCAAAGATCAGGCCTTCAATGAAGAAGACGCGCCACTCGGTGTCCTGCGCGGCCGTGCGCACGGCACCCAGGAAGTCGTAAAGCCCGATAATCGATACCAGGGTGGTGTCCTTGAACAGCCCGATGAAGGTGTTGATCATCGGCGGGATGACGATCTTCAGCGCCTGCGGCAGGATGATGAAACCCATCTTGTACCAGTAGGACAGTCCAAGCGCATCGGCAGCTTCACCCTGACCTTTCGGCAGCGCCTGCAAGCCGCCGCGGATAACCTCCGCCAGATAGGCGGCGGAGAAGATGATGATGGCGATCTGCGCGCGCAGCAGCTTGTCGAACGTCATGCCTTCGGGCAGGAACAGGTTGATCATCAAGCTTGCCATGAACAGCAGAGTGATCAGCGGCACGCCGCGGATCAGTTCGATGAAGCCGACGCAGATCATCCGGATCACCGGCAGATCGGATTGACGCCCGAGGGCCAGCGCCACCGCGAGTGGAAACGATGCAACGATGCCGAACACCGAGAGGATCAGCGTCAACGGCAGGCCGCCCCATTTCGCCGTCGAAACGAACGTCAGGCCAAGCACACCGCCCTGCATCAGGATGAACATCACGGGCAGACCGACCAGCCACGAGATCCACAGCCATCGGCCCCACATGTCGGTGTTGAGTGTCAAGATCACCAGCACCAACAGGATGCCCATCATGATGAACGGCCGCCACTGTTCATCGAAGGGATAGGTGCCAAAGAAGATGAATCGGTGCTTCTCGGAGACGAAACCCCAGCACGCGCCGGAGGCCGCTCGGCAGGTTGCGTTGTCGGCCACCCAGACGGCCTGCGCGAACGCCCAATCGAAAAGCGGCGGCACAATCAAGGCCAGCAGGACGACGATGACAACTGTCGTCAGCGTATTCCAAATCGTCCCGAACAGGTTTTGCTGTGCCCATGCCCAGGGCCCGGCCGCCGTCATCGGTGGTTTGCGTGCTTCGGTACTCATGATCAGCGCTCCACCAATTGAATCGACTTGTTGTACCAGTTCATGAACGCCGAGATCGTCAGCGATATGCTGAGATAGACGACCATGATGATCAGGATCCCTTCGGGTGCCTGTCCGGTCTGGTTCATCGTCGTATTGGCGGTACTCACGAGGTCCGGATAACCGATCGCGACGGACAGCGAGCTGTTCTTGGTCAGGTTCAGGTACTGGCTCGTCTGCGGCGGCACGATCACCCGCAACGCTTGCGGCAGGATGATCTTGCGCATGATCACGCTTTCGCGCAGCCCGATCGCCCGCGCCGCCTCGACTTGTCCCTTCGGCACCGACAGGATGCCGGAGCGCACGATCTCGGCGATGAACGCAGCCGTATAGAGCGTCAGCGCAATCAGCACCGCCAGGAATTCGGGCGACAGGTTGACGCCGCCGTTAATATTGAACCGGCCAAGCTGCAGGCTATTCCACGCCGTCGGCGCCCCACCGACCGCCCAGCCGAGCACCGTCAACCCGATCAACAGACCAATCGATGCCCAGAAGACCGGAAACGTCTCACCCGTCTCCGCTTGTCGCGCCCGGGACCAGCGCAGCACCAACCAGGATGCAACAATCGCCACCACGAACCCGATCAGCGCCGTGGTCCAGCCGAAGTCGGCTGCCGGCACCGGCATGTAAACGCCGCGCTGCGTAATCACGAGGCCGAGGAAGGACTTCGCATCGCGCACGGCCGGCAAGTGATGAATCACCGCAATCCAGAAAATCATCTGCAGGAGCAGAGGGATATTGCGCAGGATGTGAATGTAGCCAGCGGTCAGCTTGTTGACTAGGAAGTTACGCGACAGGCTGGCAACGCCGACGATCACGCCAAGGATCGTTGCCAGGACACACCCGACGATCGCAACCCGGAACGTATTGATCAAACCGACCAGCAGCGCTTTCCAATAGGGCGATGCCGACGAGTACTCGATCATACTCTCGCCGATATCGAAGCTCGATGAGCGCCACAGGAAATCCCAGCCGGTCTGGATCTGCCGGGTTTCGAGATTGTGGAGCATGTTGGAATAGAGGTACCAGCCAATACCAACGACGAGACCGATCGTGACGACCTGCCAAATTACGCCTTGGACTTCTTTGTCGTAAAAACCGCGACTGCCGAAACTTCGGCTCGGCGGCCTCTTGGTGCTCGCGAGGGCATCGGTCATGGCTACGAGAGATTCCTGGTAAATCGTTCACGTACAGTTAGGGCCGCAGCGCATGCGCGCGGCGGCCCTGATGAAGCGTACCGGACTAGCGGACCGGCGGCGCATACATGATGCCGCCTTTGCTCCACAGGTTGTTGACACCACGCGGCAGGCCGAGCGGTGGAATGTGGCGTTCCCAGACTTCGCCGTAGTTGCCGACGGCTTTGATCGCATTGAACGCCCACTTTTCGTCGAGCCCGAGGTTCTTGCCCATGCCCGGTTCGACGCCGAGCAGGCGCTTGATGCCCGGGTTGCCGGATTCCGCGGCCATCTTGTCGACGTTGGCCTGCGTGATGCTGTACTCCTCGGCTTCGATCATGGCGTTGACGACCCACTTGACGATGTCGAGGAACTGGTCGTCACCATGGCGGACAACCGGACCGAGCGGCTCTTTCGAGATGATCTCCGGCAGGATGACATAGTCGTCGGATTTGCCCTTCGGCGCATCGTTCTGGCGGATCGACGCAAGACCGGATGCGTCCGTCGTGATCACGTCACAACGGCCCGAGAAGAACGCCGCGTTGGTTTCCTGCGTGCCTTCGATGACGACCGGCGTGTACTTCATCTTGTTGGCGCGGAAGTAGTCGGCCAGGTTGAGCTCCGTCGTCGTGCCCGGCTGCACGCAAACCGTCGCGCCGTCGAGTTCCTTGGCGCTCTTGACGCCAATCTTCTTGGGCACCATGAAGCCCTGGCCGTCATAGTAGGTGACCGCCGTGAAGTTGAGGCCGAGCGCGGTATCGCGGGTCAGCGTCCACGTCGTGTTACGCGACAGGATGTCGACCTCGCCCGACTGCAGCGCCGTGAAACGCTGTTGAGCCGTCAACGGTACGAATTTCACCTTGGTGCCCATCGCAGCGGCGATGCCGCGGCATACATCGGCATCGAGGCCCTGCATGACGCCCTTCGAGTCGGGCAGCGAGAAACCACCCAATGCGCCACTGACGCCACAGATGAGTTCGCCGCGTGCCTTGATGGCCTCGACGGATTTTTGCGCAATTGCTGACGTGCCGGTCGCGATGACCGCCGCCGCAGCAGCAAATGCAATTTTCATTTTATTGTTCATCCGCATCTTCTCCCTTTTGTTACGGAATCCCTGGCGTCGGACCGCGGAGGCTTGCATGCGCACGCGCATTGGCCGACGCCAAAGCTCTAGTGATTTAGAATCTGGCTGAGGAAAAGTTTCGTCCGCTCCGACTTCGGATTGCTGAAGAACTCTTCCGGTGCACCCTGTTCGACGATTTCGCCCTGGTCCATGAAGATGACGCGGTCGGCGACCGAGCGGGCAAAGCCCATTTCGTGCGTCACGCAGATCATCGTCATGCCTGATTGGGCGAGCTCGATCATGACGTCGAGCACTTCCTTGATCATTTCCGGGTCGAGCGCCGATGTCGGCTCATCGAACAGCATGATCCGCGGGTTCATGCACAGCGCCCGGGCGATCGCCACACGCTGTTGCTGGCCACCGGAAAGCTGTCCCGGGAATTTGTCCGCCTGCTCGGGAATTTTCACCCGCTCGAGATATTCCATCGCCGTGCGTTCGGCTTCCGCGCGCGGTGTCTTTCTCACCCACTGCGGTGCGAGGCACAGATTGTCGATGATGGTGAGATGCGGGAAGAGGTTGAAGCTCTGGAACACCATGCCGACGTCGGAACGGATCTTGTCGATATTGCGGACATCGTTCGTCAACTCGATGCCATCGACAATGATCGTGCCTTGCTGATGTTCTTCGAGGCGATTGATGCAGCGGATCAAAGTGGACTTGCCAGAACCGGAAGGCCCGCAAACAACGATCCGCTCGCCGATTGCCACACTCAAATCGATATCGCGAAGCACATGGAATTCGCCATACCACTTGTTAACACCAACCATGCCGATCGCAGGCGCAGCATTCGCATCCTGCGGCGAACGCTCAACAGCGGCTTCAGCCATTTTTCCTCCATACCCGCGCAGATCAGCTGTCTGATTTCTCTACTAGTCTCCATCGAAGGAGAAAAAGCGGTTGCGCTCTATGCCGGACTATGCCTCAGCCGCAGCAACCGTGCAACGCTCCGATCGACAAAAGCCCGGTGCGGTTTGTACTTATTTACCGGTTGCCACATTTGTCTTGGTAAACACTATCGCCGTTTTGTCCCAAACTGAGACAGAAATTAAATATACATTAAGTAAAATATTCGATCTTTGTCCGGACAATACATTCCGAACCTGGATGCCCAACGCGACCCGGGAGACAGTTACGGTCCGCGCTGCTTAGCCGCCAAGTCAACAACCGCAAACCTTGAATTTGCGAAGCAGGCCATAATTTTGATGCCGTGGGATGCGTTGTTTGTTGAGGGGGTGGATTGACAGGCCGCGTTGCCCTTCAGCCCAGGCTGAGTATTATTGGATTGAGCCATGACCACCGTCCACCACACGCGCGGCCATACCATTGGCCGGATCGGAATTGTCCTGCTGAGCGCCGTCCTCTGCACGCCCGCTCTCCTTGCCACCTCCGCCGCCGCACAAGGCACCCGCAGCGCAAAGCCCGCGAACGATGCCCGCCGCACGGACCGGCTGGCGTTCACCGGCTCCTTCCGTTTCAGACCGGCTCCGATCATCGTGCCGAAAATGCTCCCCGTGTCGTCCGGTCGACGCACTTTGATCAATGACCCGCAGGAACGCACTCGATCACGGCGCGCGCCGCGACGCATGACGCAACCACGCCGGTCCCCGGTTGCGACAGTTTCCCGCTCCGCGCCACCGCTGTCGCGGGCGACCCGGTCCAGCCTCGGCGCACCATCGGCCGGCAACGCCACTCCCGAAACCAAACCGCCGCTGCCGGTGACCGCAGCCGCCGCCAGTCCGGCACGCAGCGGGCCGCCCCTGCCAACACGCCTCAAACGTTCCAAAGTCAAGAAGAGCCCGCGCAACACCCGGCCCATCAATCGCTCGGCCCGGACGGCCAAACGACTAACGAATTCGCGTGCCACGACAACCATCAAGCCGCCGCCATCGACCATCTTCGATGAACCGCCACCGTGGGCCAGGAACGCACTCTACAAATCGAATTGACGGCGCAGCGCTTAGCGAAACTAGAGCATGTCGCATCCAATCGGATTCAACAACAAGGCCGCGACCGCGGCCCGGCGCCTCGCGCCGCCCCGGCGGAGGCCCCGAGCGAAGCGAGGGATTAGCCGTGAGCCAAAAGGGAGCTAAAGCGGGGAGCATTTTTTGCGACACGCTTTAGCCCTTCCAATCCTCGGCGATCATGGCGGCCGCTTTCTCCGCGATCATCAGAACCGGTGAATTGGTATTGCCTGACGTGATGGTCGGCATGACCGAGGCATCGGCGACCCGCAATCCTTCCACACCAACGACGCGCAGCTGCGGGTCGACCACCGCAGCCTCGTCACTGCCCATGCGGCACGTGCCGACAGGATGGAAGATTGTCGTGCCGATATCGCCGGCGGCGCTGGCGAGATCGTCATCGCTGACCACTTCGGGACCCGGGCGGAATTCCTGCGGCGCGTACTTCTGCAGGGCCGGCTGGCCGACGATCCGTCGTGTCAGCTTGATCGCATCGGCGGCGACCTGCCGGTCTTCGTGCTCGGACAGATAGTTCGGGCGAATCTCGGGATGCGCCGCCGGGTCCGGCGACGTGATGTGCACGTACCCCCGGCTCATCGGGCGAAGATTGCACACGCTCGCCGTGAACGCCGGGAACGGATCGAGCGGTTCACCGAACTTGTCGAGCGACAGCGGTTGGATGTGATACTGCAGGTTGGCGGTCTCCCGGTCGGGATCGGACTTGGCGAATGTGCCGAGTTGCGAGGGCGCCATCGACATCGGCCCGCTCCGCCGCAAGCCGTATTCGATCGCGATCTTGGCCTTGTGCCACAGCGTTTGCGACGTCTCGTTCAAGGTCTTGACGCCGCTCACCTTATAGGCGCAGCGCAGTTGCAGATGGTCCTGCAGATTGGCCCCGACGCTACCCGAGTCGCGCTGCACATCGATGCCATGCTCCTGCAGCAGCGCCCCCGGGCCAATGCCCGACAGCTGCATGATCTGCGGTGAACCGATCGCGCCGGCGCACAGGATCACCTCGCGCTTGGCACCGAGTTGCATCGCCGTTCCGTTGCGACGCAGTTGCACGCCCGTAATCCGCTGCCGGTCGATCAGGAGACGCTCGACCTGGGCATGCGTCACGATCGACAGGTTCTTGCGATCGAGCGCCGGCTTCAGAAATGCCTTCGCCGTATTCCACCGCACACCGCTCTTCTGGTTGACCTGGAAATAACTCGAGCCTTCATTGTCACCGCGATTGAAATCATTGATCCGCGGAATGCCTGCCTGCTCTGCGGCATCCGCCCACGCTTCGAGGATCTGCCATTTCACACGCGCGTTCTCGACCCGCCACTCTCCACCGCGCTCGTGCAGCCCATCGAATGACTCTGGCTCCATCGCGAGTTGATCTTCGTGGCGCAGGAAGTAGGGCAACACATCGTCCCAGGCCCAGCCGGGATTGCCATACTGGCGCCAAAGATCGTAATCGCGTGCCTGGCCGCGCATGTAGATCATGCCGTTGATCGACGAGCAGCCGCCGATCACCTTGCCGCGCGGATAGTTGAGGCTGCGCCCGTTGAGGCCTTCTTCCGGCGCCGTCTTGAAGCCCCAATCAACACGCGGGTTGCCGTGGCAGTAAAGATAACCGACCGGAATGTGCACCCAGATATAGTTATCGCGCCCGCCCGCCTCGAGAAGTGCCACACTGACGTCCGGGTCCTCCGACAGGCGATTGGCCAGCAAACAGCCCGCCGTGCCCGCGCCGACGACGACATAATCATAGTCCGCCAATGTATCGCTGCGCATAGGTCGTCCCCGCTCGAGCATTCGTGTCGCCGGGCTCGCCAGATGAGCGCCGGTCACTGCCATCCTCGTTTATGATTAATCAGGCACGCGCGTTGCGTGCAACCAATAGGCGGATTTCCCGTATCGGCGACGGGGTCGCGCGGCTTAGCCGGCGGCGGGGGTGCCGACGCCGCCGAGCGCCTTGGCGAGCATCACGACGACCCCGCCATTGCGCGGCGCCCGGGCCACCTCGCGAAACCCGAGCCGGGTATAAAAGCCGACATTGCGCATCCCATCCCCCGTCACGACATGCATGCCTGGGACGCCCTGCGCCGTCGCATGCGCATCAAATCGCGCGATCAGCCGCCCGCCGATCCCGAGGCTGCGAAACCGCTCATCGAGATTGATGTGCAGGTGCGCCGGATACCGCGCGGTCTCAGCCGCAAAATCCTGAAAATAGTCGAGCTCGCGAAACACCGCGCGCGGCGCCGGGTCGATCAGACTGCCAACCAGATAGCCGCACACCGCGCCATCGGCGATCGCAACGAACGCCTCATCGGGCTCTTCTTCCAGATACCGGCCCAGCCACAACCAGCGAAACGCATCGCGATGCGCCGCGTCGCGAAACGACTGCACGCTGCTTGCCGCAAAGAAGATGCGCTCGACGGCATTATCAACCTCGGCGCGTTGCCGGTCACCTATCGATTCGTAGGCAACGATCAAAACACCTTGACCAGCGCTGTCCGTGGCCGCCGCCGTCATGCATCACCCTTTCGAGTTTGCTCAGACCCTTTGAACATCGCGCGGCACGGGCCACTCGGGACCGCGACGCCACCACGGCGGCGCCCGTTCATCGCGCCAACGACGATAGTCTCGCCAGCGGCGCCGTTGCCGCCCCCTTCGTTGCCACCAGCGTCGCTGCTGCCAAGCCCGGCGCGGCACACTTTTGCGCTGTCGATAACCGCCGTCGTCCTGCCATCCCCTTGCTCCTTGATGGCACCATCGCCGGTATCCCCGACGGCGATGGCAGTGATAGTCATCGCGTCGGTGTACGCGCACCAGCCCCGTCATCGCAATCCGATCATCGACGTAGTCGGCGGCATGCGCCACCGCGATCAACGACTGAGGTGGCGCCAGGGCAAGCAGCGCCGATACCGCCAGAACTTTCAAGGCCAGAACTTTCAAGGCATGGGTTCGATCGCACATAATCCCTCCAGGCTGCCTGTGCTTGACCGCCTGCCCCTGGGTAGAGAACCGCCCTCTTACATGTTCTCTATATGTTCCAGACTTGTCAACGTCTAATTGCCGCCACCGCAATGCACCATCGCCCTTGCTCAAACGGACCCAGTCACCGTAAACAGAAGGCAATCATCGCAATTGAAAAGCCCGGAGCCAAAACCATGCAGGACTCGTCGCCAACCAGCACCAAACCCGTCTTTGACTGGCCGGACCCATTCCTGCTCGAAGATCAATTGACCGACGAAGAGCGCATGATCCGCGACACGGCGCACGAGTATTGTCAGGACAAGCTGATGCCGCGCGTCGCCAGTGCCTATCTCGAAGAGCACACCGACCGTGAAATCTTCAACGAGATGGGCGAACTCGGCCTGCTCGGCCTGACCATCCCGGAAGAATACGGTTGCGCCGGTGCCAACTACGTCTCCTACGGTCTCGTCGCGCGTGAGGTCGAGCGCGTCGACAGCGGCTACCGCTCGATGAACTCGGTGCAGTCCTCGCTCGTGATGTACCCGATCCACGCCTACGGTTCGGAAGAACAACGCCAGAAATACCTGCCCAAGCTGGCCACCGGCGAGTGGGTCGGTTGCTTCGGCCTCACGGAAGCCGACGCCGGCTCGGACCCGGGCAGCATGCTCACACGCGCCGAAAAAATCGCCGACGGCTACCGCCTGACCGGCACCAAGATGTGGATCTCCAACGCCCCGATCGCCGACGTCTTCGTGATCTGGGCCAAGTCCGACGCCCACGACGGCAAGATCCGCGGCTTCGTCCTCGAAAAAGGCATGAAGGGCCTGTCGGCGCCGAAGATCGACGGCAAGCTGTCGCTGCGCTGCTCGATCACCGGCGAAATCGTCATGGATGGCGTCGTCGTGCCCGAAGACAACCTGTTGCCCAATATCTCCGGCCTCGCCGGCCCGTTCGGCTGCCTCAACCGCGCACGCTACGGCATCTCGTGGGGGGCGATGGGCGCCGCCGAGGACTGCTGGCACCGCGCCCGGCAGTACACGCTCGATCGCAAGCAGTTCGGCCGCCCGCTCGCACAGACCCAGCTCGTGCAGAAGAAACTGGCCGACATGCAGACCGAAATCGCGCTTGGCCTGCAAGGCTCACTGCGCGTCGGTCGTCTGATGGACGAACACCGCTGCGCCCCCGAAGTGATCTCGATCGTCAAGCGCAACAATTGCGGCAAGGCGCTCGACATTTCCCGCACGGCGCGGGACATGCACGGCGGCAACGGCATCTCGATCGAGTATCACGTCATGCGCCACCTGACGAACCTCGAGACCGTCAACACCTACGAAGGCGCCCACGACGTCCACGCCCTGATCCTCGGCCGCGCCCAGACCGGCCTGCAGGCGTTCTTCTGAGCGCCCAGGCCCCGCTTCTGAGCACCAGGCCCCGTCGAGCCTCAAGGATTGCGCCGTTCGTGGGCGACCATGGCCTGAACCATGATCGCCTGCACTTCGGCCGGCGACATCGGTGTCGTGCGCGAGCGAATGATCACGGGACGTTTGCGCGCGCGGCGTTGCCCCTCGATGGGCATCGTTGCCGGCGCCCGCGGAGCGGTCACACCGTCCGGTGCCGGCCCGTAGTTCGGGCTGAACGGCTCGCTCGGATCATCCGGTTCTGGATTTTTTTGCAGGCGCGGCGGCGCCTGCACGGCGAGCCCGTCGTCCTCGAGCTCGACCGGGGGCGGCGTTGCGACAGCGACCTGGGCCGAACGCGGTGTGCCGACATGGGCGCCGACGTGAGAATAATCGTTGTAAGCGGCATGTGAACTCGCACAGGCGCTGACCAGCAGCCCGATCCCGATCACGTTGACGACTTGCAGAAAACGACCGGCTCGTGGGCCTCCGCACGCGGCGCGCAAAACAGCCGGCGGGCCCCCGTCGCGAGCCGCGACGAAACCAAACGAACACATTGATCAACACTCCAACGCACAACAAACACACTCGATGAACGCGATCACTAAGCATCCATCGGGGTTAATTTGGCGTTACAGAGCGTACGGAAACCATGCATTGTACCGGGCGCGCGATGATACCATCTCAGCAAAGCATTGCATCATCGCCGTGGATGGCTAATTTGCAGCACCAGCGTTCCCGCCCAAAAACCGACAAGAGAGGATACCCCCAAATGGCGTTTTCACTTCCCGAGCTGCCTTATGCCCACGACGCGCTCGCCCCGCACATGTCGCAAGAGACCCTCGAGTTCCATCACGACAAGCACCACCTTGCCTATGTCAACACTGGCAACGGCCTCATCGAGGGCACCAAGTTCGCCGACATGGCGCTTGAGGACATCTGCAAGGCCGCCTTCAGCGAAGGCAACCAGGCCCTCGTCAACCAGGCCGGCCAGCACTACAACCACATGCACTTCTGGAATTGGATGAAGCCGAACGGCGGCGGCACATCGCTGCCGGGCAAGCTCGAAGGTCTGGTCGCGGCCTACGGCGGCTACGACAAGATGCGCACCGACTTCATCCAGGCCGGCACGACCCAGTTCGGCTCCGGCTGGGCCTGGCTCGCCGTCAAGGACGGCAAGCTCGAGGTCACCAAGACACCGAACGGTGAAAATCCGCTGATGCACGGCTCACAACCGATCCTCGGCTGCGACGTGTGGGAGCACAGCTACTACATCGATTATCGCAACGCGCGCCCGAAATACCTCGAGGCGTTCATCGACAACCTGGTCAACTGGGAATACGTCGAAGGCATGGTCGACAAGGCGTAACGCCGGCTCGCGATCATCATCCATCCAGGAAAGCGCGATGCGGGACGCCCGTGTCGCGCCTTTTTTGATCTCGGCCCAAGGCCGGCCGCTTCAGCGTGCCGTCTTCGCGACCCGTGAGTAGGCCTTCAGCTTGCCCGTCACCTTCGGCTCCAGGAAGCGGGGCGCCTCGGAGCGCGCGTTGATCGCGATCACCGGCGCACCGATATGCGTGCGCTCGTAGAGATCGATGACATCTTCGTTGAACATCCGGATGCAACCGTTCGAGGCTGCCCGGCCGATCGAGCCGCGCGACGGCGTGCCATGGATGCGCAGCAGCGACCAGTCGAGATAGATCGCGCGCTTGCCAAGCGGGTTGCTGGCGATCCCGCCGCGCACCGTCGGGCCGCCATCGACCGGCGTCCAATGCGGGTTCTTGCGCATGTTCGAGACGAACATCCGGCCGACCCACAGCTCCTTGCGCGTGCCGACCGCGACCCGGTAGCGCAACGCCCGGCCGTCGCCGAGCACGTAATAGAGCGCGCGTTCCTTGTTGATGATCACGATCGAGCCCGGCGGATAGCCGAGATTGAGACTGACCTCGCGTGGCTTCGCGCTCGCCATCGAGGCCATGCCAAACGTCAACAGGGCGGCCGCAAGCGACACCACGGTCATACGATGGATCAGCATTAGCCGTTAAACCTCTCAAACCCCGTGCAAAAGAATCACATCTCCCCTCATAAAAGCAGAAAAACGCTCTCCCGTTGGTAAACAGCGCGCAATTTCGCGATCAAAGTGACCCCTGCGCATCACGAGCGAAACTGCCGACATGCGCCTAAAGTCAAACCCCATCGACCCCATCCGCACCACTTACGCTCTTGGCCGCCGGCCACGGTCCGCGCTATGCATGGCGCCAACCGAATGCACCTGCGAGCCTGCCCAGTGAGACAACCATGACCGCTCCCCACGACGATCTCCCCTTGTCGCAAGGTTTCGACGGCCGCGACGAAACCGCCTGGCGCGCCGCGATCGAGCGCGTCTTGAAGGGCGGCGACTTCGCCAGGCGCCTCGTCTCGAACACCGCCGACGGCATTGCCCTGCAGCCGCTCTACATGCAGGCCGCCGACAAGGCCCCAGTGACCTCGGTCCATGCCGGCCGGCCCTGGCATCTCGCCCAGCGCATCGACCATCCCGACGCTGAAGCCGCCAACAAGCTCGCCCTCGAAGACCTCGAGAACGGCGCCGACACCCTCGTCCTCGTCGTCGCGAGCAGCTATACCGCCCGCGGCTTCGGCATCGACGCCACCTCTGCCGACACCCTTGCCAAGGTGCTCGACAACGTCGCCCTCGACATGATCGCCCTGCGCATCGAGGTCGGCGACACCGGCCAGCAGTGCGCCGGCGCCCTTGCAGACCTTGTTGCCCGCCAAGGCCTGTCACCTGCCGATCTCACGATCGACTTCGGCCTCGCCCCGCTCGCCCAGCTGATGACGACCGGCCAACGCATGATCGGCTGGCCCGAGACCACCGAAAAACTCGCCGGCACCATCTCGGACCTGGCGGCAAAAGGCTTCACCGGCCCGTTCGTTTCCTGCGACGCCCGACCGGTCAGCGAAGCCGGCGGCTCCGAAGCCCAGGAACTCGCCATCGCGATCGCCTCCGCAGTCGACTACCTGCGCGGCCTCGAAGCCGCCGGCATGGCGCTTGCCGACGCCGCCGACACCCTGTCCTTCACTGTCGCGATCGACGCCGGCCAGTTCGAAGGCATCGCCAAGCTGCGTGCGCTGCGAAAACTCTGGGCCCGCGTCCAACAAGCCTCCGGTCTTGATACGAAATCCATCAAAATCCACGCCGAAACCGCCTGGCGCATGGCGACCCGGCGCGACGCCGGCGTCAACATGCTGCGCGCGACGATGGCGACGTTTACCGCCGGCATCGGCGGCGCCGACAGCCTCACGGTGCTGCCGCACTCGATCGCGCACGGCCTGCCCGATGCCTTCGCGCGGCGCATCGCGCGCAACACGCAGACCATCCTGCTCGAAGAATCCAACCTCTGGCGTGTCGCCGATCCGACCGCCGGCGCCGGCGCCACGGAAGCGCTCACCGATGAACTGTGCCAAACCGCCTGGGCCCAGTTCCAGGAGATCGAGCGCGAAGGCGGCCTCGTCGCCAGCCTCACGGACGGTGCCATCCAGGCGCGCATCGCAGTCGTCGCCAGCGACCGCGCCAAACGCCTCGCCACGCGCCGCGAACCGATCACCGGTACCAGTGAATTCCCGCAACTCGACGAGCCATCGACCGGCGTCCTCGACGTCGAACCGGCCGAGCGCATGCACGTGCAAGGCGGCGCGCTCGTTGTCCCACCGCTGCCCTCGATGCGCCTCGCCGAGCCCTACGAAGCCCTGCGCGACGCCGCCGACGCGCACCTCGCAACGGCCGGCACGCGGCCGACCGTCTTCCTCGCCAACCTCGGGCCGCTTGCCGAGCACACCGCGCGCGCGATGTGGATCACCAACCTGCTCGCCGCCGGCGGCATCGACGTCGCCAGCAACGAGGGCTTCACGAATTCCGCCGAAGCCGGCGCCGCCTTCACCGCGTCCGGCGCCAGGCTCGCCTGCATCTGCTCCAGCGACGCCAATTACGAGAGCCTCGGCGAAGCCACCGCATCGCTGCTCAAATCCGCCGGCGCCGAACACGTCATGCTCGCCGGCAAACCAAGCGACACGCTCAGCGCTG
>JBPCVZ010000439.1:0-2526 GCA_051010015.1 Hyphomicrobiaceae bacterium
CGCGCTGGTCGCCCAAAACGACGCCATGCTGCTGCGCGCCGAAGCCGGCATCGCCCGCGCCGGCAGCGCGATAACCCAGGCCCAGGCGCAATTGCAGGAAGCCGCAGCCGCCCTCAAACGCGCGAAACCGCTGAGCCGGTCCGGTTATCTGGCAGACAGCACACTAGATCAGCGCCAAGCGGTCGCAACCGCCGCCCGCGCCGCGCTGGCCATCGCCAAAAACAACTTGAAGGTGGCGCAAAGCGGGCAGGCCGAGGCCGAAGCCAAACGTCGAGAGCTTCTCTGGCGGCGCTCGCGCACAGCCATACATGCCCCCGTCGCGGGTCTCGTCCTGTCGCGATCAGCCAAACTTGGCGCCATTGCGACGGGGGTCGGCGACCCGATGTTCCGTGTGGCTCGAGCCGCAGAAATCGAACTCGATGGAGAAGTCACGAGCGATCAGATCCACCGGCTGGCGCCAGGCCAGATCGTGCGCATCGAGATACCTGGCCAGCCCAGTATCAATGGCACGGTCCGCCTGGTCAGCCCGCGCGTCGACCCCGAGACACGACTAGGCCATGTCCGCATATTCATCGGCCCAAAAACCGGGCTTCGTGTTGGCACCTTTACAACCGGGATTGTCGAAACCGCCAACGGGCAAGGCCTCGCCATCCCGGCAAACGCCATCATGCGCGACGATAAAGGACCTTTCGTGCAGATCGTCGTCGGCAACAAGGTGCGCACCCGGCGCCTTACGATCGGCCTCATCAGCGACGGCTATGTCGAGGTCCGCAAAGGTCTGACGCCAAGCGATCGTGTCGTTGCCAAAGCCGGCACGTTCCTTGGCGACGGTGAAGACATTACGCCAGTAGAACCCGCTGACGCGAACGCGACGCCTCCAGACCCGGCCGCTCAGCCGAAGGCAGGTTGACATGCGCATGAATATATCGGCCTGGGCGATCCGCAATCCGGTACCGTCGCTGGTGCTTTTCATGGTGCTCATGACGCTCGGCATCACGACATTTCGAAGCATGCCGGTGAAACGCTTCCCGAACATCGACATCCCGGTGGTCACCGTCCAGATCACGCAACCTGGCGCGTCACCGGTTGAACTCGAAACGCAAGTCACCAAGAAGGTCGAGAATGCGGTCGCCGGCATCACCGGCGTTAAGCATATCCTCTCGAACGTTGTCGAAGGCGCGTCGACAACAACGTTGGAATTTGAGCTCGGCATCCCGATTGATCGGGCAACGAACGACGTCAAGGATGCCGTCGATCGCCTGCGCTCCGAACTGCCAAGAACAATCGACGATCCTGTCATCCAGCGTCTTGATATTGCCGGGTTGCCAATCCTGAGCTATGCCGCCCGCGCGCCAACTATGACGCCTGAGGAACTCTCCTGGTTGGTCGACGACACCTTCATTCGCGAGTTGCAGGGCGTCAAAGGTATCGCACAAGTCGCCCGCATCGGCGGCGTGACGCGTGAAGTCCGGATCGAACTCAACCCGGATAAGCTGCTCGCCCTTGGACTGACCGCCGGCGAGGTCAACAACCAGCTCAGGGCGACCAACGTCGATATTGCCGGCGGACGCGCGGAGATGGCCGGGCGCCGTCAGGCCATCCGAACGCTTGCCGGCAAGACCTCGCTTGCCGCGCTCGGCGAGACCAAAATCGCGCTGCCGGGCGGGCGCAATGTCCGCCTCAACGAGTTAGGCACCGTCACGGACAGCTGGGAGGAGCCACGGTTTTTCGCCGATCTCGATGGCAAACCGGCAGTTGGCTTCTCGATCACACGCTCGAAGGGCGCGAGTGAAATCACGGTTGCAGCAGAAGCCGAAAAGGCGATCGAACGGTTGCGCAAAGCCCATCCGGCGGTGGAACTGCGCCTCATCGACGACACGGTCAGCTACACCCGCGGCGTCTATGAATCGACGATGAAAACACTCATTGAGGGCGCAATCCTTGCGGTTTTCGTTGTCTTTATATTTTTGCGCAACATGCGCGCCACGGTCATTGCCGCAATTGCTCTGCCGCTTTCCGTCGTGCCGACTTTCTGGGCGATGTCGGCGTTTGGTTTTTCGCTAAACCTCGTCAGCCTGCTCGCCATCACCATCGTCACCGGCATCCTGGTCGACGATGCGATCGTTGAGATCGAAAACATTGTGCGCCACATCAAGATGGGCAAATCGCCATATCGGGCCTCACTGGAGGCTGCCGACGAAATCGGTCTCGCGGTTATTGCGATTACAACCACGATCATCGCCGTGTTCGTGCCGGTCAGCTTCATGGACGGTATTGCCGGCCAGTACTTCAAGCAGTTCGGCCTGACAGTGGCGGCTGCCGTGTTCTTCTCGCTGCTCGTCGCGCGCCTCATTACGCCCTTGCTGGCGGCCTACTTCATGCGCGACATCCCGCACGAGGAGCGCGAAGGACCGCTGCTCAAAATTTACACACGTCTTGTTGCATGGTCCGGGCGCCGGCGCATTATAACCGTTATCCTCGGCCTGTTCTTCTGTGCCGGGTCAATAGCATCGATGTATCTTACCC
>JBPCVZ010000440.1:0-5216 GCA_051010015.1 Hyphomicrobiaceae bacterium
ACCCTGCTTCTGGCGTCATGGTTCATCACGTCGTCAGACTCAGGTACGCTGGTGATCACGACGATGCTGTCGATGGGCGATGATGATCCGCCGAAAATCTTCCGGATCATCTGGGGCATGGGCGAAGGCCTGGTTGCCGGCGTGTTGTTGCTTGCTGGCGGACTGAAGGCTCTGCAGACCGCCTCAATCGCAGCGGCGTTTCCGATTTCGTTTGTGCTGATCGCAATGGCTTTCGGGCTTCATCGGTCGCTCAACGAAGACTCTTCGGCCGCGCCGATCGATGCCACCACAGGTGCCATCGCTCCCGATGGCACGCGTGTCACGCAGGAACTCAAAGCCTAGCGAGAAACGGGCTTCAGCCTTACCCGAGAGTAAGGCTGAAGCCCATCATCGATGGCCGCAGCCAGCTATCGCATAACGTGGACCGAGCATTTCGCGTGCCGAACGACGTTGGCGGCGACGGAGCCCAGCAAGTAGTCCGCCAAGCCGGGCTGATGGGACGCCATCACGATCAGATCGACTTGCCGTTCCTCGGCGACCTCCAGGATCTTGTGATGTGGCCTGCCGACCGCGGTCGCGACGCTGGTGGTCTCCGGCGCGCCGCTGGATTTGGCGAGTTCGCGCAGTTGTTCTTCCGCATCCGCCTTTGCCTTGTCCGCCGAGCCGGCCGGAAGTTGAAGGTCGAGGACGATAGGGATCTCCGGCATCGCAAAGAACAAGGTCATTTTTGCATCATCGGCAGCCGTGGCCAGGGCGGTTCGGATCATCGCGCCAGCCTGCTCCTTGTGCGCCAGGTCGATGGGCACCAAAACGTTCTTGTACATGCGCTTCTCCCAGGTCATGCGTTGCAACCGCTGCAGGCAATGTTGGCGAGCATGGCGTTGCGCATGATCAAGGTGCATTGACCAACATCAAGTCGACTGCCATCGCGCCGCCCACAGCGTGCAACGCACGCTAACGCGTGCATGGCGGAGGCCCCGAGCGAAGCGAGGGAATAGCCGTGAGCCCAAAGGAATCTAAAGCGGGGAGCATTTTATGCGACACGCTTTAGAGCCTCTGGCGGGCGAGACGGGCGCCTTCGACCATCGATTTGAGCTTCGCCCGGGCAATGGCGAGCGGCAGCGGTACGAGGCCGCAATCGGGTGCCGCCTGGATCTGCTCGGCCGGCAGGTGCTTGGCCGCCGCAAGCAGCTTGGCGGCGACGTGTTCGGGCGATTCGATGTCGTGCGGGCCGTTGTCGATGCAGCCGAACATCACCGTCTTCGACGGGCATAGGCGCAGCAGTTCGGGGTCCAGCTTCGAGGCTTCGAACTCGAGTGCAAGCTGGTCGATCTTCGAGTTCTCGAGCGCCGCGAGAATGACCGGATAGCTGTCGACGATCGGGCGCGGCACGCCGGGCATCGGGTAGCTGTAGCAGATGTGCGCCGCCGTCTTGGCCTTGGTGATGCCGTCGAGGCAGCGGTCGAGGGCGGTGATGCCCCATTCGCGGACTTTGTCCGGATACCTGCTGAAGACCGGTTCGTCGAACTGGATGACGGCAACACCGAGGGCATCGAGTTCGCGCGCTTCGGCATTGAGCGCGTCGGCAACCTCCATCGCCATCGTGGCTTCGTCGCCATAGTGTTCGTCGGCGGTCGAATCGACCACCGTCATCGGGCCGGGCAGGGTCATCTTCACGGGCCGATCCGTCTCGGCCAGCAGGAATTCGGCATCGCGCGTCAGCATCGGCGCGCTGCGCCGGACCGGGCCGATGCAACGCCCGACTTCGGCGAGGCGGCGCTTGTTGCGCGTCCATTTCTGCGCCAGCGCTTCATAGTCGAAACCGTCGAGGCGGTTGGTGATGTAGGTCAGATACGACGTGCGCCGCTGCTCGCCATCGCTGATCACGTCGAGGCCGGCATGCTCCTGGTCGTGGATCGTGACGCGCGTCGCATCATCCATCGCCTGCTCGAGCAGGTCGCCGGAAAAATGCCAGTCGGCGCCCTTGCCGTGGACCTGTTTGCCCTTGGCATTGAGCGGCAGCTGCTCCATCAGCCAGGCCGGTTTCGGCATCGAGCCGACGCCGGTCGCGAGAAACGGTTTCGTCATGGGCTGGGCTCCTGGGATCGATCGGCGCGCGTTGACTGGCGGCGGGGCGCGGGAAAGCGGGTGGTGGCAGCCTAGAGTGGGATGTCGGTGGATGGCAAGGTCGGGCCGTTCGCGGCACGGAATGGATGACGCGCGGGCGTGCGGCCGGACCGAACCGGCGGCGCCTGGGTATTTACCCAGATTGAGGAACGGTGGCGCCTGTGCATGTTGAAAGCCTGGTATTGCGTGAGGCGGGATATGCCCGAACTTTGCCGGTTCTTTGGGATTGTCGTAACGATGTACTACAATGATCATCCGCCAGCGCATATCCATCTTCGCTATGGCGCGAACCGGGCGCGCATGAGTCTAGCGGATGGGACGCTGTTGGATGGCGATTTACCACGCCAGGCGCTAAACCGGGTACGCTTGTGGCGCGATCGCCATGAACAGGCATTGTTGGAAAATTGGCAACGCGCGGCAAACCGGGAGCCGCTGCTACCGATCGAACCTTTGGAATGACCATGACGCCCGAGATTGTTGATGCACGTCATGCCGGTGACTACCGCGTCTGGCTGGCGTTCGCGGACGGCCTGCGTGGCGAAATCGATTTGGCCGATGAGCTGTGGGGGCCGATGTTCGAACCGCTCAAGGACGTTGCGGTTTTTGCTCAACTGCGGGCCGACACGGAACTCGACACGGTGGTCTGGCCGAACGGTGCCGACTTTGCGCCGGAGTTTTTGTATGAACGCTTGCGTCGCACTGCGGCCGCTCGGCAAGTGACGCAGGATTGACGTTGACGGGTTGCCGATCGTCGGTGATTTAATGCCGCCGGTTTCACCGCACCGCGCGCTTCTTCACAGCCTCATGGTACGCCATGTACTGGTGCTGGATGGCGATCTGGTCGGCGAGGTAACGCGCGTCGTGCCACACGCCCCAGATGAACGACGAGCCGCGCCGCGACAGCCACGGCAGGCCGAGAAAGTAGATGCCGGGCTCGGTCGAGACGCCGCGCTGGTGGACGGGGCGACCCTGGTCATCGAGCGCGTTGACCTTGAGCCAGCTGAAATCGACCGCGTAGCCCGTCGCCCAGACGATCGCGCTGATGCCGGCGTCGGCCAGATCGAGTTCTAGAATAGGATCGCTGACGCAGGGCGGGTCGGGCAGAAAATCACGCGCCCCGGGCTCGTCGGGCAGGTCGAGGCCGTGGCGCGCCGCGAAGGCGTCGGCTTCGTCGAGCACGGACAGGTAGTTGGCGTCGCCGTGGGCGATGTTGTCGCTAAGATCAGGCGCGAACAGCAGTGCGCCATCCTTGTACGACTGCGTCATGCCGACGAGCGTGATGCCTTGCGCCGCGAGCTGGCGAAAATCGACCGTGTGGCCGCCGTGTGCGCCGCTCACCGAGATCGAGATATGCTCCGTGCCGGGCTCGATGGCGGCGACATCCCACTTGCCAAGCACGCCGAGCCACCACACGTAGTCGCGGCCGCGATAGCTGCGCGGCGGGCGGTGGTGTGGGCCGACGGAGAGATATACGCGCCGGCCGGCGCTCTCGAGTTCGTCGGCGATCTGGACGCCCGAAGCACCGGAGCCGACGACAATGACGGCACCCTCCGGCAACTGGCCGGGGTTGCGGTAGGCGTTCGAGTGGACCTGCATGACGCCGGCGCTCGGCGGCACGACGGCCGGGATGACCGGCTGCTGGAACGGGCCGGTGGCGGCGACGACGTTGGTTGCCTCGATGACGCCTGCGGACGTCTCGACGCGAAAACCGGGTCGGCCGTCGTTGCGGCGCACCTCTGTGACCTCGACGCCGCAGCGTATCGGGGCTGCGATCTGTTCGGCGTAGGCGACGAAATAGTCGGCAACGGCTTCCTTGCCGGGAAAGGCATCCGGGTCGGTATCGGCGAACTCCAGTTCCGGAAAGCGGTCGTGCCAGGCGGGGCCGTTGGCGACCAGCGAATCCCATCGCGCCGAGCGCCAGCGTTCGGCGATACGGCCGCGTTCGAGGACGACATGCGCCAGGCCGTTGCGGCTCAGGTGCGCGCTCATCGCGAGGCCGGCCTGACCGCCGCCGATAACCAGCGTCTCGACTTTTTCGATCGACATCTCTGCGTCCTCTTGCGGCCATTCCGGCTCGGCGCCGGGTCGCCGGCCTCCACCGGCGATCATCTTAGACGCCTGATTCTACGTCGCCTAGATTGCAATGTGCAGCGGTCTGGTATGAAATCATGTCACCGCGTCGCGCCGCTGATCCGACGGAGACCCTCATGGCCCATACCCGCCTGCGCAAATTCAACACCAAGGACACCTACCCGGAGCAGAACCTCGACAACGACCTGTGCCAGGCGGTGGTGACCTCGGGCGGGCGCATCGTATGGCTGCGCGGCCAGTGCCCGCAGAACCTCGATGATGCCAAGAGCATCGACAGCCATGACCCGGTGGCGCAGACGCACAAGGTGATGCAGAACATCGAGCAGCTGATCGAAGAGGCCGGCGGGCGCATGGAGCATCTCGTCAAGGTCGTCGTCTATCTCACCGACGTGCGCCACCGCGATGCGGTCTACCGCACGATGGGCGAGTACATTAAGGGCGTCCATCCGGTCTCGACCGGCCTCGTCGTGCAGGCGCTCGCCCGGCCCGAGTGGCTCGTTGAAATCGACGGCACCGCCGTTATTCCGGATTGATTCACCCATGACCTTTTCACTTGTTGCCCGTTGTGCGGTGACCGGCATGTTCGGTGTCGCGATCTCGTCGTCGTCGCCGGCGGTGGCGGCGCGGTGTTCCTATGCCCGCGCCGGCGTCGGCGCCGTCGCCTCGCAGAACGTCACCGATCCGACGCTCGGCCCGCTGGGGTTGGATTTGATGCAGGAGGGAAAGAGTGCGGCGGAGGCGATTGCGCATATCCAGCAGCACAAGGAATTCCTCGAATACCGGCAAGTGCTGGCCGTCGACGTCGCCGGCGGCACGGCCATCCATTCGGGCGCGAATTCCCTCGGCATCTTCACTTCGGCGCAGGCTGAGAATGTCGCGTCAGGCGGCAACCTGCTTGCCAACGAGGATGTGCCCCAGGCGATCGTCGATGGTTTTCTCGGGACGACCGGGTTTCTCGGCGACCGCCTGATCGCGGCGATGCGTGCCGGGCTGGCCGC
>JBPCVZ010000441.1:0-18884 GCA_051010015.1 Hyphomicrobiaceae bacterium
AATTTCGTTGCGCAAGGCCTGCTGCACAAGACGGCGGCCAATGTTCCAATGAGCGCGCGGCCGGGTCGCGCCGCGATTCTGTCGGGCAGCTGTTCGGCGGCGACCCGCGGCCAGATCAAGGCGGCCAAGGAAGCCGGCATTCCGGCCATGCACATCGACGCCCTCAAGATCGCCGATGGTAACGTCAAACCCGACACGTTTGTCGCGTTCGCGAAAGCGCAGGCGGCGGGCAAACCGGTACTGATCTATTCGAGCGACGACCCGGACGCCGTCGCCAAGGTGCAGGATGAGCTCGGCCGTGAGCAGGCCGGCGCGGTCGTCGAGAATGCCATGGCCGAGATTGCCAAGGGTCTTGGCGAAGCCGGCTTCACCAAGCTGATCGTCGCCGGCGGAGAGACCTCCGGTTCCGTTGTCGCTGCGCTCAGGGTCGATGCGATCGAAATCGGCCCGGAAATCGATCCGGGCGTCCCTTGGACCAAGAGCATCGACGAGCGCGGCCTGGTGCTCGCATTGAAATCCGGGAATTTCGGCGGCGAGCGCTTCTTCATCGAAGCGTGGAATAAACTCGCGGCGGACGCGTAACCGCCATGGCCAGTGAACCAGAGCATCGTGAGCAGATCACCGCCGTCGCGCTGTCGCTTTTTGAGCGCGGCCTCACCCACGGCTCGACCGGGAACATCTCGGTGCGCCTCGAGGATGGCGGCTGGTTGATGACGCCGACCGGATCATCGCTCGGCACGCTCGACCCAGCCCGGATCTCGAAGCTCGATGCTCTTGGCCAACACATCGACGGTGACAAGCCGACCAAGGAAGCCTTTCTTCACACAACGATGTACGACCAGCGGCCTGGCTCCGGCGCCGTCGTGCACCTCCATTCGACGCACTCCGTCGCGGTCAGCTGCCTTGCCGGAATCGACACGCACAACTGCCTGCCTCCCATCACGGCCTACTATGCCATGCGCATCGGCACGCTGCCGCTGGTGCCCTATTATCCGCCTGGCGACATGGCCCTCGCGGAGGCCGTCGGTGAGCTGGCCGGCAAGCACCATGCCGTCCTGCTCGCCAATCACGGACCGGTGGTCGCCGGTTCCTCGCTCTCTGCTGCCGCTGACGCCATCGAGGAACTCGAGGAGACGGCGCGGCTTTATTTGCTGCTGCAGGGTCGCGAACTGCGCATTCTCGGGCCCGAACAGGTCAACGAACTGCAGGCGCGCTTCAAATCATAGCGCAGGCGCTTTGCGCCGCGCGGGCGTGTGTGCAACAACCAATGCGAAATTCTAAGATCGAGAGGAACGCTTCCCATGGCCAATCAATTTGATCTCAACGGACGCTCCGCCGTTGTTACTGGCGGCGCGCAGGGATTTGGTCGGGCGGTTGCCGAGCGCTTTGCAGCATCCGGTGCCAGCGTCGACATCTGGGATATGGACATCGCGCTTGCGGAGAGAACCGCAGCGGAGATCGGTGCCAATGTGCGTGCGATCAAGACCGACGTCTCCGACTTCGACAGTGTGACGGCTGCCCGTGACAACGCGCTCGGCGCGCACGGCAAGATCGACATCCTGGTCAACAACGCCGGCATTGCCGGTGCCATTGCCACGACGGTCGACACCGAAGTGAGCGAGTGGCGCAAGGTCATGGCAATCAATCTCGACGGGCCGTTCCTGTGCTGCAAGGCCGTCGTCCCCTCGATGATCAAGAACAACTACGGCCGGATCATCAACATCGCCTCGATTGCCGGCAAGGAGGGTAACCCGAACGCGGCGCACTACTCCGCCTCGAAGGCCGGCCTGATGGCGTTGACCAAATCGCTTGGCAAGGAACTCGCCGGCTACGAGATCTCGGTCAACGCGATCACGCCGGCGGCGGCCAAGACGGCGATCTTCGAGCAGATCAGCCAGGAACACATCGACTACATGCTCTCGAAGATTCCGCGCCAGCGCTTCGTCAAGGTGGAAGAACTCGCCAGCATGGCCGCCTGGCTGGCATCCGATGAAAACTCCTACACGACCGCTGGCATCTTCGACCTGTCGGGTGGTCGTGCAACCTACTGATTGCCGGGGTGGTCACGTCTTGAAAAAATTCGCGATGTCGGGCGCCGGCGCCTTGATCTCGACCATCACGGATGGTTCCAGCGCTTCGACACTGTGCGCGACCCCGGCGGGATGGCGGCACACGTCACCGGGCTCGAGTTCATAGACTTCGTCACCGACCGTGGTTTTGACTCGGCCCTTGACCACGTAGACCAATGACTCGTGCGTGTGGACATGCAGCGGTGCGCCGACTCCGGGCGTATAATGGATCTCCATGATCGTCATTTCATCGCCCTTCATCATCGGCTTGACCATCAAGTCGCCGCCAAAGACGGCCTCGCCCTCGATCGACTTGACGTTGATCGCTTCCACATCGGCATTCCTTGCGCGTAACATCACGTATCCTCTTCAGGCCTGCATCAAAAAGTGACTATCCCATCATGCATCAAGTCTTCGTCTATGGCACGCTCAAGCGTGGCTATCCCAACGCGCACATCGGCATGCCGCGGGCCACGTTGCTTGGCACCTATCGTACGGTCGAGCGATACCCACTCATCATTGGTGGACGCTGGTTCTCGCCAAACCTGCTGAACGAGCCGGGCGAAGGTTTCCAGGTGACGGGCGAAGCCTACAAGGTCGATAATGCGGTGCTGGCCGAACTCGACGATCTTGAGAGCGTCCACCTGCCAACCGGTTACCGCCGTGTCCGGGTCACGATCGAGCCGCTCGACGGCACCAGTCCGCCGCTCGGCGATGTCTGGACCTACCTGCGCGAACGTCGCCATGTCGAAGGAATTCACGACGGCCCGATGGAGACCTATCCGCTCGATACGCGCTATGTGCCATCGGCCAGGCGGTCAACGTAGAGCGCGGTCAGGCCACCGCCTGGCGTGCCTGATAGCGCGACAGCGCCAACGCCGCGATCAGCACGAAGCCCATCAGCGGCAGTGAGGCCATGTTGACGATGTCCCAGCCGGCCCGGGCCTGCAGTACACCGGACAGGCCTGCTGCCGCGGCCGTCGTCGCGTAGACCATGAAGTCGTGGCTGGCCTGGACCTTGGCCCGCTCGGCCGGGCGGTAGGTCGTCGTGAGCAGTGTCGATCCGCCAACGTAGGTGAAGTTCCAGCCGACGCCGACCAGCACGTTGGCGATGAAGAAATTCATGAAGTCGATGCCGGCGAGATTGACGGCCGCGCATCCCATCTGAATGATCGCGCCGACGGCAATGATGCGCAGCACACCAAATCTCTGGATCAGATTGCCGGTGAAAAACGACGGCAGGAACATGCCGACGACATGGCCCTGGATCACCGTCGCGCTGCTGTTGAAATCGAAGCCGCAGGCGAGCATGGCAAGTGGCGTCGCCGACATCACCAGTGTCATGACGCCATAGCCGAACATCGACGTGCACACCGCCACGATATAGGTCGGCTGACGGATGATCTGCGACATGGGGCGGCCGCCCTCGGCGAGTTCTTCCTTCGTCAGCTTCGGAATACGGATGCCCTGGACGACGATCATCGACGCCGCAGCGAAGATCATCGTCATGACGTAGACGCCGGCGAACACCAGTGGGTCGAGCCAGTGCACCGACCACTTGGCTGTTTGCGGGCCGATGATGCCGGCAATGAGACCGCCGGCCATGACCAGTGCAATCGCCTTCGGGCGGTAGGCCTCATCGGCCGCATCGGCGGCGGCGAACCGGTAGTACCAGGCGAAGGCCGATGAAAACCCGGTCAGCAGCGCGCCAACGCACAGCAGCTCGAAATTCGCGAGATAGATCGCCAGCAGCGAAATCGCGCCCGACACCATGGCGATCAGTGCACCAATGGTAAAGCCGGCGCGGCGCCCGATCTTGCCCATGAGCAACGACGCCGGCACGGTCATGAGCATGATGCCGACGTGGTTGAGCACCAGCGGCAGCGTCGCCATCGTTTTGTCGACGCCGAGCAGCGCATGGCCGGCGAGCGGCGTCGTTGCGATCGCCATCGTCGTGATGCACATGAACAGCGCCTGCGCGATGGCCAACAAGCCAACGTTGCGGCGTACGCTCGTCTGCGTCACGGGTACGGTCGCGTCTTGTGGCATGAAGTTTTGGCTTTCCGCGGTGGCTGGCAGGTCGCTTGCGGCAGGTCGGACAAGCGCGCACTAAAACAGGCGGCACGTATACAGGCAATCACATTGCTGAAACAGCTCTGGCAACGCTTAACGGGGTTGCATGGAGTGGCTGTCAAATGCCTGCCGGGTCAGGTACAATCGTGCGCGATGGCGTGTGCCTTCCGGCTCAACCGGATGTTCCGCACGACCTTTCGGCTCCAAGATCGAGGCCTGCCATGCGCGCCAACGAACTGCTCACACCGGAACAGATCGTCGCGGTTCGCGAGCGGCACGACTGGAAGGCGATCGCGCTCATTGTCCACGCCTGGGGCATCATCTTTGCCGCCATGGCGTTGTTCGCGTGGTGGCCCAATGTCGTGACATTTCTGCTCGCCGCCGGATTGATCGGTGGTCGACAATTGGGGCTTGCGATCCTGATGCACGATGGTTCGCATGGCCTGCTGCTCCGCGACCATGGCCGGAACATGTGGGTCAGCCAGTGGCTGCTCGCCTATCCGGTCGGCACTGATGCGATGCTCTACCGGCGCTATCATCTCAAGCATCACGCCCGCACCCAGCAGGACGATGATCCCGATTTGGTGCTCAGTGCGTCGTTTCCCGTCACCGGCAAAAGCTTCCGGCGCAAACTCATCCGCGATATCACTGGTCAGACCGGCTTCTCACAGCGCGTGGCCCAATTCCGCGATGCCTTTGGCAAGGCGGATCAGCCTTGGTCGGTGCGTCTGGCTCGTGCGCGCGACAAGGTCGGTGGCATCGTGGCCGCCAATGCCTGCCTTTTCGCGATCCTTGTTTTCGCTGGCTACTGGTGGCTCTACCCGTTGCTCTGGGTGCTACCGCTGCTCACGTTCTTCCAGTTGTTCCTGCGCCTGCGCAACATCGCCGAACACGCCATGGTTGGCGACAAGGACGATCCCTTCGCGCACGCTCGCACCACGCTCGCCGATCCGATTACCGGGCTGTTCCTTGCGCCTTACTGGGTCAACTATCACGTCGAGCACCATCTTCTGATGTGGGTGCCGTGTTACAATCTGCCGAAGCTGCACCGGTTCCTGATGGCAAGTGTCCACCGCGACAAGTTGTTGGTCGAGCCCAACTATGCCCGCGTCTTTCGTCTTATCACGGCACGGTCGAATGATGACGATAGGCGTGGTGATAGCATCCACGGCGATCGCCGGCGCTATTCCGGTCTTGTCATGGAAGAGGATGCGGCGTAGCACCGGCCTGATCCCGGGCTCGCGGCCCTAAGCTGCCGCAGCCGTCTGTCGGATCACCATGATTGTGGCGTTGTCCTGATGTGGCATGCGGTGGTTCTCGATCGAGCGTACCAGTGCATTGGCGATGCCCTGGCAACCATCCGGGCCATAGGCTGACACGATGCGGGCGATTTCGGTTTCGCTCAGGGTATGGATACCGTCACTGGCGAGCACGATGACATCGTCAGCTTCGAGTACAAGTGGCTTGCGCGAGAGGTCGATCATGTCGAACTCCTCTCCTGTCACGGCGGAGCGCAGCATGTGCCGGCGCGGGTCGTTACGCGCGGCATCCGCTGAAATGGTGCCTTCGGCGGCAAGCAGGTCGAGTGCCGGCGCCAGCGAGTGGTCCTCGTTCAGCAGTGCAATTTCGCCGCCACGATAGAGATACAGCGGACTGTCGCCAACGCTGACCCACTCCAGGCTCGCACTGGACCCGGCCTTGGTGTTGGCGTGCTTTAACGTGACGCCGACGAACGTCGTCCCCATGCCGTTCAGGGCAGGATTTGCCGCCGTCTGTTCGGCGATTTCGGCATTGGCCGCATAGAGCGCCGCAAGCAGATCGCTGACCGGTGGTGTGGACGACGCAGCGTCCGCCTCAGCTGCTTCCCCGGGGCTCTCATCAACACCGAGCGGGACGGTGCGCTCCGCGCCGGTTTTCTTGTAGGGGCTGAGATCGATCAGTCCGGAGATGCCGGCGAGAAAGGTCTCGCAGACGGATTGGCTCGCAATTGCGCCGCCAGCATGTCCGCCCATGCCATCGGCTAGGATGGCCATGGTGATATCCTGTGGCGGTTCGGGCAGATCGCGTTCGAGCTTGAACGTCGCCGGGCCCGGCCAGAACACGGCGGCGTCTTCCTGGTAGCTGCGATCTCCGCGCGTCGCACACACGGCATACTCAAAAGATGTCATTCAAGGTCAATTCAGGGTCGAGGGGTCAGTGGTCAAGAGGTTCGGCGGCAGATCGGTTAATCTCTCCGAGCGATTATCGTCAGCTCTTCATGTTGGAGAGTTCTCCCCAGTCGAACTCCGGCCCGCAAAACGGGACGAAAACCAGCTGAGTACGGCCCATCGTGATCACGTCCATGTTCTGCAATGGTGTCGCGGACGTCGGCCGCTTCTCGTTAACCGAAACCACGTTGGTCTTTGACAGGTTCGGCACCAGCAGGAATGACCGGTCTGCCGAGTCATAGCGCACGTAGGCCTGCTCTTCGCCGGAAATCGCGTCATCACCGAAATCGATCGGTATGCGGTTCGATGTTGACCGTCCGACCGTGTTGTTGCCTTCGAAAATCGGCCGGAATGAACCTATGCCGGGGCCGCCGACGATCACCAGCCAACCGACCACGGGGTCCTGGCGGAATTCCCCGCGCTGAACCGGTTGGCGTCCGCGAACCAGCTGTGTGCGCGCCTCGGCGTCTGCCGCGACGGCGGCGCTCGGTTCCTTCACGACACGGGTTGTCGGCGGCGCGCTCGGCGCGGCGGCGCCAACTGCAGGGTCGACCGGCGGAATGTTCGGTGTGCCGCCCCGCGCTTCCCGGGCCGCTTCCGCAGCGCTCGGCAGGGGCGGCGGCTGGCCCTCGACGTCATTGCCCTGCGGTACTTCGGGTTTACTGTCCTGCGGTGCTGACATGGCTGCTGCGCCCTCCATCTTGGCTCCGACGACCGGTCTTACGGTTGGGTTTTCGCCAGCGATCACGACGCGGCCATCTTCATCGCGGCTGGCAGCCTTCAAGGCATCACGCAAAGAACCAAGCAGCCCGCTTTGTTTCTTGCCACCTTGATCGTTGTCCGACATCGTTCATCCCCGCCTGCAGGATTAATCATCAGGGGTCCTAACTAAGCGGGGCTGACCGAGAAGCGCAACTTTATTGAACCGATTTCCAGTACTTCGCCACCTCTCAGGCGCTGACGCTGCACGGCATTGCCGTTGATGATCAGGCCGGCATGGTCCGGATCACCGACGTATGACACGATGAATTCCACATCTGGCGACCGCTCCAGGACAACGTGATAGCGGTGCACGGTCGGGTGCGCGAGGCGCAGATCGTTGTCAGCTTCTCGACCGATCCGAACAATGTCTTGCTCGATCGGGTAACGGCTGTTGTCCGGCAATTCCAGATACGCGGTTTGGCGCCAAACGCTGATCGGTCTGGTTCTAACGGTTGGGATTTCAACGACTTCGGGATGTCCGGAGGTTTGCGATATGCGTCGCACGACGGCACCTGCCGTCGCGATCGCCGGCACGGCCAGCGCCAAAGCGATCCCGAGGATGACGGCAGGCTCTTCAAGATATTTTGTCTGTATCCACGCAAAAAGCTCTGCGACCCCATCCCGGATGACCGCCAGCCAAGCGAACGCGTCAAAAGCGTTGAAAAAGCCGAAATTGTCAAAATTGGGCATTTGCAGATGTCCGCTAAGACCTCATTGAGAGATAATGCACGCCGTTGCCACAATCTTTCGGCATGAATGCGGCGAGTGACTCGCAGGAGCACGGGAAATGTCGGTCGTCAAAGCGGGACGATGCGTTGATGGCGTTGTGCGATCTCAGACGACCGAATAGTTTTCCACAGGCTGGCGGCCGAGGCGATGCGACGGGGGATGCATGAGTTATATGCAGGCACTGCCGGAGGGTAAGGAACTGGTCTCTGACTTCCGCATCGAGCGGGTCATTGGCGCCGGCGGCTTTGGCATTACCTACCTCGCAACGGAAATTGCGCTCGATCGCCAAGTCACGATCAAAGAATATTTTCCCGGCGATTTTGCTGCCCGCGGCAAACGGGCGGCGGCGGTGCCGCGATCCGAGGGCTGTGCACCTGACTATCAGTGGGGCCTCGATCGCTTCATCGAGGAAGCACAGACGCTGGCGCGCTACGACCACCCGAATATCGTCCGTGTCTACCGCTATTTCCGGGCCAACAACACCGGTTACATGGTGCTGCACTTCGAAGAAGGGCAAAGCCTCAAAGACTGGCTTCAGTCGCTCGGGCGCGCGCCCCGTCAGGCTGAGCTCGACAAGATCATCGCGCCGCTGCTTGACGCATTGGCCGTCGTACACGCTTCCGATTTTCTGCACCGTGATATCGCGCCGGACAACATCATCATCCGTAATGACGGCTCGCCAGTGCTGATCGATTTCGGTTCGGCGCGTGGTGATATCGCCCAGCATTCGCGCACCGTCAGTGCGTTGGTCAAGCCGGGTTACAGTCCCTATGAGCAATACGGCGAAATTGGCCGGCAGCAGGGTCCCTGGACAGACATTTATGCTCTTGCGGCGACGCTGTATCACGCCATCACTGGCAAGCGGCCTCCCGATGCACCCTCACGCGTGGTCAAGGATGAGTTCAAGCCGGCGCGCGAGGCAGCACTCAGCGCTTACCGGCCGGCATTCCTAAAAGCGATCGACCGCGGTCTCAGGATCGATATCGACAAGCGCCCGCAAAGCATTGCGGAATGGCGCGGAGCGTTACTGGCGCCGGATGCGTCACAAGGGCAGCGGAGCTGGTTCGGGACCAAGCGCCCCGACAAACCGATAGAGGAACCGTGGGTCGACGGCGATACGCCGGGAACAGCCGCGACGCGTGCGCTAACGGCGCCTGCGCCGTCACCGGCAGCCGTGGTGCCGCCACCGCCGGATGTGCCCGGACGCCGCGGCCGCATCGTCGATTTCCTCGATGGCGCCCGCCAGTCGCCGCGGGATGCCTCTGAAGTCGCCAAACCCCTCGCAAAGCCGAAGGCAAATGACCCGCCGGCTGCTGCCGAACCAGCGATCAAGGCAAAGCGACCCTTGCCGGCTAAGCGCGGGGGACTGTTTGCCCGCCTCGCGGGTGCGAAGGCGCAGCCGGAAGCGGTAAAGCCGGCGATGAAGGACAAGCCGGCCGCCGCCGCACGCGCGACGCCTGAACCGCGACGCAAGCGCAAGGAAAAGCCCGTACGGCGTCCACCACGGCCACGGCCGGCGCGTGCCTGGTCACGCTGGCGCGTGGCGTCGCTGGTCACCAAGCTCGCCGTCGGCATCATTGTCGCGTCATTCCTCGTCCAGGTGCAACAGCGGCTGCCGCACTTCGAGTTTCGCAGCAACGGCACCATCGCGAGCAGCCCTGCGGCCGCACCGAAAGATGTTTCCAGCAGTCCGCCCACGCCGCGCCGGTCAGCGCCGTCAAAGCAGAATGAAGCGCCTCGAAAGCGGAAGCTTGCGGCGAAACCGGAATCCCCGAAAATCGTCACCGGGTCGCTTTCCGCCGAACGCACTGCGGCGCCACGCATCAAGCGGGAGCCCGACACGCTCTTGTTGCGCACCTTCAAGGCGCATGCCGGTGGCACGGCGGCCGTGCGCTTCGCCAGTGGCGGTGACAAACTGGCGACGATCGGCGGTGATGGCACCTTGAAAGTCTGGGACATGAAGACGAGCAAACTGGAGCGCACACTGGAGCTCGAGCATGGTCCGGCGCAGGCGCTCGCCATCCTCGGCAACCGTGCCCTCACCGGCCATGAGAACGGCCGCATCGCGCTCTGGGATCTCGACGTTGGCATGCAGCTGAAATCGTTCAAGCGCAACGACGCGCCGATCACGTCGCTTACCTTTGCGGGCACTGACAAATTCCTCGCCGGCGGTCACGACTGGAGCATTGCCCTTTGGGAGGTTGCGACACCATCCGTGCCGCTGCATGTTTTCGAAGGACATGGCCGCGATGTGCTTGCCGTCGCTTTCGAGCCGGGCCGCGGGCTGATCGCGTCGGCCAGCGCGGATCGCACGGTCAAGCTGTGGGCGGCCAAGAGTCTCAGCCATGTCCGTACCTACCCGCGCGCAAAAAACTTCATTACGGCAACCGCTTTCTCGCCGGACGGTGAGACGCTTTTGATTGGCACACAGAGCGGGCGGATATCGCTCTATTCGACAGATACGCGGCGGCGCAGGATGCGCTATCGCGGCCACAGCGGTCGCGTGACCTCGCTGCAGTTCATTGATGGTGGCCGCGAGTTCGTGTCGGCCAGTGCGGATGGTACCGTTCGGCTGTGGAATCGACGTAGGAGTCGGGCGCGGCAAACGTTTGGCTCTGCCGGGGCCAAGGTGGCCAATGCGGCGGTATCGCCGGATGGCCGGATGATTGCCACCGGCAAGGACAACGGTACGGTTCAGATTTGGAACGGCGTGGTGCTCGACTAGGTTCGGCGTAAAGTCGGGTCGTCGGCTGGGACCAATCAGCAACTTTCGACAGGTGCAGCGACGCAACCATTCAGGGGCAATCAAATGTTCGGATGGCGACGGAAAAGCGATGGCTTCGAGTGGCAGAAATACGTTCGCACGACCATCAAGTTGAGGCGCAAGGAGCGGGCGCAGAAGATTGAAGATATCAAGCAGATGGCGGCGTCAGGCGCGAAAGCTGCAGGTCGCCAGAGCCTGTCTGCGAGCTATAGCGGTTTCGGTAAGCTGAAGCGCGCCGTGGTGCGCGCATGGCTCTGGCTATGGCGGGCGCTGACAGTGGCGGCGCGCGCCTTGACGAATGGGTTGGTCGGTGGCTTTCGGGGCCTATGGCAGCGCTTGCGGGACGGCAGTGTCCGCGGTCTGCGCTTGCCGGCTATTGCCATTTCGGCGCGCCAGAAAATCGCGGCGATGTTCGGTGGTCTGGCATTGCTGGCGGGACTTTCGGCATACCTACAGTTTGTCGAGTCCGGCGCGGGCTGGTCGACACTGCTTGCCACACTGGTCGCCGTGCTCCTGATCGGATTGGCCGCCGCGCCTTGGCTCAAGCGACTTGGTCATGCTGTCCGCCAGGGTCTTGGTCAAGGGCTGACGCAATCGCGATCGGGCCTCACTCTGCCGCCTATGAAAACTGTAGGCGCTGTGGCTGCGGTTGTTCTCACTGCGGGCGTGGGTTTCTGGGCGTGGCAAAGCGGCGGACTTGCGACGTTCTCGTCGTCGGTGATGACCGCCCTGCCGTCGCTGCCGACGGTGAAGGTGAAACAGGCCAAATTACCGGATATCACCGGGCGCGGCCGCGCAGTTACTGGCGATACATTGCGCATTGGCCGCCGCCTTGTGCAACTGGCCGGCATTGAAGCGCCTGAAATCAGTCAAGTGTGTCGCGATCGACGCAAGCGCGCATGGCGTTGTGGCCAGTCTGCGCGCCGGGCGCTGCGGCGTGTACTTGGGCGCAAGCGCGTCGTGTGCTCGGATGTGACCAAGGCGGACGGCGGACGTTTCAGAGCGACCTGTCAGATCGGCAAGAAGGACGTTGCCGCCGAGGTCGTCCGGAAAGGCTATGCCTTTGCACAAGGCGCGCTCTTCAAGACCTACGCGGAGGTGGAAGCCGTCGCGCGTGACGCCAAGCGCGGCGTTTGGCAGGGCAAAGCACAGCGGCCCGCGGACTTTCGTGCCCAGCGGTGGGAGAGTGCCAGCAAGTCTGCGCCGGATGGCTGCCCGATCAAGGGCCGGGTCGTCCGGCGCGCCAAGGTCTACGTGCTGCCGTGGGCTCTCGATTACCGACAGGTCCGCGTGCGCAGTCGGCGTGGCGAACGCTGGTTCTGCAGCGAGGCCGAGGCAACCAGCGCGGGTTTCAGGCCCTCTTCGACCGGATAGCGCTTGCCGCTACAGTGCGGGGTATTGGCCGCAAAAAAAATGCCCGCAGGTGAGAGGGTCACCGCGGGCAAGTTGCGACACTTGTCTATGGGGGATGGGGGACAAGTCGTGTCGCAATTCAGATGAGCCGAGTTCAACGCATCCTGATTTGAATTGCAAGAGAAAAAGTGCAGCACTCTTTCCGTATTGGCGATGCTGAAGTGCGTGATCCGCTAGGTTGAGGTTTGTGCTGACTAATTTTAGATATTCTATTCAATTCCTTAGCGCTCGTATGTGTATTCCAATTGTGCAGCATTCTTCAATAGTTCAGCGCTGAGTTTTTTGATCAGACATCGTCTGATCTCGCCTTGTCACGCAACACGAACTTCTGAACTTTGCCCGTCGACGTCTTGGGCAGGTCGCCGAAAATGATCGTGCGCGGGATCTTATAGCCGGCCATGTTAGCGCGGCAGAAGTCGATCACCTCCTGTGCTTCGAGCGCCGCCGCGTCAGGCTTGAGCGTTATAAACGCGCACGGAGTCTCGCCCCACTTTTCGTCGGGCCGGGCGACGACGGCCGCCTCCATGATTGCCGGATGGCGATAGAGCACTTCCTCGACTTCGAGCGATGAGATGTTCTCTCCGCCGGAAATGATAATGTCTTTGGAGCGATCCTTGACCTCGATGTAACCATCCGCATGCCAGGCCGCGAGGTCGCCCGAGCGATAATAGCCGCCGGCGAACGCCTCCCTGGTCGCCACCTCATTCTTGAGATAGCCGCGCATCAGGGTATTGCCGCGTAGCATGATCTCGCCGACGGTCTCGCCGTCGCGCGGTACGGGCTGCATCGTCTCCGGATCCGCTACGATCATGTCCTCGACCAGCACCATCGGTACACCCTGGCGCGCCATCAAGCGATAGCGTTCCGCTTCGGGATGCTCCGTCCAACTCTGCGGAAAGGCGCACGTGGTCGACGGTCCATAGCTCTCGGTCGTACCGTAGGCGTGCAGGACTTCGAAGCCGATGCGCTCCATGTTCTCGATGATCGCCGACGGTGGTGCGGCGCCACCGGTCATCACCTTGGTGCGCAAGGGCAGTGGTCGGCGCACGGTTTCCGGCGCGTAAGACAGAATGTTGAGAACGATAGGTGCGCCGCACATATGCGTGACGCGATGTTTGTCGATCTTGCGGAATATCCGTTCGGGGTCGACCTTTCGCAGGCAGACATGGGTGCCGCCGGCCGCGGTCACCGCCCAGGTGTAGGTCCAGCCGGAGCAATGGAACATCGGCAGCGTCCACAGGTACCGGCTTTCGTGATCGAGCCCGAACGTCACCGCGTTCGACAGCGCGTTGAGATACGCACCGCGATGATGGTAGACCGCGCCTTTCGGATTGCCAGTGGTGCCGGAGGTATAAAGCAGGCAGATCGCATCCCACTCGTCCTGTGGGCCTTCGCCTATGAACTCGGGGTCGCCGGACGCGATGAACGCTTCATATTCGATGTTACCAAAGTTCGGCATGTCACCGGTTTCGGGGTCGGCGATATCGACGACGATCGGCTTGGTCTTCGCCTGCTCCAGGGCGGGCGCGACCGCTGCATGGAATTCTCGATCGGCAAGGATCAGCTTTGCCTCGCCATGCTCGAGCGTGAACGCAATGGTTGCGGCATCGAGCCGGATGTTGATCGGATTGAGGACCGCACCCAGCATCGGCACCGCGTAGTGCGCCTCGAGCAGCGCAGGAACGTTGGCTGCAATGATCGCGACCGTATCGCCGCGCTGGATACCCGCCTTGCTCAGCGCCGATGCGAGGCGGCGGCAGCGGCCGTCGAACTCGCGGTAAGTGAACTGGCGCTCGCGATCGATCACGGCTATCCGATCGGCAAAGAAGGTTGCTGCGCGCCTCAGAAAGCTGACCGGCGTCAGCGGCACGTAGTTGGCATCGCACTTTTCGAGTTCGGGGCGGTTCCAGTCCATGTTCTAGTGTTCCGTTGGTGCAGGGTGACGGCTTCATGCGTCGGTTTCAGAGGCGCGGCGCTTCAGGTAGGCGGGGTTGCGCACTTCAAGCTCGGCAACCAGCAGCGTTTCGAGGCGCCGGCGCAGATCCGGATGTGTTTCATCGCTGACCGCCTTGGTGCGAATGTCACGCGCCAGTTGCTTCATCGTCCCCTCGCCATCGTTGTAGATGTGGTCGAGCAACTGCCACTGCGCCGCATCGGGTTCGCTGATGATCTCTCCACGCGCGATGTTCAACGCGTTGATCGTCATGGCGAGAGCATAACGTTGGCTGCCGTCCAGCGACTTCATGGTCTGTATTTCGCTTTTCAGCGTCGCAATCGACAGGTCGATCAGGGTCGGCGCATGGATGCGGCGCATGGCAACAGTCCTTCTACGAGCCTCAGTGGCTGGCGAGTTCTTCTTCCCAGGCCTTGATACCATCGAGCGCTTCAAGTTCCAGCTCCGATGCCATCAGGCCCGTCAGGGCAAGTTCGAGCGAGTTTTCGCCACCGACGCGATAGCGGTCGCCCTGCAACACTGCGATCGCGGCCCACTTGGCAGCTGCGAGGACCTGCCAGTAGGGCAGCTGCGATTCATCGACCGGGTTCTGTGCGGTTGATCGGTAACCCTCGAGGAAGTTGCCGAGTGACGCGATGCCGCCGGCGGTGCGGTCGTTGGCCCCGAAGCGCCAGCATTTCGCCGTGAACCAGCCGATGTCCTCGTGCGGGTCACCCCAATGCGCGAACTCCCAGTCCAGGATCGCCGAAAGGTGTCCTTCCGCGACGAGGTAGTTTCCCGTTCGATAATCACCATGCACCAGCGTCAGGTGCTCGGACCCGGGATCATTGTCGTGCAGCCAGGTCAAGGTGTACTCGAGGGCCGGGCGGTCGTCTGCCGCCTTGTCGAGTGCACCACGCAGGCGGGCGACCTCGGATCGGGCCGGCGAGAGCATCGGCTGCGGCAGAAAGCCGAGGTCGGTGTGGCCGGCACGTATACGATGGATTTTACCTAGCTCCTGGCCAAGTTCGTAGGCGACGACGGGCCCCCATTCGTCGACGCCGGGATCACGCGTCAAGCGCCGCGCCTGGCCTTCTCCGGGCATATAGGCCTGCAGCACGAACTGCGATCCGATGATGTCGCCGTCCTCGCAGCGCGCAATCGGCGCGGCCACTTTCACGCCGGCCGCATGTGCGGTGCTGACGGCACCGAATTCCGCCGTCCGATCGAGGCTCACCATCAGGCTTGCTTCCGCGTCGGTGCGCAAAACCCAGCGTTGTGCGCCGGCTTGAGGGCCACCTTCGACAAGGGCATCGACGCGCCAGTTTTCCTGGACCGCACCGCCGCTCAATCGTTCGGCACGGGCGACTTCGACCCGCGTCGCATCGAGTGCTGCGGCAGCCCACTGTTCGAGGCCCGAGAAATCACCGCTGCTCAGTGAGTTGCTGGTTGTGGTCATCTGGGGTCTACCTCAAGGCCAACAGGGAGCCGCCATCGACGGCAATCACGCTGCCGGTCATGTAGCTGCCGAGATCGGAAGCCAGCAGCAGCAGCGGGCCGTCGAGTTCATGTGTGTTGCCGGCACGCGCCATCGGCACCTTCGAGAGCAGTTTCTGGCCGGCATCGCTATGCAGGAAGTCATCGTTCATCTCGGTGTGGATATAACCCGGTGCCAAGGCGTTCACGCGAATTCCGTCGCGAACCAACTCGAGTGCCATCGCTTTGGTCAACTGAATGACGGCGGCCTTCGACACCGCATAGGCCGACAACCTGTTCAGCACCATCAGTCCGAGCACCGACGAGATATTGATGATGGAGCCGCCCTGTGCCGCCGCCTTCATGCGCCGGGCCGCCTCCTGTCCGACGCGAAACACGCCATCGAGGTTGACGTCGAGAACGCCACGCCATTCGTCCTCGGGCATGTCGGCAAAGCGCGATGACGAGGGAATTCCCGCATTGTTGACCACGATCGTCGCCGGCCCGAGCGCCGCTTCCAGGTTGTCGAACGCAGCCGAGACACCATCAGCGTGCGTGACGTCGAGTGCGACCGGGTGTGCCTCGCCACCTGCCTCGCGTATCTCATGCGCCAGCGCCTCCAACCGGTCGACCCGGCGTGCCGCGAGCCCGACGCGCGCGCCGGCGCGACCAAGCGTCTTGGCAAAATGGGCGCCGAGGCCTGATGAGGCGCCGGTAACCAGCGCGGTTTTACCGGCGAGCAGGTCGGGCGCGAACGGTGCAGGGGATTGGCCGGTCACAGACAGGGCTCCTCGAAACGACAATGGCGTGGCGGTCGAGATAGCGTGCTAACGCAGCTCGACGATATACTGCAGGCCCTTGAGATGGCACAGACTGACGCGCCACTCAATCGGGCGGTCGCCCAATCCCAAGGTTAACCGATCGATCTTGAGCACCGGCGCACCGGTATCGAGGTCGAGATGACGTGCTTCGCGGGCGGGGGCGGCAACGGCTTCGATACGCTCCTTGGCGTGGCTCACCGTAACGCCGTACTGGTGCTGGAACAGATCATACAAGGTGTTTGGCACGGATCCGTCGGCGCCGAGGTCGGGGAACATGGCAGCCGGCACAACGATCATTTCCCGGATTATGGGCCGATCACCGGTCAATCGAGTGCGGGCGACGCGAATGACTTCGGCATCGGCGAGAAGCTTGAGAACGCCGGCTTCGCGCTTGGTTGCCTTGCCGCGCCGAACTCTGACGTCCCGGCTGGATGGCAGGACCCGTTCTCCGGTTTGTGTATAGACCTTGAAGAACCGGAACAGCACGTCGGCCGGCGTGTGATCTGCGACAAAGGTGCCGCTGCCCTGGCGGCGCACCAGCAGTTGGTCGCGCACCAGGCTGTCGAGGCCCTTGCGCACCGTCCCCTGGCTGACGCCAAGCTCCCGGCCGAGCGCGATTTCGCTTGGCAGCAGCGCGCCCGGCTTCCAGATGCCGTTTTCTATCCGCTCAAGGATAACCGCGCGGACCTGGACATACAGCGGTCGCCGCTCGGCTTTCGCGTTGATTGCGCTCACGACATTGTGCCGATTGGTTCTTGCTTGCCGCATTTTCTGCTTGCGTCCCACTAGCATCCCAAGTCATAAGTCTTATATAAGACTTTGCGCGTGCGGCACAATGCATTCGCCGCGCTCCGTTTTCCCATCCCATGTACGGTCAAACAGAAGGTTCTGTACCCTTGGCGAAGATTCCTCACTATCTGGTCCATGACCACGATGACAATGTCGGTGTTGTCGTCGTCGAAGACCTCAAAGCCGGCACCAATATGCTCGGCGTAATCACCCACGATGACTCGACCACCAAGTGCAAGGCGCAGCACGATATTCCGATCGGGCACAAGGTGGCGCTGAAAAACCTCAAGAAAGGCGAAACCATCATCAAGTACGGCGTCGACATTGGCATCATGACGAAAGATGCAAAGAAGGGCGACCACGTGCACGTCCACAACCTCAAGACAAAGAAGTGGTGAGCGGCATGGCCAAAGCATCCCGGAAGAAAAATTCGAACCTGACATTTATGGGCTGGCGCCGCGAGAACAAGCGCGTCGGCGTGCGCAATCACGTCATCCTGCTACCGCTCGACGACCTCTCCAACGCAGCTTGCGAAGCGGTTGCCAACAATATCAAGGGCACCATCGCGCTGCCGCACGCCTACGGGCGCCTGCAATTCGGCGCTGACCTGGATCTCCATTTCCGCACGCTGATCGGCGCCGGTTCGAACCCCAACGTCGCTGCCGTCATCGTTATCGGCATCGAAGACGGCTGGACCGGCCGCGTCGTCGACGGCATCAAGAAATCGGGCAAGCCGGTGACCGGATTCGGCATCGAAGGCCATGGCGATATCGACATCATTTCCAAGGCTTCGCGGGTTGCGAAAGATTACCTGCAATGGGCCTCCGAGCTGCCCCAGGAAGAGTGCGGCGTCGAAGAGCTTTGGGTGTCGACCAAGTGCGGTGAAAGCGACACGACCACTGGCCTCGGCTCATGTCCGACCGTTGGCAACATGTACGACAAGCTGATCCCCAAGGGCATTCACGGCGTCTTCGGCGAGACCAGCGAGATCACCGGCGGTGAAGACATCTGCCGGGCGCGTGCGATCAACGAGAAGATCGCCGACAAGTGGTACAAGGTCTGGAAGGCCTATCAGGACGATGTCATCGAAGCGCACAAGGTCGATGACCTATCCGAGAGCCAACCGACCAAGGGCAACATCAAGGGCGGCCTGTCGACGATCGAAGAAAAGGCGATGGGCAACCTCGAGAAGATCGGGCGCAAGTGCAAGTACATCGATGTGCTCGAACCGGCCGAGAGCCCGAAGAAGGGCGGGGGTCTCTACTACATGGACACGTCCTCGGCGGCGGCCGAGTGCGTGACCCTGATGGCCGCTGGCGGCTATGTCGTGCACACCTTCCCGACGGGGCAGGGCAACATTATCGGCAACCCGATCGTTCCGGTGATCAAGATCAGTGCCAACCCGTTTACCGTGCGCACCATGTCCGAGCACATCGATCTCGATGTCTCCGGCATCCTGCGTCGCGAGATGACCATCGATGGCGCCGGCGATGCGCTGATCGACATGATCATGCGCACGGCGAACGGAAGGGTGACAGCCGCCGAAGCGCTCGGGCATCGTGAGTTCGTGATGACGAAACTCTACCGGAGCGCGTGACGGTCCGGTTCGGGGCTGAGGGTAGCGGGGATACAGTCGGGGCCGGGGTCGGGGGACCTCCGGCCTCGATTTTTTTGTGGTTTTGGCCTGGTGACCGGCCGGTCTTTCTGGTTCGGGCGCTTGGCGGAGCCGGCGGCTCGGCTTACGATCGCTTTACCCTTGGAACCCCGCCTTTACGGAAACCTGCCTCATGAAGATCACCCGCATTCGCGACGCCGTGGCGCCGATCCCATCGCCGATGCGCAACGCGG
>JBPCVZ010000442.1:0-35357 GCA_051010015.1 Hyphomicrobiaceae bacterium
CGCGCACGCCCTCGAGCAGGTTCTCGCGGCCAACCCTGAGACCCAACGCGCCATTCCCGATATAGCAAAGCTCGTCGGCTGAGCGATGCCGACCAGGAAAGACCATAGATTTCCTGGTCGTTGTTGAGCGGCCCTACCCCGCAATCAGTGGATCTCATCCTGTTTGGCGATGGCCTCTTTCAGCTTTTCAAACGTGAAGCCCGGCGCCTTGGCGAGATCGAGGATCACGGCCTCTTTGCGCTGGAGCAGGTCGCAAGCCGCCGGGATCTTAGCAATCGCCTCTTCCGGCACGACGACCGCACCATGCTGGTCGGCGTGAATGATGTCGCCGGATTTCACGACCATGCCGGCGATTCGTACGGTCTGCCCGAAACCCGCGAGATGAACATGGGCGTGACTCGGCACGATCGAGCCGGCAAGCGCATTGAAGCCGTCCGCCCAGTCGGGAATATCGCGGATGCCGCCGTCCGTGATGACGCCGACGCCGCCTAGGCCTTTGTGAATGTTCGACTGCACCTCGCCCCAAAAACAACCAAAGCCTGAATCCTCGGCGTCAAGGTCCTGCAGTACGGCAATGCTCGGGGTTGGGCCGCCTTTGGCGACGTACTGATAATAATCGAGCCGTTGCTGCTTGCCCTTGTCACCGCTCAACTCATTCGGGTGCGTCGCCCGGATCGTCGCTGTCCGCGCGTAGCCGATGAACGAACCATTGCCGGGAAACGGATTGACGAGCGGTTTGCGTGTAAAGCCGGAGAGGCGGGCTGCCGGATCGATGATCTCCAGCGCGTTGCATATCGTCGGCGTGTCAAACTTCGTCAGCTGCTCGAAATACTCCTGCGCCGCCATCTGGCACCTCCTTGACTGTCTTGCATGCTTAGAATACCCGGGTCGCCCCGAGGCCGGCTATCCGGAAATCACGTCCGGCACGGCGTTGACTCCGATATTGGCAGCCGCTGCCGTGATCGCCTTCCATGTCTCATCCGAAATCGGAATGCCATTGATCTCGCGCTCGGCACGCACCTGACGCTCCTTATCACCCGGCGCCAGCACCGCACCACCCTCTTCAATCGGCTTCGCCGTCTTGTAGAAGGCCAGGTAGCGCTCGACGTCTTCCGGGAAGAACCCATCCGGGTCAATCTTCTCCGGGTCGATATAGACCGACAGCATGCCATTCGCCCAGCGCCGGCCCTCGAGCGGCGCGCCGGTCCCGGTCAGCGAACCGCCAAGAATCTCGACCATGAAGGCCAGGCCTGAACCCTTGTGATCACCCATCGCCCGGATCGCGCCTTTGCCGTTGCGATAGTTGCGCTCGCCGGAAGGGGCGTAGTCACCGTAGAGGTAGTGCGGATCGCCGGCGATGCTGCCATCTTCGCCGACAAGCGCGTTGCCGGGCAATTCCTTGCCGCCTTGACTGGCAACCAGCACCTTGCCCTCGGCGACGACCGACGTTGCAAAATCAAGGATCAACGGCTCACCGTTCTTGCGTGGTACGCCGCAAGCGTAGGGTGCCGTCGAAAACCGCCGGTCAATCGCACCGAATGGCGCAACGAGCAGCGACGCCGGCGCATTGACGTGATGCGTCGAAACCAACCCTGCTTCGGCCGCCATCTCGGCCCATTCTCCAACCCGCCCGACATGGCCGCTGTTACGCAGCGCGACGAGTGCCAGCCCGTGCTGCTTGGTGCGTTCGATACCCAATCGAACGGCCTGTTTGGCCATTGACTGGCCGAAGCCGTATTGCCCGTCGACAACCACCATTGACGGCGTATCGACGACGACTTTCAACTCACGATCCGCGACGAAATCGCCTTCCGCGAGCCACTGCAGGTAGCGCGGAACCCGCACGACGCCGTGGCTGTCGTGGCCTGTCAGGTTCGCACTGACCAATGACTCGCCGAGTTGAGTTGCTTCACCTTGTGAACAGCCTGCCTTGGCAAAGATATCTCGAACAAAATTGCTCAGATCCTGCGGCTTGATGCTAATCATAAGGACATGCTCTCCAGGCTGCTAAATGAATGATCGGCAAACTGGCGCAAACGACTTGGTTTGCCTAGTTTTATGAAGCATCAATTCGGCTGCTGATCGCCCGGCCGACATCCGGAAAAATGAGGACACGTCATGAATTTCGATCTGCCAGAAGGTCTTGCCAAGCTCAAATCCGAAGTCGATGCCTTGGTCCGCGAGGAAGTGATTCCGTTCGAGAGCGATCCGCGCTGGCTGGAGCATGGTCCTGGCGATGATCTGCGCCGCGATCTCAATGCCAAAGCGAAGGCAGCCGGGCTGCTCGCCGTGCACGTGCCGGAAGAATACGGCGGCCGCGACCTGTCGCATTTCGAAAAGGCCGTCGTTTTCGAAGCAGCCGGATACTCGATCCTCGGCCCGATCGCGATGCACTGTCACGCTCCGGATGAAGGCAATATTCACCTGCTTGAAGCAGTTGGCACGCCGGCTCAGAAGGAAAAGTTCCTCGCGCCGCTAGCGCGCGGCGACACACGTTCGTGCTTTGCGATGACAGAGCCGTCTGGAGGCGCTGGTTCCGACCCGAGCCTGCTCAATACCATCGCGAAGCCTGACGGCAACGGCTGGACGATCAATGGCCGCAAATGGCTGATCACCGGTGCCGATGGTGCCGCCTTCACCATCATCATGGCGCGCACCGGCGATGGTCCCGGCGATTGCACGATGTTCCTCAAGGAGCTGCCGCACGCTGATTTCAAGATCGAGCGCACGCTCGACACCATGGATGGCTCATTCATGGGTGGTCATTCGGTGATCGATATCGAAGACCTCAAAGTCTCGGGCGATGACGTTCTCGGCGAGGTCGGCAAGGGGTTCCAGTATGCCCAGGTACGCCTCGCGCCCGCGCGACTGACCCATTGCATGCGCTGGCTCGGCGCCGCGCGACGGTGCCACGATACCGCCGTTGAATATGCCAAGCACCGTAGGGCTTTTGGCAAAACGCTGGGCGAGCACGAAGGGGTTAGCTTTCAGTTGGCTGATAATGTCATGGACATGCATACGGCGCAGCTTGTCATCTGGCGTTGCGCGGCATCTCTCGACAAGGGCGAACGCGCGTCTTCGGAGAGTTCGATCGCAAAAGTCATCTGCTCGGAAGCGATTTTCCGCGTTGTTGACCGGTCAATGCAGGTCCTGGGCGGCAGCGGCCTGACGGCCGACACCCCCGTCGAGCGCATTTTTCGCGAGGTCAGAGGATTCCGCATATACGACGGCCCGTCGGAAGTGCATCGCTGGGCGATCGGACGACGGATCATGCAGGACAAGCTGCGGCTCTGAACGGCTGCCACCGATGCGGTCACAAGGTTAACGGGAGCGACAATAAAAAACGGGTGAAATGGATCGCATTTCACCCGCTCGTGAGCCTCCCTAGACTCGGGACCGATCGTTGAGATCGTCGATCCTTGATTTGGTTGGCCGAACCATGTCTTTAGCGCGTCATCAAGTCAAGCGATTGACAGACATGAATCAGGCGATCCAACAAAATTGATGAATGAAACCTCTGCATCGAGATGCATACACACATCCAGGCGATTGAAGCCAAACACCAACTCTAGGAACGACGATGTCAGAAGAAAACCGCAACACTATGACGGGAACCGAAGCGCTCGTTACACTTCTCAGTCAGCATGGTGTCGACACCATTTTTGGCCTGTGCGGAGACACGTCCTTACCGCTCTACGACACCCTCCATCGTGACGCGCGCGGAATTTCCCACTACCTAACGCGAGATGAGCGTCACGCCGGCTACATGGCCGATGGATATGCCCGTGTAACCGGCAAGCCTGGTGTCTGCGAAGGCCCGAGCGGTGGGGGCGCAACCTACATTCTGCCAGGTGTTGTCGAGGCCAACGAATCGTCCATCCCGGTGCTCGCGATCACGACAGACGTCGCGGTAACGTCGCAAGGCAAGTTTCCGCTTACTGAATTACGCCAGGATGAATTATTCCGCCCTCTGACCAAATATAATGGAGTCATCGACACGGCTGATCGCTTACCTAACATGGTGCGTGCTGCCTTCCGGGCGATGACCACGGGGACACCGGGCGCGGCCCATCTCGGGCTTCCTTTCGACGTCCAGAAACAGCACCTCGACGGCTCGAATGTCTGGGCTCAATCGGATTTCTCGTCATTTCCGGCATGGCCGTTAGCGCCCGCCGCGCGATCCGTCGAGGCCGCGACGGAAGCCATTGTCAAAGCCAGGAATCCCGTGATCATATGCGGCGGCGGCGTCGTGATTGCCGGCGCCGAAGGGGAACTTGCCCGGCTTGCCGAACGTCTCGATCTCGTCGTCGCCACGACCGTTTCAGGCCAGGGCAGTCTCGCCGACACCCATCCCAACTGCCTTGGCGTGGTTGGATCGAACGGCGGCGTCATCGCCACGCGAAGTATCGTCGAGGAGGCCGATCTGGTCATCTTCGTCGGTTGTCGCGCCGGATCAGTGACGACGGAACGCTGGCGCTTCCCCGCCGCCGGGACACCCATCGTGCACATCGACAGCAATCCTATGGCGATCTCCGCGAGCTACGAGACCGCCTTCCCTGTTCTTGGCGACGCGCAGCTCGCACTGGCAGCCGTGAACGAGGCTCTCGATACATTGAAGCCGAGCACAACGTTCGGTGGCGCGGCCCGTGTCGCGACCGCCAAGCAGGCAAAATTCGCGGCATTCGAAGCACTTGCCACCAGCAACGATACGCCGATAAAGCCCGAACGCGTTGTGGCGGATCTCAACGCCGCACTTCCCGCAGACGCCGTCGTTGTTTGCGATCCCGGCACACCTTGTCCGTATTTCTCCGCGTTCTACCAAACCAGCCTGCCCGGCCGACACTTCATCTCAAACCGGGCACATGGCGCACTTGGCTTTTCGATGGCGGCTGCCATGGGCGCCCAAATCGGCCGGCCCAACGCCAAGGTCATCTCAGTCATGGGCGACGGCAGTTTCGCGTTCTCGGTCGGCGAATTCGAAACGATCACGCGATACAATCTGCCGATCCTGTTTATCGTGTTCTCGAACTCGGTGTTCGGATGGATCAAGGCAGGCCAGAAATCCGGGTTTGGCGAGCGTTACTTCTCCGTCGACTTCAATCGCACGGATCACGCCGCCGTGGCGCAGGCATATGGTGTGAAAAGCTGGCGCGTAGAAGATCCACGGGCGCTGCGCGGCGTCCTGGATGAAGCGGCACGGCACGACGGCCCCGCGCTGGTCGACATCATCTCGCAGCCCTTGCAGGATTCGCAGGCGCCGGTCAGCGAGTGGATCGCCTGACGATCAGTGCAGCATTTTCCCGCAAGTTTCGGCCACCGTGCGAAGCGGCGCCGTTTACGACAGTGCCGCCTTGCACTCCTCGTCGGGCGGCAGCGGGTCGCAATCGGTGCGCTTGACGCAGGTCCTGAGCGCGTTGTCCAGTGATATCGATGAAATACCACTGATCGGCCCTTGGTATAGGCCGTAGGCTTGCAGGCCACACTGGTAAAGGCGCACCATCTTGGTGCCGCCAAGTTCCATGGCCCGACGGTAGTCACGGTATGCAGCTGCCGCCTCGCCACGCGCTTGTCGCACGTGGGCCCGTGTGTCAAAGGCATGCGGACTGGAATTGTCACGCCGCAGAGATTTCTCGACATCAGGCAGCGCTTCCGCAATACGCCCACTCTTATAGAGCGCCCAGGCCCGGTTGTTGAGCGTCACAGCATGATTCGGCTGAATGGCAAGCGATCGGTCATAGTCGGCGATCGCCTCGTCATAGCGCCTGATCAGCGAGAGGGCCAAGGCCCGCAACGCAAAGGCCTGCGCCCGAACCGAGGGGGCCAGATGTGGCAGTTTGAGAAGTTCGGCGCAACCTTCGATGCGCCGCATGATGTCCTTGCTGTAGCAATCATGACCGTCAAGCGGCGTAGCCCGCGCGCCAACGACAGCCATAGACGCCACAAGAACGAACACAGCTGCAAATAACGATGTTCGGCATTGCCGCATATTATCGCCTCCGAACGCCCGGACGAACGCACTCCGCGCCTTTTAGCACAGCACCCCGGCAATCCAACCATCAACCAAGCAGCGGCGTTAGCCGCTCTGGACCGACTTGTTCTCCGGCACCTCGATCTCTAGGCCGAGAATAAGAAAACTCCATGACTTACCATGGCTGTCGAGGCCAAGTGAGGTGTTGACACCGCCTTCAAGCGCCTCGCCGAGGACGAAATTCAGGCCATGCAGGCTATCCAGCTCGTAACGGGTGACGTCCCCCTGGATCAGATTTGGAAACGCCGCCTTGATGCGTGCAGCGGTCAATTGCTCCTTGATCAACAAATAATCACCCGGATCATAAACCCAAACCGAAATGTTGGACGTATTGCCCTTGTCGCCAGCCCGCGCGTGCGCAACTTCGTGCAGGCGAACCTTGCGCGTCGCAGGTGCACTCATGCTTCGTAAACCTTCACGGTGGGCGCCACGGCGTCCCGGTCAATCATCGTCGAATGCGTCACGACACCGGGCGAAATCTGCCCGCGATAGCCGCCGCCACCCGCCGGGCCGCAGCATAACAGCGCCTCGACCTCCCACAGCATCATCTCGATCAACTCCCTGTCCATCGAGCGCATGGCGACACGCAGACGCACATCGTCAGCGGCTTCCGGCACATTGAGCCCTGCCGTTGCATGCAGTGAATTGAGCCCGATCAGATCGATACGGTAGTTGCCTGCCATGCCAGCAACACGGTCGAACCGTTCTACCAGGATGTCGCGGGCCAATCGCGCGCGCGCTGCCGCATTGACGCCGGCATAGCTGACACCGCCTTCACCGAGCAGGCCACCATCAAATCCGACGGTGACTTTGAGCTGTCGCGGACGTTCCGTGCCGCCAGCCCGGCTGACACGAACACAGTCCTTTTCGGTCTCGGTCAGCTGCACGCCGGAGAAGTCAGCCGTGACATCCGGTGTCAAGTAACGCCTTGGGTCGTGGACCTCGTAGAGCATCTGCTCCTTCACCGTTGCGATGTTGACCATACCGCCAGCGTCATCGAGCTTGCGAATGACAGCCTCGCCGCTCTCGTCGATGTCCGCGATGGGATAGCCGCAATCCGCCGGACGTGGAACATCCTTGCGGCCCGGATCGGCAAAGTAGCCACCCGTGATCTGCATGCCGCATTCCATCAGGTGGCCAACGAGAGTGCCTTGACCGAGCCGCTGCCAGTCATCGGTCGCCCAATCGAATTGGTCGACGATTGGCGCCAGGAACAGCGATGGGTCGGCGACCCGCCCCGTTATGATCACATCGGCGCCGGTCTGCACCGCGGGCACAATGGCATCAATCCCGAGATAGACATTTGCGCCCACAAGCGGCCGCCCGACTTCGCTCAATTTGCGGTCGCCGTAGTCAAACAGCACCGTATCGTCATGCATCTGATCGGTAACCTCGTCGCCGAGGACAGCGGCAACTTTCAGCCCGCTCATGCCAAGCTCACGTGCCACGTTGATAACTACCTCGGCTGCCGCCTCGACGTTCGCGACACCCATATTCGTCATGATTCGCGTGCCGTTATCGCGGCAAGGAGCGAGCACACCACGCATGCGCGCGGCCAGTTGCGGATTATAGCCACGCTCCGGGTTGAGACTGCGATCGCGATGACCGAACGCCAGCGTCCGCTCGCCGATCGTTTCGAAGACCAGCCAATCGAGCGCGGCCTTTTCCGCCAGGTCGATCGCAGGTCCCAAGCGGTCCGACGAAAACCCGGCCCCAGATCCCATCCGCATAATCTCGTTTCCTTATTCACCGAGCTCTGCTCTATTCGAGTGGCACCGTATCGCGCACCAAAGAGCTTGCAAACCGCGGTGCACAATTGATCCTCTACCGGAGCAGCCGATGCCGACCCTGACATTCGACCGTATTTCCAGCAATCAAAACGAAACTGTCTCGTTCAATGCGACAAATCTCGTTGTCGCCGGCTGGACAGGCCGCGATCGCAGCTCGGTCGAGCATCATATCGAGGAATTGAAGGCTCTCGGCGTCGCGCCGCCGTCGACAACGCCGGTTTTTTATCGCACCGGCGTCGAACTGGCTGTTCAGACCGAACACCTGCAAGTTCTGGGTCCCGATACCTCCGGCGAGGTTGAATACATTCTGCTCAGCTTCGAAGACGGACTCTGGTTCACGGTCGGCTCCGACCACACGGACCGCAAGGCCGAAGCGCACGGCGTTGCGCTATCCAAACAGCTTGCGGGCAAGGTCTTGGCGCGCTCGGCATGGCGCGTCGCGGATTTCGCTGAGACCTGGGACGCGCTAATGATCCGCTCCTGGGCGACCATCGAGGGCGAAAAAGTGCTCTACCAGGAGGCCGCACTCGGCTCAATCCTGTCGCCGCAGGAGCTGATTCACAAATACACGGGCGGCAGCACGCTGCCGATCGGCACGATCATGATGTCCGGCACGCCAGCCGCGATCGGCGGCATCCGCCCGGCAGATCGTTTCGACATGGAAATTTCCGACAAGCTCGGCACCCGCCGCCTGAGCCATGGCTACGCGATCGAAACGCTGCCTGTAATCAGCTAGATGCCTGCCCGTCGGCAGGACTCAGCCGAGCTTTCGCTCCAGGTACACGACACCCTTTTCACCTTCGATTTCCCAGCGCTCGCCTCGTTCTTCGAAGCCGTTGCGCTTATGAAATCGCAGCGACCCCGGGTTGGGCGGGGCCAGGTTGACTTCGGCCAGCAAAACATCGCGCCTTCCGCTGAAACGGTCTACGGCAGCCGCATATAGGGCCTCCCCGATGCGCTGACCCCGCCGGTTTTCGGCGACCGCAACCCGATCGATGTAGGCAAACCGATCGTATCGCTGCGAGACCCATTTGTAGTTGAGGCTGGCATAGTCCAGCCCCTCCAGCATGCACAGGACAAATCCGGCAGGCGCGCCATCGACATCGGCAACCAATACGGCCGCGCTTTGATGGCGCACCAAATGGTCGAGCGCCTGATATGTCAGCGGCCCCACACCCGGTACCGACGCCTCGTTAATTGCATGCAGCGTTGCCAGATCGGCCTCCTGCCAGTCCCGCACGATCATGACTTCTCCAACCATTTCTTTCCAAGTCGACGCGGCATCCCGTCTACGTCAGCGGCAGCATGACATGCTGTTTGAAGGCGGGCCTCTCAGCAAGACGCCCGTACCAGGCCCGGACATGCGGCACATCGCCATGATCGACCGGCAGGGCGAACCATCGATAGGCAACGCAGCCGATCGGAATATCCGCGACGGTCAACTGGTCCCCCATGATGAATGCGCGGTCCGCGAGGCGCGCATCGAGCAGACCCAGGGCGGCACGCACTTTGTCAACCGCCGCATTCACCGCCGCCATATCACGCTCGCCCTCGGGTGTCCGTATCAGGTTCCAGAAGATGGGCGTCATGCCGGGATGCACGGCCGTCTGTTGCCAATCCATCCACATTTCGGCTTCAGCTCGGCCGGCATGCCCTTCAGGCATCATCGTGCCGGTGGCGTGCTTCGCCGCGAGATAGCGGACAATCACGTTGGATTCCCAAAGCACGGCGCCATCATCGTCGATCGTCGGCACCAGACCGTTCGGGTTCATGGCGCGATACCACGGGTCGTTGACCTTGCCGAACGCCATGCCCGCCACCTCATGCTCAAAGGTCAGGTTGAGCTCATTGGCAACCCACATCACCTTTTGCACGTTGATTGAGTTTGGCCGCCCCAGAATTTTCAGCATAGTCGTTTCCTCCGACAGGCGCATTCGGCGCAAAGCTGGCTGCCATTGCTGTGGTGCCTGGTATCGCGCTACGTTATGCGCGATCCGGCAACGCCGGTCCAGACAAACGCCATCGCCGGACATCCAAAAATGAATGTCGCCATGCGCACGCAAACCATCCACCTGCATGATGACGGCAAAGTGCCCAACCATCCGTCGCTGCCGCTCCTCATCTATGAGGATGTCTTAGCGGCAGGTTCGGGGACAGACGATGCCATCGCCCGATTTGCCGAGAACGGTTGGTCCGGCGCCTGGGTCAACGGCATTTTTGATTTCCATCACTACCACGCTCGATCCCATGAGGTGCTGGCCAACCTCGGCCCCACGGTAACGGTCCAGTTCGGCGGTGCGGCAGGCCCGACCGTCGACTTCCGGAACGGTGCCGTCGTCCTGATACCCGCAGGCGGTGGCCATTGCCGCAAGTCAAGCGGCGCCGGCCTTGTCATCATCGGTGCCTATCCCACTGGGCAGGAAGACTGGGACCTCAAGCGCGCGGACAACCCTGGCGACTACCAGCGCGCCAAACTCGAAATCGAACGCGTTGCCCTGCCCGCAAAGGACCCTGTGACGGGCGATGTCGGGCCCATGCACGAGCATTGGCACACGTAGCGTCTATCTATTCCGACAGTACTGCCTGCTGTTCACCCTAAAGCCCCGAAACGGCGTGGGCATCCGCCCTCATCGGGCGCCGCATCGTCAAAAGGCGGTGCGCCTCATCAGTGCGATCCAACCGCAAAAGGGCACCGAGATACATGAACTCGAGGAGGTCCCGTTGTGCACGACTGCCGCCTATGCGCTCGTGATCCGACATCACCGGTGTGAGACATGCAATCGCCTCCGCCCAGGACTGCTCAGCAAACGCGCGGAACGCTTCCGACATTTTCGTTACGAGGTCACGGGCCGGGCCCTTGGCGTCCTTGATGACTTTTTCGAGCGCGGCTGTCTCCCCGGCAACGGCATGGGCCAGCGCGGCATGGACATCTGCAAATGCGATACCGGGGTTCGGAAAAATCTTCTGCGCGTAGGTACTGACTTCGCGCCACAATTCCGGCCGCCGCGCCTCACCCGCCAACTCCGAGCGCATCAAGAAAGATGCGGTATCGGTCAAAATGTTGAGCGGTGGCCCAGACGCATTGGCAGGGCGCACGAATTCATCGATGACCTGCCATGCCCGCTCCTTTTCGCCGCGCTCGAGCGCCCACAGCGCCACATGCCAGCTGATGTGGCACATCAACGGGGAACGCCTGTCATAGCTCTCGCGCCAACCTGACATGTATTTGTAGCCGGCGTCCGTTTCGCCGCTCTCATAGTAGATGTGGGCGCGGACATGAGCGCCGTGCGCACTATTGGGATTGCCAGCCAGGGACCGCTCGATCGTGTCGACGGACCGCGCCACCTGTCCGACCTCGCACTGTGCAAACGCATGCACCGTGTTGAACCACCAATCGTCGCCGTAGTGCGGTGCCAAACCGCTGAGGAATGCCAGTTGTTCCGCTTCGCGCCCGGGCAGCCCGCTGAAACCGATCAAGCCGAAGACACTGGTGCACGGCTGCACGACGAGGACGTCGCGCGGATGGTCGAGGGCATTGGTTCGCATCGCCTCAAGCGCGGCGGCGCCATTGCCTGAGATCAGCAGATCCATCGCAGCGATATGACCACGTTCGCGCTGTGTCAGGTCACGTGTTGCAGCCAGTTCCAGCGCCTTGTCCATCGCAGCCCGGGCCGCCGGGCCGCGCGCCATGACCTGCTCTGCGCGCGCCAGGCCGGCATAGCCGAGTGCGAAACCCTCATCGGCATCAACCGCACGCTGAAAGGCATGCTCGGCGCCGTAATTGCCTGAGAGAACAAGATCGACACCTTCTATATAGGCATCCCGCGCAACGCCAGATGTGGTTGAAAGTTGGTTGTCATAACGGTCGGTCAGCATGAATATCAATCTCGGTCAGGTTGCATAAGGCTTGCTCCGCCGCACCCGTTTTGCACCAGCATGTGTCGGGACTACGCAAGCCCGTTGAGCTTTTCGAGGTTTGTCGCGTGCAACTCGGCCTCTTTTGCGCCGTGGTCGTACGCCGGCGATAGGATGAGTTCCACAGCGCTGATATCGATGCGCACGAAGCCGTCCATGCTGCCGATAAAGTCAGCCCAGTCCCGCTCGAACGCAGCACGCAGAGCGGAATCCGCTTCGGCAACTGGCACCAGTTTGCCTTGACCCGTCACGCGCACGGCCTTGCGCTTCAGGACATCGAGAAAACAAACCTCAACCGCCGGACGCTGTCCGAGATTTGCCACCGTACCCGGCGATCGCAGGTTGCCGAAGGCAATCGTCTTGTCGTCGACAATAGTGAACGTCGCCTTTGTCGACACCGAAGGCGTACCATTGTCGTTGATCGTTGCCACCGCACCGCCGCTATAGTCCCGGATCAGCGTTTTCATCTCGTCGGTCAGCATTGCTTTTCTCCTGATCTCGTGCCGGCTATTCGGCCGCGTAGACGCTTTTCGCGCCGCCAGTCTTTTGCGTCTTGAAGATCGAGCCGGCATCCGGCGCCGGTGGCAGCGGCAAGCGCACCGGGACGGCTTCGCACCGCGGGACCTCTGTGAACGCTCCGGTAATCACCGTGTCGTGCATTTCGTCCCAGATCTTCTGCTGGCCCATTGCCGCCATGCCGATCGTCGCAGCGGATCCGAATAACGGCCACGCATCGGCGGCACGGCATTCGTAGAACAGAATATAGCGGTTGCGGTCGGAATTGTTTGGCGACGAACCGTGCAGCATGCGGACGTGATGGACGGTCATGTCGCCTGCCTTGCCGGTCAGCGTCACCGCCTTGCTGTAGTCGAAATCCGGATCGCCCGGGTCGACGGCGCCGCAGAAAACACCGTCCGCGTTGGTGTGCGCGAGGACCGGCCCTCTGTGCGAGCCGGGGATCACCTGCAACGGGCCATTGGCTTCATCGACATCTTCGAGCATCAGGCCGATGGCCAGCATCGTATCATTGGTATGCGGGTAGAACGCCCAGTCCTGATGCCACTCAACTGCCTGTCCACCACCCGGCGCCTTGGTGTTCAGCTTGGTTGTCTGCAGCATTGTGTTGGGGCCGAGCAGCGTCTTGAGAACCTCGGTCATTTTCGAGTTCTGCAGAATGTCCCAATACACACGATCCAGTTTGTGCGGCAGTTTGATGCGCGTCAGACGAGGACTATCGGGGCCGTGTCCCTCGTCAAGATCGAAGCGATAGTCACTTTCGGAAACCGACCGGGATTGGTCCATCAATGTCTTGGTCGCCTTGCGCATTGCATCGAGTTGCGCCGGCGTGATGGCATCTTTGACAAGCAGATAGCCATCTTCGTTGTATGTCTCGATCTCTTGCTGGCTCAGCATGAACAGGCCTCCTGTAAGTCGTACGCCTAGAGCTCTTTGCGCACCGTTATCCTTGTCTTGAGCGTGTGAGATTCACCGGGTTGCAGCCGGACCGGATCAGGCCCGACGTTGCCCGTTTCAATGCAGACCATGCCACGATAGGCATCCCGCGGCCCCATGTCATCAAGCCGGGCTGATTTCTCAATCCACGGGTTCCAGACGATCGCACTGGTCGCACCGGCATGCTCGATGGTGATTGTTCGGTTCAGGACCGGGTCGCGCAATATTATGGGATCGACTGGCTGCCGGTATATGCGATCGGTTTCGCCCGAAATCGAAATCGGCGCCTTGGTTGCCGGCTCTTCACGCGCGGAGAGCTTGTCGATAAAGGCGCAGTCTTCGAGACCGTGGATCGAGATTGCTTCGATGTCGCCAACGCAAAAATAAGTGTGCAGTGCCTGTCCGAATTCGATCGGGTAGGGATCGATGTTCACATTGCTGAGTTCGATGTCGAGTGTCTCGGCCACCCTGCAGGTCATGAATGGACGCGACATGTGCGGCCAATAGGTCGTGTTTGGCGGCCAGATCGGCAAGGCCAGCTGACTGAGGCGCGAATCCGTATCAGCAACGCCTTCGTACGGCCAGTCAGTCGTCCGCGCGAAGCCATGTGACGGCCAATCATCGTGCAGCTCATGCCCACCGAACCATGGCCAACACACCGGTATGCCGCCGCGAATCGGCGTCTTGCGATCAAACACCGCCGCCTCGGACAGCCACAACACCGGATCGTGCCCCGCCGGCTGCCACCCCAGCATCTGTCCACCGAAAAAACTGATACGGCCGCGATGGCCATCCCTGTCGATATCGATGATCGGACCGGATGGCGCACCTCCGCCGATGCGCATGCCAGGCCCGAGCAGGTTCTCGATGTTCTCATAGGTTGGCGGCTCGGCCATTGCTCACACCATTGCAGCCTTCGCCGCTGCCACGATCTTTTCGGGCGTGACGCGAATCTCATTTTCCAGTGGCGGTGAAAAAGGCACGGGAATACGCGGCGCACCGATCCGCTTGGCCGCCTTGATATTCTGCGGCCCGAGCCTATCCAGAACGGTCGCCACGACCTCGGCACCGAAACCACCGACTTCGACCGCTTCATGCGCGACGAGGAGGCGACCGGTCTTCTTGACGGATGCCGTCACCGCATCGACGTCCCATGGCCAGATCGTGCGCAGGTCGAGCACGTCCGCCTTGATGCCGTCTACCGCGAGCGTCTCCATCGCCTCGGCCACCTTCGGCGTCAGCGCACTCCACGTGACGATCGTCATGTCGTCGCCCTCGCGCATGACGCGCGCCTTGCCAAACGGAATTGGCTCGATCACATCCGCAACCTCGCCCTCGACGGCCCACAGATCCTTGGCATCGAAGAACAACACAGGGTCATCCGAGCGAATCGCGGTCACCAGCAACCCGGCCTCGTCTTCCGCCGTCGATGGTGCGGCGATCGTGACACCGGGCAGGTGGGCAAACCAGGCTTCCAGCATCTGGCTGTGCTGGGCTGCCGAATTGCGCCACATGCCGTGCGGCATGCGCACGACAACCGCCGGTGTCGCCTGGCCGCCGAACATGTAGCGCACCTTGGCGATCTGGTTGACCAGCTCATCCATCGCGCACATCACGAAGTCAAAGATGCGCATTTCAATGATCGGACGCGTTCCGACCAGCGCGGCACCGAGGCCCGCGCCCATGATGGTCGACTCGGAGATCGGCGTAGAGACGATCCGCTCCGGCCCAAACTCGTCGAGAAAATCGCGGTACTGCCCCCAAAGCCCGCCACGCGCGACATCTTCACCGAGCACCCAGATGCGTTTGTCCGCACGCATCTCTTGCAGCACGGCGAGTCGGCCGGCCTCGTTCAGCGTTACCCGCGCCATTGCACTGCTCCCGTATCCTGAACGTCGTCATAGGCCACCGCACCCGACGGCCACGCCGCCGCATTGGCTGTCGCACGAGATGCCTGCATTTCGTCTTTCGCGTCGCTAATCATGGTACCGCATGCCGCATCGCTGACACCTGCCTCGACGAGTGCCGCCCGCAACCGCGCGATCGGACAGCGCGCCTTGCCCGCCTCGACATCTGCAGGATCGCGCCATGCGGCGGCGTCCGTCGAGGTGTGGCCGGTCCAGCGGTATGTCTTGGCATGCAGCAAGTGCGGGCCGTTGCCGGCACGGATTGCCGCGACGAGTCGGCCAGCCGTCGTGTCAACCGCCACGACGTCGTTGCCATCGACCGTGGTGGCCGGCACGCCGAGTGACTCCGCCCGCGCCGCCGGACCCGGCCCTGCCGTCACGCTGCCTGTTGCGGTAAACGCCGCCACTTCGTTGTCCTCGCACACGAATAATACCGGCAGCTTGTAGAGAGACGCCCAGTTCAGCCCCTCCAGGAAGGGACCGCGGTTCATCGCACCATCGCCGAACATGCAAACCGCGATGCTGTCGGAGCCGAGCAGTTTGAGCCCCTGCGCCGCACCGACCGCAATCGGAATGCCACCACCGACAACGCCGTTCGCGCCGAGCATGCCAACCGAAAAATCGGCGATATGCATCGATCCTCCCTTGCCCTTGCAGTAGCCGGTCTCGCGGCCGAACAACTCACCGAACATGACATCCGGCTTGGCGCTCTTGGCAAGCGCATGGCCGTGGCCACGATGGTTCGACGTCAGGCGATCGTCTTCGCGAAGATTGATACAGATGCCGGCTGCCACACCCTCTTGCCCGATCGAGACGTGCAATGGCCCGGGCATGTCGCCGGCCGCGTGTGCTTCCATCGCGGTTTCCTCGAACGCCCGGATGCGCACCATGGTGCGAAACAGCTCGGTCAGTCGCGCCGTATTGTGTCCGGTGCCGTCCGGCCCGGTGGTGTCTGTCGCCATGCTAGATATTTCCTCGCGCGGGGCTGCCCGCATTTCCCAGATACTTGCGCAGCATCCGTGAGGCGGTCCATAAAATCAAGCCGGCGAGAGATTGCCAGTCGGATTTGCAACCGGGAACCCATCATGCCTGAACCCTACGCCGTGCTCGACAGCGTCACGCATCTCACGGATGCCCATCGCGGTGTGGCGTCCTACTGTGCGTCACATGGCGGCATCTATGCCGGATACTATGCGGCCAAGTGCGGCACGGGCGGCGTAATCTTGAACGACGCCGGGATTGGCCGCGAGCAGGCCGGCATCGCCGGCATTCATCTGTTGGACGGTCTCGGCGTTCCCGCCGCGACAGTCTCGCACCGCAGCTGCCGGATCGGCGACAGTGCCGACGGCCGCGCCCGCGGCATCCTCTCGACGGTCAATAGCGCCGCTCAAGAACTTGGTTTACGAACCGGCATGGCCTGCCAGGACGCGCTCGATTTGCTGAGCCGCGCCGATCTCAAGCCGTCACCCCAACCCGCGCCGCAAGCGGAAGCCCGCTTCGATGACGATGCCGCCGGCCGCGATGGTGTGCGCGTCATCGTCACGGACTCGAACTCGCTCGTCGAACCCGAAGACGCGGGGCATGTCTTCGTCTCAGCATCCCATGGCGGCCTACTCGGCGGGCGGCCCGAAACCGCCGTCAAGTTCCCGGTGTTCGCCGGCGTCTACAGTGATGCCGATCGCGGAGCTGATGATGCAGGCCTGTCCCGGTTGCCGGCACTCAACGATCGTGGCATTGCAGGCGCCTGCGTCTCGGCTTTCTCGGCACGCATCGGCGATGGTCGCTCGATCTATGCCGACGGCTACATCAGCGCCGTCAACGAAATCGCTGCCAGCTACGGCGGCGCCATCGGTCAGAGCTGCCGCGACTTCGTCGCTCTGATGGTCGATGCACGCATCAAACAGATAAAGAGGATTTGAGAAGACATGACCGAAGCGACATCGAACGTGAAACGGCCCATGTCGGGTGGCCAGGCGCTCGCCGAAATGCTGAACCTGCACGAGGTTGGCCCAATGTTCGGCATGGGCGGGTTCCAGCTGCTGCCGTTCTATGAAGCCTGCCGTGCGCTCAAGCTCAAACATTATCTCATCAACGATGAGCGCTCGGGTGCCTTTGCATCGGATGCCTATGCCAAGGCCACCAATCGCCCCGGCGTTTGCGACGCAACACTCGGGCCGGGCGCCACCAACCTGGTCACCGGGATTGTCGAAAGCCTCAACGCCGGCATGCCGATGGTGCTGATCGTCGGCGATGCCAACCGCGAGCACGCCTGGAAGAACATGACGCAGGAGACGCGTCAGCTGGAAATTCTTCGCCCGATCGTCAAGGAAGTCATTCGCGTCGAGGTCATCCAGCGCATCCCGGAACATGTCCGGCGTGCATTCGCCGTCGCAACCAGCGGCCGTCCCGGCCCTGTGATCATCGACGTGCCGGAAGACATCGCGCATGGCGAGTTCGACTTCGATGCCAGCGACTTCTGGGTTGACCCGGGCACATTGAAAGCCCAGGCCCGGCGCATGCAGCCGGATCCCGCCGACCTCGAACGCGCGATCGACATGCTCGCCAAGGCCAAACGACCGATCATCATGGCCGGTGGCGGCGTGCATATATCGGAAGCATATGACTCGTTGATGGACCTTGCCGAATCACAAGGCATCCCGGTCGCCCATACCATGTCCGGGAAAGGGGCTATCGCCTGTACGCATTCATTGTCGGCCGGCCTGTTCGGGCGCTATGACCGTATCGCCAATGACCTCATCGCACAGTCCGATTGCCTGCTCGTCGTCGGCTGCAAGCTCGGCGAGATCGCGACCAAGCGGTTTTCCCTGATCCCACCGGGCAAACCGTTGATCCATGTCGAGATTGACCCGACCGAGATCGGCCGTACGACCAAGACCGACGTCGGCCTCGTCGGCGATGCACGGCTGACCCTTGCCGCACTCAGCCAGGCCCTCGCCGACAGCGGCGCCCGCGCCCGTTCGCGCGCGGACTATCTCGCTGAAATTCCAAAGCGCATGGCGGAGTGGATGACCGGCGCGGCCGATCGCATGGAGAGCACCGAAACGCCAATCAACGTTGGCCGCCTGATGGGCGAACTCAACAAGATCATGCCGGAAGACGCCGTGCTTGTCGCCGATGGCGGGTTCGCGGCGCACTGGGGCGGGCTGATGTTCGACACCAAGAAGGCCGGCCGCCACTTCATGCCCGATCGCGGCTTTGCCTCGATCGGCTATGGCGTCCCCGGTGGCATCGGCGCACAGATCGGCGTCGGGCCTGGGCGCAAAGTTGTGAGCCTGACCGGCGATGGCGGTTTCAACATGAGCATGGGCGACCTCGAGACGGCCCGTCGGGTCGGCGCCAATTTCACGACGATCGTCTTCAACAACGCCGCGTCCGGCTACGTCAAGGCGCTGCAGCATGCGGTGTTCGGCGAAGGCAATTATCAGTCGTCGGACTTGGTTGAGATGGACTACGCGCAGATTGCAAAAGGGTTCGGTTGCCAGGGCATTCGGGTCACCGATCCCGAAAAGCTGAGTGGTGCATTGAGCGAGGCAATGGCGAATACCGACACACCCAGCATCCTCGATGTTGTCGTCACGCGTGACCCGGCCAAGATGCTGCCGGCTGCCGACAACCGCACATTGAAGGTCGAAAAAGGCGATCGGCCGGTCTGACCCTTCGTCGCCTAGGTTGAGGGCGCCTCGAGAATGGCCTCGACGATGTTCTGCACCTCGAGCGCTTCCTCGAGAGAGGCAATATTGGTTGCTTCTCCGCGCGTCATAGCCGCCACCTTGTCGAGCTGCCGCTTCAGGATCAGCGGCCGCGCCTTCTCGTTCGGCAAGGCATCTGCCGGCGCCTGCCAGGTCCCGTCGACTTCGCATTCGGCATAGGACCAGTCGCGCAGGCGCACGCGCCCGTTCGTTCCCGTCAGGGTCCACGTATTGTGGTCGTCTTTCTCAGTCGTGCCGACGCCCCCCGTCATGTGAACGGGCATCTCGCCAGCATGCAGCTGGGCGGTGATCGACCGCTCGCTGCGTGCATCGCCGGGATAACGGCACGTTGCGGCGCGGAGATTGAGTTCGCCGAACACTCGCCGTGACAAGAACAAAAAATGCGAGCCCACCTCGCGCGTGAAGCCACCCTCGTCACACCCGTCCAACCAGCTGATCGCATCCATCTGCCAGGTCCGCGGCCATGCGGCGAACGCAAGCTCGATGTCGACGCGTTGCGGCGCGCCTACGGTACCATCCGCCATCCAGCGCTGGATGTGATCGACCGCGAATGATGATGCAAACGGAAAATTGACCCCCGCGCGCATGCCGCGCGCAACCAAATCGCGAACGACCGCGCTGGCAGCGACTCTATCCGTCGACAGCGGCTTTTCGCAAAGCACTGCCTTGCCAGCGGTGTCGCATTGCTGCAGATACGCCAGATGACTCGCCGGCGGCGAAGCAATGTGCAGGCAATCTGATGCCTCAATGACCGCCGCCGCGTCATCGAATCTGGTGATCGTCGAATCGATGTCTTTCATCTTGTCGACCGCCGCGGGACTGGGGTCGAACACGCCGCTCACAACCAACGTCGTCGCGTCGTGATTGAGGGCGGCACGGGCCAGTCGCTCGCCCATGATGCCAAATCCAATGAAACCAAGCTTGACCGGTGTTGTCATAGCGATACTCGCGTGTTCGGAGAGGTCGTTGCCGATCCATCCTGCGTACCACGTGGCACCTCCCGAGACGATCGCGCACGCGATGTCGGGGGAAATGTCACAGACCGCGAAGCACCGGCAAGGGTTTGGCAGCCAGCACACGCCACGTGCCAAACGCACCAAACGCGAGTATGAGCGCGACCGATACGGCCAACGCCCCCGCGACCGCCAGCCAGGAAAAGACAAGCGTTGCGTCGAGCACCTGACTGGTCACGACCCACGCCGCAATTGTTCCCACCGCAAGCGCCACCGCCGCCGTCAACAAGGCCAGGAGACCATATTCTGCAAAATGTGACAGCAGCAGTTTTCGCCGCGTGGCGCCAATGCACTTGAGCACGACCGCCTGCAGAATCCGCCGACGCTGCGCGGTGGCCAGCGCGCCGGCCAGCACCAGGGCACCCGCAAGCAACGTGATCCCGGCAGCGACGCGCACCGCGATCATCACCTTGCCAAACACCTCGGCAAACGCGTTGATCGCATCACGCACGTTGATCATCGTCACGTTCGGCAACCGCTTGCCGAGCGCCCGCGCCGCGGCCGCCTGCGACGATTGCGGCGTCGCATCCGGAAACCGCACGGTGGCCAGCAAATTGTGCGGCGCCGCCTTCAGTGTGTTCGGCGAGAACACCATGACGAAATTGATTGCCAGGCTCTCCCATTCGATCTCGCGCAAGCTCGTGATCCGCGCCGTAATGTTGCGGCCGAGAATATTGACCGTCACCGTATCGCCAACGCCGAGGTTCATTTCACCGGCAAGCTTGGCTGCGAAGGAGACTTGCGGCTCACCGCTCACCGCGGCATCCCACCATTTGCCGGCGACAAGTTTCGATCCCTTTGGCAGCGTCTCGGAGTAGGTCAGGCCGCGGTCGCCGTTGAGGACCCATTGTGCTTCCGGATCGATCTTGGCCTTGTCGGCCTCGACGCCGTTCAGGCGCACAATGCGCCCGCGCAACATCGGCGCCATCTCGATGTTCGCATCAGACGACGCCGCGCGGATCTCTTTGACGAACACATCACGTTCCGGTTTGGGAATATCGAGCGCGAAATAGTGCGGACTGTTTTCCGGCATCCGACCGCGCAGTTCATCGACGAGCGACGCATCGACCAGGGCCACAGCCACGAGCAGCGACAGCCCGGCGCCGAGCGACAAGACGACGGATCGCGCAAGACCGCCCGGAGCCGCCAGCCCGGTGATCGCCAGCGCCAGCTCGGGACGGCGCGGCCGTGGCACACGTCGTGCGCCCCAGGTCACGGCGAAACCGATCAGCCAGAACACCGCGAAGATCGCCAGCATGCCGCCAAGAAATCCTGCCGCCAACTTCGGCGCGCCCGTGGCCCACGCAGCAAAACCAATCAGTGCCACAGCGACGGCTCCGAGGCAGACCAAGATCCGGCCTCGGGGCCAGCAGGCCGTGCCATCCACTTCATCACGAAACAACGCCGCAGGTCGGATCCGGTCAGCCTGTCCGAGCGGCCACAGGACAAACAGCAGCGTAACGAGCAGGCCGTAGACCAAACCGACCCCGACATTCGCCCATGAAAACGATGCGCCAAGCTCAATCGGCAGCTGGGCCCCGTACAGCGAACTCAACGCAGCTGGCACGACATTGCCGACCACGACGCCCAGCACCGTTCCGACGCCGGAAATCAAGAGCACCTGAACCAGATAGATGCCGAGCACCATGCCGTTGGTGGCACCGACGCTCTTGTACGTTGCGATGACCCTGCGCCGTCGGTCGACAAATGTCTGCACCGCGTTCGCGACGCCAACGCCACCGATCATCAAGGCGGCCAGCCCGAGCAGCGTGAGAAATTGCTTCAGGCGGTCCAGCAGGCGGGTGATCGACGGGCTGGGATCACGTCGATCGCGCACGATGAAACCACTCTCACCGAGGTCTGACTTGACGGCTTTACGCAGTTTCAAGACCGTCTCAACCGGTGCCGCATCAGCATCCGGCGTCACGATCGCGTAGCGCCAATTGATCAGCGTTCCGGGTCGGACCAGGCCGGTGGCCGCGAGCGTATCGTGACTGACCATGACGCGCGGCCCAAACGCGAGCCGAGCCGTGATCTTGTCGGGTTCCTTCGCAATCGTGCCGGTGATCGGCACAGGGGTCTGGCCCAGCTTGATCGAATCCCCAACTTTGAGATTCAACCGGTCCAACAGAGTCTGCGCGACGATCGCCCCGTTGGTCTGGCGCAGGGCCGCATCCGCCGCCCTGTCATCGCCCAGCCTCAGCCCACCAAGCAGCGGATAGACACTGTCGACAGCCTTGATCTCCACCAACGCCTGATCGTCTCCATCGGGCAGGCGCGCCATCGAACGCATGGTCGCCATCTCACTCGTGCGGCCCAGGCGGTTCATCACCGCGCGTTCTTTGTCCGTCGCCCGTTGATGCACGCGCCTCAAAACGACATCACCGCCGAGCAGCTGCCGGCCCTGTGCCGCAAAGCCATTGAGAAGGGCGTCCGTCAACGCGCTGACGCCGGTTATCACGCCAACACCCAGCGCGATGCAGGCGATGAAAATGCCGAAACCGCCAAGCCCTGCACGCATCTCGCGCATTGCGAAGCGTATCATCAGGGCATAGGGGCGGTACCAGTTGGCCGCCGCGGATTCCTCCGGCCCGACCGCGTCGAGCGAGTGCGAGACACTCATGCACCAGCTCCACGAGTCTCGCGCTCGGCGATACGTCCATCCGCCATGCGCACCACATCATCACATTGCGCCGCCAGCGCTTCGTCGTGGGTCACCAGAATGAGCGTCGCGCCATCGCGCTTCTGCAGGCGGAAAAGCAGCTCGACGACCGACGCACCGGTCGCTTTGTCGAGATTGCCCGTCGGCTCGTCAGCGAGCAGCAGTTGTGGTTGCGGTGCGAGCGCCCGGGCCAAGGCCACGCGTTGCTGCTCGCCACCGGACAATTGTGCCGGGTAGTGGTCCAGGCGGTCCGCCAGCCCGACGTCTGCGAGCAACGTGCGCGCTCGGGCAGGTGCATCGGCCCGCCCTGTCAGTTCCAGCGGCAGCGCCACGTTTTCAAATGCCGTCATCGTTGGCACGAGATGAAAGGATTGGAATACAATGCCAATCCGTCGGCCACGCACTTCTGCAAGTTGGTCCTCGGTGAGCGCGGAAAAATCATGTCCGGCAATCTCCACGCGTCCCACCGTCGCGCGCTCTAGTCCGGCGATGATCATGAGCAGCGATGTCTTGCCCGAACCGGAGGGCCCCACCACGGCCACCGACCGGCCCTGCGCGACTGACCATGACACCCGGCGCAGGATGTCGACGGGCCCGGCCCTGCTCGGCAGCGTCAGTTCGACATCGCGAAGGGCCACGACCTCGCTGCCCGGTTGCGGTGCCGGCCTGGACAGATCACCTCGCGCGTCGGTGTCGCCAACTGATGAAACCGGAGCGTTCATAAAGCCTACCCTTGAAATTCTACCGACCATGCGACTATGTCATCGCCGAAACGACTTTGCCGCACCTGAGCCATGACAAACGTGTCATATCCGATCCCAACGCACGAAATATGATCAGGCCAAACTAAGCCGGAGACAACAACGATGGTTACGAAGGTGGGGTTTCGACAGATCATTTCCAAGGTATGGACAGCCTGCGCGATCGGCCTTTTGGGCTTTGCAACCATGGCCGGTGGCGATGTTGCCGCCAACGACAGGAAACTGCACATCGCAGCATTTGGCGATAGCCTGACCGCCGGATTTGGCTTGCCACCAGGCGCCGATTTCGCCAGCCGGCTTGAAGCGGCACTCGTCAGGAACGGACATAGCGTGCGTATCACGAATGCCGGTGTCTCCGGTGATACGACATCAGGCGGCCTCGCGCGTTTCGATTGGGCTGTGCAGAATGATACCGACGCCGTCATCCTCGAGCTTGGCGCCAATGACGCGCTGCGCGGCATTTCCCCGAGAATTGCGCACGAAAACCTGGACAAAATCCTCGCCAAGCTCGCGACGCGCAAGATTCCTGTCCTGGTTGCGGGCATGCGGGCGCCGGCAAACTGGGGCGCCGACTATGAGAAGGATTTCAATGCAATCTTTGGCGATCTCGCCAAGAAGTACCAGGCGCTGCTTTACCCGTTCTTCCTGGAAGGCATCATCGACCGGCCCAAGCTGAAGCTGGCGGATGCGCTACATCCGAACAAGGCCGGCGTTGATGAGATCGTGCGGCGCATCCTGCCGAGCGTCGAAATGCTGATTGAACGAGCCCGCAAGCGCTAAGGCGCCTTGGACCGCAATTTGACGCTACAAGCTGCGGGCGGTATCCAGTCGCGACCCAGAACCCCCGCCAATCATCACTCCGCCGCACGCCCGCCATCGCAGTCAAGCCCACCGCAACCAAACCATGTCCAAGCGCTCCATTCTGATTACCGGCTGCTCTTCCGGCATCGGCCTCGCCTCGGCCCGTCTGCTGCGCAAGCGTGGCTGGCGCGTGTTCGCCACGGCACGAACGCCGGGCGATCTCGAGCGTCTGACCGTCGATGAACAGGTCGACGCCGTCCATCTGGATCTGGCGGAAGCGAAAACGATCGCCGCGTGCGTCGAAACCGTGCTCGACAAGACGGGCGGCACGCTCGACGCGCTCTTCAACAACGCTGCCTATGGCCAGCCCGGAGCACTGGAAGACGTTTCTGTTGACGCTCTGCGCGCGCAATTCGAGGTCAATGTATTTGGCACGCACGACCTTTGCCGGCGCCTTATTCCAGCAATGCTGAACCAAGGGCATGGCCGCATCGTGCAATGTTCGTCGGTACTTGGCATCATCGCGGCACCCTACCGCGGCGCCTACTGCGCGTCGAAATTCGCCCTCGAAGCACTCAGCGATGTCATGCGCCTCGAATTGACCGGCGCCGGCATCCACGTCTCGACGATCGAGCCTGGCCCGATCAACACGCGCTTCATCGACTCATCCATCGCCGCGGCACATCGCTGGATCGACATTGACGGATCACGTCATCGCACGCGCTACACGGCCATGCTAGAAGCACTGGCCAAGGGCGGCAAGCAGACGTTCAAGCTCGAGCCCGAAGCAGTGGCAGCTAAGCTCGTTCACGCGGTCGAGCATCCTCGCCCCAAGGCGCACTATTACGTCACCCTGCCGACCTATATGGCGGCGATCGCCCGCCGCACGCTGCCGATCAGGGTCATCGACTGGGTTGCCGCGCGCAGCTGATGTGACACGTCATGCGCGATGGTAGGGATGGCCGCTGAGGATCGTCGCGGCGCGGTATAGTTGCTCAAGCAGAACGACGCGGGCCAAGCCATGTGGCAGCGTCATGGCGCTGAGTGAGATGGTTTCCCGGGCAGCACTCAACACAGCTTCGCCATGACCGTCCGGCCCACCGATCAGGAATGCCACCTCGGCCACGCCATCGTCCCGGTACTTTGCCAGCCAGTCAGCGAAAGTCGAACTGTCCCGGTTCCGGCCATGCTCATCGAGCGCAAATAGCGTGGCATCGCTGCCAACCTTAGTAAGCAGGCGTGTGGCTTCGTCTTGCTTGCGCACCGCATCGTTGGCGTCGCGTGACTCGGGCAGCTCCTGGACCTGGATCGGCCCCAAGCCCAACGCACGCCCGCTGCCGTCGAAACGCTTGGCATAGCGTTTGGCGAGGTCGGTCTCCGGCCCGGCTTTCAGCCGCCCGATCGCCGCGATTGTGATGCGCATGGCAGCAATCCAAGTCTGCTGATGCAGCAGCTCTCGCCCAGCAGCGTCGCTTCAAACGCTGCCGATTTAGTGCGTGCTCTCGCCGGCTGCGTGATCGGTCATCCACATCTTCTCGAGATTGTAGAATTCCCGCACCTCTGGCCGGAAAATGTGCAGCACAATATCGCCGACATCGATCAGTACCCAGTCGTTGGCAGGTTGGCCTTCAACCCGGACGGCGGCGTACTTAATCTCTTTGAGGCGCTTTTGGACTTGGTCCGCAATGGCGCCGACGTGCCGGTCAGACCGCCCTGAAGCGATCACCATGAAGTCCGCGATGGCTGATTTGCCTGCAAGATCGATTTGCACGACATCTTCTGCTTTCGCATCATCGAGTAGTGCAATGATCTCGCTCAAAAGGGCTTCGCAATCAATGTCTTGAGACATCGTGCTAGGCCGAGGTAAGCCGCGAACGGCGTCCCCGTGGGCAGTTGGCATATTGAGTTGTCGTTCCTATGGCCATTGATCCATTGGTATGGCGTCGGACCCATAACCTACTGATTCAAAGAAGTTATAAGATCCAAGCGACGCAGATGCTTCCCCACGCAGCAGACTCGTATATACGCTCGATTAAGGCCAACAACAATAGGGATAGATGGGCTGTATCGTAAATTCATGACGGATTCATTTGTTCCTGCGCAGCCCAAGACATACTTAACGCCGCGCGCGCTCAGCACGAATCGCGGTCGACGAGAGGTCGGAGAGCGGCCCTGTCAGAAACGTCCAGGCTGGCGCTGCCATGCTTGCCAGCCGACTTGCCGCCTGTTCGTTAACGTAGCGGTCGCGGAGAAACCGTGCGGCCGGACTTGCCATGCCGGGTAACCGCCAATCGGGCCGGTCAACGACGGCAATTGGCATCAAGGCGGCAATTTCGCGCCATTGCTCCCACAAATGGAACGTTGCCAGATTGTCGGCACCCATCAGCCACACGAACCGGACACCGGAATACCGCAAGGTCAGGAATGACAACGTCGCAGCAGTGTAGGCGGAAGGCAAATCACCCTCAAACGATGTGATTTTGATCCGCGGGTCGCCGATTGCCATTTCGCGGCACAACGCCAGTCTTTCGTCGAGTGGCAGCAACTCGCTGCGTGACTTGAGCGGGTTGCCCGGTGTCACGACCCACCAGATAACGTCGAGTTGCAGTCGCCGCAATGCTGTATGCGTAATCAGTCGATGGGCGGCATGCGGTGGGTTGAACGAGCCGCCAAGTAACCCTACCCGTTGTCCCGGCATGACAAGGGGTGGTTTGGGACGGATCGAACCGAAACGGACCGGTGCGCACTTGAAAGCCAAAGTCAGCGTTTCCTATTCCACCCGTCCGGGCCGGTTATGTCGGCTATTTCGGACGCGTCTGACCGGCGCCGCGCACTAGATACTTGAAGCTCGTCAGTTGCTCCACACCAACCGGCCCGCGCGCATGCATCTTGCCCGTCGCGATGCCGATCTCTGCACCCATACCGAACTCACCGCCGTCAGCAAACTGTGTCGACGCATTGTGCAGCACGATCGCCGAATCGACACGCGCAAGGAAGTGAGCAGCCGTCCCGTAACACTCCGTCAGGATACAGTCCGTGTGGTTCGACCCATAATCAGCGATGTGTGCGATGGCGTCATCAACGCCATCAACAACTTTCACGGATATGATCGCATCGAGGTATTCCGTGCCCCAGTCCGCTTCCGCGGCGGGCTTGACGCGTGCATCGACGGTCATTGTCGCGGCGTCGCCGCGTACCTCGCAGCCATCGTCGAGCAGTGCCTTGACGGCAGCTTCGAGATGTCCGTCCGGCGCCTCGGCATCCACCAGCAATGTCTCCGCCGCCCCGCAAATACCCGTGCGCCGCAGCTTCGAATTGATGATCACCGGAATGGCGTCATCAAGGTCGGCGCCGCGATCCAGATAAACGTGGCAAATCCCTTCAAGGTGGGCGAAAACCGGCACGCGCGCCTCTTCCTGAACGCGCCCGACGAGGCTCTTGCCACCACGCGGCACAATCACATCCAGCGCGCCATCGAGGCCGCGCAGCATTTCCCCGACCGCGGCCCGGTCGGTCGTCGGGACGAGTTGTATCGCCGCCTCCGGCAACGCGGCGGCGCCCAGGCCCGCGCACAGGCAGGCATGAATGGCACGGGCGGAGTGATAACTTTCCGAGCCGCCACGCAGAATCGATGCGTTACCAGCCTTGAGACACAGCGCGCCCGCATCCGCCGTCACATTCGGTCGGCTCTCATAGATCACGCCAATCACGCCAAGTGGCGTGCGGACACGCTCAATCTTCAACTTGTTGGGCCGCCGCCACTCCGCCATCATCGCACCGACCGGATCTTCCAATTCGGCGATGGTCTCGAGACCAACCGCCATCGCCTCGATGCGCTCCGGTGTCAGCGTCAGGCGGTCGATGAATGATGCCGGTCGGCCGGCCTCGCGAGCCGCCTCGATATCCTGGGTATTCGCTTCGACAATTGCATTGATTTCTGAGCGCAGGCTCGCCGCCGCATGCCGCAGCGCGCTATTCTTTTCATCGGTGGTCGCACGCGCCAACCGCGCGGCTGCACTACTCGCGGCGTGACCAAGCTCTCGCATCAAGCGTGCCGTATCGGCCTCGAGGCGTTCAATCTTGTTCATTGTCTGCGGCCTCCCGGTTGACCGTGCGATGAAAAATCAAGTCGTCGCGATGAATGAGCTCGATGCGACCACGATAGCCAAGTATGCCCGGAATGGCATCCGACTTCTTGCCCTTGATCCGTCCCGCGTCTTCGTTGCCATAGGCCGCCAATCCGCGACCGAGTTCGCGACCATCCTCCGCCAGAATGCGCACCATGTCACCGCGATCGAACTTGCCGGCACTCGACGTGACGCCCGCTGGCAGCAGACTCTTGCCGGCGGCCAGCGCCCGTTCGGCACCGGCATCGATGACCAGGGAGCCGCGCGGTTCCAGCTGGCCGGCGATCCACCGCTTGCGCGCGGTTACCGGGTCTGAAGGCGCGATGAACCAGGTGCACGGCCCGTCGCCATCCAATTGGGACAATGGGTGCAGCGTCCGCCCGAGTGCAATCACCATATTGGTCCCCGCCGACCGGGCGATCTTGGCCGCCTCGATTTTCGTGACCATACCGCCACTCGACACCGCGGATCCAACATCACCGGCCATCGCTTCGATCTCCGGCGTTATGTTATCGACCACATCGAGGCGACGCGCATTGGGAGACGTGCCCGGCGGTGCGGTGTAAAGGCCATCGATGTCAGACAGAAGCACCAGGCAGTCCGCACTGATCATGCCTGCAACACGGGCAGACAGACGATCGTTGTCGCCATAACGGATCTCGGTGGTCGCAACCGTATCGTTTTCGTTGACAACCGGCACCGCGCCATGCCCGAGCAGCGTTTCGAATGTGTGGCGGGCATTGAGGTAGCGGCGCCGCTCTTCCGTATCACCGAGAGTCAGTAGGATTTGAGCCATGGTCAGCCCGCGCTGCTGAAATACGCCTTGGTAGGCGTGCGCCAGCAAGATCTGACCGACCGATGCAGCGGCCTGGCTCTGTTCCAGCTCAAGCGGCCCCTTTGGCAGACTTAGGATATGGCGCCCAAGCGCAATCGAACCGGACGAAACGATGACAACGTGCTTGCCAGCTTGACGTAGCCGCGCAATGTCGTCTGCCAGCGAATTGAGCCACGTTGCGCGCACGCGTCCGGTTTCCGGGTCAACCAGCAGCGCCGAACCGATCTTCACGACGACGCGGCGTGCATCTCGCCATTTGCGGCGGGCGCTGTCTGTGGCTATCGCAGGCATAGTCTTCGCGGGCACGGCCATTGTTTCTGCAATCAAGTCAAAGGTTCGCTCAGGCGACATGTCGGTTCGGCATCAGATTGGTGACCAGGCCGCCTTCTCGGGCTGCGGATTGGCTTCTTCGATCCGGCCACGTTCGGATTTGCTGATCGTATCTGCGAGAAGGTAGAGCGCCTCTTTAACACCGAGCCCCGATACAGCCGACAGGCGCAAGGGCTTGCGGCCACTCTCGATGCCCAGGGCGCGGGCCTTTTGCGCATATGCCTCGTCATCGATCGTATCGCATTTCGACAGCGCCACGATCTCTTTCTTGTCGGCCAGGTTACCGCCATATGCTCCCAGCTCTCGACGGATCGTTCGATAACTCTCGGCGACATCCTCGTCATTGACGTCAATGAGATGCAGCAGCACATGACAGCGCTCGACATGGCCAAGAAAGCGCGTGCCGAGCCCGACGCCCTCATTGGCCCCCTCGATCAGCCCAGGAATGTCAGCCAGCACAAAGTCCTTCTCGCCGGCGCGCACAACCCCCAGGTTCGGATGCAGCGTGGTAAACGGGTAGTCGGCAACCTTCGGCTTGGCGGCACTGACGGCAGCCAAGAAAGTCGATTTGCCAGCATTTGGCAGCCCAACCAGTCCGGCATCGGCGATCAGTTTGAGCCGCAGCCAGATCGTCAACTCTTCTGCCGGTTGTCCCGGATTTGTTCGGCGCGGGGCCTGATTGGTCGACGACTTGAAATGGGCATTGCCAAAGCCGCCATTGCCGCCCTTCGCGATGCGAATACGGTCACCCGGATTTTCAAGGTCACCGAGCACCGTATCTTGGTCCTCGGCCAGAACCTGCGTCCCGGGCGGCACCTTGATGATGCAGTCCGCACCGTTCGGCCCCGACCGTAACCGCCCCATGCCTGGGATTCCATTCTTTGCTTTGAAATGCTGCTGGTAACGGTAGTCGATCAGCGTGTTGAGATTTTCGACACATTCGACCCAAACATCACCGCCCTTGCCGCCATCACCACCGTCCGGCCCGCCGAACTCGATAAACTTCTCACGACGGAAAGAGAGGCAGCCGTCACCGCCTTTGCCCGACGCGACATATATCTTGGCTTGATCAAGAAACTTCATGACTGCAACTCTTCATGCCTCTTGCGGGTCAGGACTGTGTCGACGTGTCTGACTTCGATGCCACGCGCGACGCACATCACGATACTCTCGCCGACAACCTCAAATCCAAACTTCCGCTGCACGGCCAGCGACGCATCGTTGCCAAGAAAGATACCGCTCATCAGTGCGGGACGCTCTGACCACCGAAAGAAAGCTGCAGCAACTGCGCCGACCGCTTCCGTCGCGATGCCACGCCGCCAGAACGGCTCTCCCAGCCAATATCCCAGGTTTGGCCCGCTTGATCGCGGTGCAATTCCGACAAAACCCAGCAGTTCGCCATCCATCGTCATGCAGTAGTCGATACGGTCGTCTGCATTCTTTCGCCTTTTGCAGAGTACCAGAAATTCTTCGGCATGCTCAGGTTTATAGGGATAGGGCACCTGCGCGAGAGTCTTTACGACATTCCAGTTGTCGAGAAGTTCGACAAGTCTCGATGCGTCCTCCTCTACCGGAGGTCTCAGAACCAAGCGTTTCGTTGTCAGGAACTCGTCGAACATTGGAATGACTTTCGAAATAGAAAAAGGGCAGATGGCTGGCGCCACCTGCCCTCGTGATTTCTAGGTCGAAAGCAGATTGACGCTATTCCGCGGCTTCCGCCGGCATCGGGTCAACGGAAATGAAGGTTCGGCCGTTGCGCTTGGTCTCGAACTTCACGTGGCCATCGACTTTCGCGTAGATCGTATGATCGACGCCCAGTCCGACATTGCGGCCCGGATGCCACTTGGTGCCACGTTGGCGGCACAGGATGTTGCCTGGCACGACACGTTCACCACCGAATTTCTTGATGCCTAGTCGCTTGGATTGCGAGTCGCGGCCATTGCGCGAGGAGCCGCCTGCTTTCTTGTGTGCCATTCCGCTTAGTCCTTATGTCTTTTCCGGCCGGGTCGAGTTGCGTCTCAAACACGGTCCAACCATTTCCAATCAAGCGAAGGCTGCCTGCTCAGGCGCCAACGATCTCCGTGATGCGGACCTTGGTCAGGTCCTGGCGGTGTCCCTTCTTGCGCCGCGAACTCTTGCGGCGGCGCTTCTTGAAGGCAATCAACTTGGGCCCGCGTGTCTGCTCAACAACCTCGGCGACGACCTTTGCGCCCGCGACCATCGGCGTGCCAACTTTGACGCTGTCGCCGGAGCCGACCATCATAACATCGGTAAATTCGATTGTGCTGCTTGCTTCGCCGGCAAGGCGTTCGATATTCAGCACATCGTCCGCACTCACGCGGTATTGCTTGCCGCCGGTCTTGATAACTGCGTACATATCCGTCCTTTTTCGTTCTCGCCGCGCCCTGCGGTGTTCCCCATGGTCAGGAACTTGGAATAGGCTTCGAAAACCCCTCGATCTCGGGCGAAACGCCTCAAAAAGATCGGAAACCTCGGGCAGCGCTGTTGTCGCGGCCGGATCACCGGCCACGAAAGATCGCGTTTATCGACGCTAACCGACAGAATGTCAATAAAATCGTGCAAACGAACGGACGGGTATGCCAACGCCGACGATCGCCCGATTGGCGTGAACAAACCGTCGGCGTCGCCTGCAATTGCACTAGAGATCGAGATGACCGAAACACGATCAGATATCATCCGCAGGACGGGTAGTGATCTGCCTGACATCCCGGTTGTGTGCTGCGGCCCCGACTTCCCGTTGGCCACGCTGACAGCCTTCACCGCCGAGGCGCACGCCTTGATTGATGGCGCGACCGCGAGCGTCCCGCCGAGCGTGTTGAAGCTGGCGGATCGCATATCACGGCGTTGGCTCGTGAAATCCGACAACGCGCATCTCGAAGAAATAGACGAGATCGCCGCAAGACTCGACCAGCCCGGTGCCCACTATCTATCCGTCAACTACGAATGGGGCTGCACGGTCGCCGTCCGCGCCGCCGCCGGGCAGCCGGAGCTGGTTCGTGTTCTGGACTGGCGCACGCCCGGCCTCGGCCGCTATGTCGTCGCGGCCAATGTCGATGGCGCAAGCGGCCGCTTCGTCACGCTAACATGGCCGGGCTACACTGGTGTCCTGCAAGCGACGGCGCCGGGCCGCTTTGCCGCCGCGCTCAACCAGGCACCGATGCCGCGCCGCGGCGGCGGCTTTCTGCCTCTCGACTGGTTTGCAAACAAGGTCGATGTCTGGCGCTCAACGGAGGCAACGCCAGCGCATCTGCTGCGCGACGTTTTCGAACAGGCCGAAAGCTTTGCCGAGGCCCGGCACCGATTGAGCGAAACGCCGGTTGCTGCGCCGGCGATCTTTTCCCTGGTCGGCTGTCGCGCCGGCGAGCTGTGCGTTATCGAGCGAACCGAGCAGGCAACCCATGTCCACGATGGCGCCCGCGCCGCCGCCAATGCCTGGCAGGCACCCGTCTGGTCCGGCCGCGCCCGTGGCGCCGACAATGCCGGCCGTGTTCGTCAGCTGTCCGTCTTGCCATCGGCGGCGACCGATAACTTTGATTGGCTGGCGCCTCCCGTCCTCAATGCCATGACCCGTCTTGCCGCGGTCTTTACGCCGTCGACCGGAAAGCTGCTCGCGCAGGGCTTTGCCGGCGAGCAGCCGGCGACCACGGCGTTGTCATGGCCGAGCGCCGCGCGCCGCAAGCCTGCAACGGATCGGGTTGCCGACAAAAAATGAGGCGCCACTTCACCGAAGATTAACCAATCTTATGAGCCATTCCTCAACCATCATGACGTAGATTCGGCGGTGTATCAGAACGGGAAGACCATTTTCTCGAGGCATTAGGCCGCGTCTGATCCGCCAGCCACGAGCAGGCATGTCCCCAATCAGTAAGTGTTTTCATTACCCAGGCAGGGACGTCACGCGTTATGAACAGTATCAATACAAACTTTGCCGCGCTGACAGCGCTTCAAAGCCTCAATCAAACCAACTCCAGTATGCTCGAAACCCAGTCTCGTATCGCGACCGGTTTGCGCATCAATTCGGCGTCCGACGGCGCCGCTTACTGGTCGATGGCAACGACCATGAAATCGGACAGCGGCGCACTCTCGGCCGTATCTGATGCCCTGGGCCTCGGCTCGGCGACACTCGACGTGGCTTACACCGCGATGTCGAGTTCGATCGACGTCGTCTCCGAGATCAAATCCAAGATGGTCGCCGCCCGCGAGCCGGGTGTCGACCGCGCCAAGGTTCAAACGGAAATCGATGCGCTACAGGATCAACTGCGCGGCATAGCGCAATCGGCCTCGTTCTCCGGTGAAAACTGGATTTCTGTCGATACCGGCTATGCCGCAAGCGGCTACAATGCGACGGAAGAAGTGATCGCTTCCTTCAATCGCACCGGAACAACGGCGACACTTGGCACAATCGATGTCGCGGTTTCGTCGGCCTACCTGTTCAACGCCAACACCAACGGCTCCGGCGGTGCTGGTTCGGCCACTGCTGTCCAGCTCGGCCTGTTGGGCTCACAGCGCATGACGGCGACCGAGGCAGCCGGCGCGGGCGCCGAGGCGGGTGCCATTCACACCGGTGCCGGCACTGGCAGCATCATTCTCGCGAGCTATGACGGCACGTCGGAAATGTCCATCGCCACCGCGACGGACGCGCAAATGGACGACTATATTCAGGCCGCCGACCGCGCCGTTAGCGACATGACGACCGCGGCAACGCAGCTTGGCGCCGCTAAGTCGCGGGTCGATCTGCAGAAGGATTTCACATCGAGCCTGATGGCCTCGATTGAACGTGGCATTTCAAGCCTGATCGACGCCGACATGAACGAAGAATCGACTCGTCTCCAGGCGCTGCAGGTTCAGCAGCAACTTGGCATTCAGGCGTTGTCGATTGCCAATTCTTCCAGCCAGAACATCCTCGCCCTGTTCCGTTAATCGGAATCGAGCGACACCATCTGTTTTCGAGCCGGATCGACGGATGTCGATCCGGCTCGAGATCTTTCGGCGCCTCGGCACGTCCTACAATCCGTACCCCGGCCATGCGAACCGGCGTCGGCATCAGACTGAAGTCCCGCCCCACGCGGTGCGATCGGTTAAAACGGACTTGCAATCGACCACACCAGAATTTAGACACGTTGTTTCAGCATCGGGTTTGCGCAAGCGTTCTGATTCAAGGGAGCGCGTGTTGGACGGGTGATGTGTTTGACTTTTAGAGGACACGTCGTGGGCGGCGGCCACGGCAACGCCACGGTAGAGCCCACTCCAACGGCTGATGCCTACCTTAGGAGAGGTGGCTGAGTGGACGAAAGCACCGGATTCGAAATCCGGCATACGGGCAACCGTATCGGGGGTTCGAATCCCCCTCTCTCCGCCATGAAAAATATATAAACATATGTTTTAATTGATTTTTTCTGGATTAATTTTCGCACACCCTAGGATGTACCCTAGTGGGTGACGGCAATACACCGTAGTCAAAACCCGCCAATCCCGCTTTCATCATGGACAAGTGGATTGCAACGGATGCCTTCTTGATGTCGTCGATCGCAGAAGGTGGCGAGAAACTAAAAACCGATATGCCGGCTTACAAAGATGTCCTGACCGAGAAAGAGCGCTGGCAGATCATCCACTATCTGCATGAAGGGCTTTGATGGAGTCTCAACGATGACACGACGCTCCGCTCGAAATGCTGCTTCCGTGCCTGGTAAGGCCTACGGCCTCAAGATCGCCGGCGTCATTGCAAAACCCTTGACGATCCAGAATCTCGTTCCAGCTTTGGTTCACGCCAAAGAGCCCAACACCTTTGGCCTCGGGAAGCAAGCAACCGCAGCCTCATTGGTGGCTGAAACGTTGGAAGAGACCGCAGCGCTAATTCTATTGTCAGTACTCCAAGGCTCGGGGAAGGGTCTTGGCTTGGTAAATCAATTCCTCACAGCCACTTCATCGGGCGTAAGCGGGCAAGTGCGCACCGATGGGATTGGTGAGATGGTGCAATGTATCGC
>JBPCVZ010000443.1:0-40654 GCA_051010015.1 Hyphomicrobiaceae bacterium
TGGCGGCCTTGTCGGCGAAATAGCCCTTCACCTTGGCAAGTGTGCGAACGCCAAAATTATCGCTCTTGCTGGCTTGAACCAAATCATTGGAAAGACGCCGATTGTCATTCATGTGGCCGAACGCAAAAAGGTCCGAAAAACTGTGCAGCGCCTCGGCCTCGTAGTGCAGCGCGCGCCACAGCCCACCCGGCTTGCCGGCTTCCTTGAGGGCGTTTCGATGAAATCGGCGGTAGGTTTTCGCTGCGTCCAACGAAAAATGCTTCGGATTATTCGTTGCAAGCTTGATCATGATCTTTTGCTCGCTGCGGAACTGTGACGTTCGAGCAATACCGGCGGTAATCAATTTCAGGTTCCTGGCCCTGGCACACATCAATCGGTGGTTCATGTCGCCGAACGTGGCGGCGTGATCGCCATAGATTGCGACGAGGTCACCGAACGAGAACCACACATCGCCGCGCCGGCGCGAACAATTGCCAGCAGCTGCTGCGATCGTGAGATTATTGCGCAACAGGTGGCGGGGCCGGAACAGATTTGCAGCGGCGCGCGGATGGCGCCGTTTAAATTTCTTGACCGCCAGCTTGACGGCTTCATCGCCGATCTTGCGGTGTTCATCAGCATTGAAGGCCTGGGCAGGGGCGATGCTCATACACACGATGGCTAACGTCCATGCCAGCAAACTGCGCATCAAGAATGCTCCCACCGACCGTGCCAAAAAATCCTGCAAATATTGAGCCGGCATTGACGCTGAAAAATGCTGGCAAGGCAAGTCCATACGTGGTTTTGGTACGGTGGCTGTGGGGAACTCAGTTGCGCTGCGTTTTGGCATATTTGTCGAACAGCAGGGCGAAGGCTTGGAGGCCGAGATCCTGCAGGGTTATGGCGTGGTGTGCGGCGATCTGGTCGAGCGCTTCTTTGTGTGCCGGTTCGAGATAGACGGTGACGCCTTTGCGCTCCTTGCGGCTGCGGCTTGGACCGGCCGGCGCCCGCGGCAGGAACTCGGAGCCGGAGACCAGTCCGATGGCGGCGGAACTGGCGGCGCCGGACCGGGTGCGCCTGGTTCGCTTGCGTGGCGTCTTTGATGCCGCGGACTTGTTCTTGGCTTGGACCTTGGAAACGGGTTTGGTCTCGGCAGCGCCCTTGGCTTTGCGCGGTTGTTTGGCAGACGGCGCCTTTTTGGCTGGCGCCTTATTCCTAGTGGACTTGCGCGTCGGGGCAGCCTTGCTGGTCATCGGCGACTCCGCCTCGGTTTCAGCGATGCTTCGAACTTTCTGATCTCATCGTAGACGGCGACGAGATCGCGATAGGAGCTGCGGTTGGAGCGATAACCGGCGGCGCCGAGTCCGGTTTCGACGGAGGCGGGGTAGTCGGGATTGCTCTGCAGCTTGGCTTTCAATACCCGGATCCCCATCTCGTCGGCAATCTTCTGCGTTTCCGACTGCTCGGCTTTGGTGTCCTTGCTGATGTGATTGAGCACGACGACGGTCTTGGCCGTGGCGTTGAGACTGTCGATGGCTTCAAGCGTCTGGGTGAGCGACAGACGGTCCATCAGATCGACGCGGGTCGGTACGATGAGGACGTCGCTATAGCGCGCGGTGGAGATCATCGACTGGTCGATCGCAGGCGACGTGTCGACGATGGCAAGATCGGTATCGACCTCGCGCGCCTTTTCGAGCAGACGGCTGAGCGCTTCCGGCGGACCCGACGCGGCGGCGAGCGGATCGTCGCCGAGTTTTTCAAAGCGCTGGCCGTACCACTGCACCGCCGATTGCTGGCGATCGAGGTCGAGGATCGTCGCGTTGAGGCCGCGCTTGAGCGCCAGCGTCAACAGCTGTACACCGATCGTCGTCTTGCCGGAGCCGCCCTTCTGGCCGACCATCCCCCAAACGCTCATTGCCTCCGACGGCATATCGAACTCCCAAGAAACGAATAAGAATTTGCACATATACGCTAGCATGATGATTGCAAATCTTGAAGCTTTTCTTATGGTTAATTTTTTGATAACGTTTTGTAAAATATATACAAATTTCAAAATCAGCATTCAATTATGCGGCAAATATTGTTCATCGTCACGATGTATTCCTCCTGAGAAACGACAAAGAAATTGCTGCTCTGGAACGTGAGTGTTAAGAAGTTGGCAAGGATTTCCGGCGTCGTTGCGGAGTTGAGTATGAGTTACGCGAGAAGCATGGCGATACAGAGTGTCCTGGTTCATCGTCACACGCTTGGGTCCTCTATGGCATTGATCGATGGACCACCGCCGGCCGTGGTCTACTGCTACGATTCCGATGACAGCGACTGGGCGTCGCGCTCCGTTCAAACGTTACGCACTGAAGGCTTCGACGTGTTCTGGGACCGGGACATGGATTCGAGGCGCACCTGGAGCGAGACGATCGAGGCGGAGATCCAACGCGCCGATGCCGTGCTGGTGCAATGGTCGGAGTGCGCGCGGCGGTCGCGATTCGTCACCGGCGAAGCGGATGTGGCAGTGAGCGCCGACAAGCTGTTCATGGCGCACGTTCCAGGGTTCGATCTTGACAAGCTGCCTGTCGATTTTCGACGCCTGCCGTCGACCAGCATCGATGACCCGCAGTTGATCGCGAAGCTACGATCGTTCTGCGATGCCCGGCGCGGTGTTGCGGCGGGCTGATCCTGAAACCATGATATTCAGCGCGGCGGTGCGCCGATCAGCGCCAGAGGTTCGGTGGCGTCCAAATCAGAGATTTCACTGGTCGCCAGCGCCAAGGCTTGCTCGAGGGTTTCGACGCCGGACAGGTCGACGAGGTGGCGCGCGACCATCATCATCAGGCGCGGCGTACCGCGGACGCCTTCGAGGCGGGCGGTATCGGACTCCCGCCACAGGGAGGTGAGACTGTCGCTGAACTGGCCGACCGTCGCCGTGCGCGCGAAGGCGCGGCGGCGCTGGACCTTCAGAGTACCTTCCCAGTCGACGGCTCGGATGCGGGCGGCGGCGGCCACATCCTCGGCGTAGACCCGATAGCCGCTGGTTTGCGTGACAAGCGTCAGCGCGCTAGCCGGGAGATGCATCGATTGGGCGGCGATCGATCGCGCCTCGGTCTCGGAAATGGCGCCGCTCGCGTCCTTGACGTTCATTTCGGCAGCGCCGATCGCGGTCGCGCGGACGCGGTTGGTCTGGGTGTCGATGTCGACGGTGACGTCGACCGCATCGCGATCGGCACCGAGGCGGACAACGGCGTCGATGGCTTCGAGGCGGACGGCCTGGAGGTCTTCGGGTTGCGGATGCGGGATGATGCGCTCGATCGTCTCGCGGACCAGGGCGAGCGCAACGCCGATCGACGAAATGACTTCGGCATCTTTGGAGATCTCGTGCGCAAAGCCCGTTCGATCGGCGACATGGGGCACGAGGGCGGCGGCGCCACCGCCTTCGCCAACCAGCAGGCACTGGTCGGGATCGAGGTCGTACTCCTTGATCAGCGCTTCAACGACGGGGATGACCTTGTCGGTCGCGCAGTCGAGGACCTGGCGCGCGGCGCTCTCGACATCGACGCCGAGCCAGGCTGCGAATGGTTCTAAGGCAGCACGGGCGGCGTCGCTATTGCCGTGCGCGTGCATGCCGGGTTTGGCGAGGCCGAGGACGTTTGCGGCACACGTCGTGGTCAATGCGTAGCGGCTGCCGTCGGCGACGCGGATTGCGATATAGTCGCCGCCGTCGCCAGCGCGCGGCTCGAAGGTTTCGACGACAGGGTCGGTGATCGCGTCCGGATCGGCGAAGGCGGCGTAGGGCAGGCCGGCGATGTGGGCACTGCGTGGTCCGACATCGATGAGACGGCCCTGCTCGGCGCGAATGAGACTTCCACCGGCAATCCCGACAACGCGGACATCGAGTGAGTTGACGTATGTTTCGTGGCCACCGACGCGGGCATACGACACGGTCGGGCGGCCGTTCTGGATGACGCCGATATTGGTCGACGTGCCGCCGACTTCGAAATAGATGCCGTCCGACACTTTCAAGTGCATCAGCGCGCCGGCGACACTTGCCGCCGGGCCGGAGAGCATCGTCATCGCCGGCCGGTGGCGCATTTCGGCAATGTCCATGACGCCGCCGTCGCCGCGCATGATCATGACCGGCGCCGTGATGCCCGCTTCGCGCACGCTGTGCTCGGTCATCTCGGCGGTGGCGTTCATCTTGGGCAGGATCGAGGCGTTGATCACGGCGGTGCGGGTGCGCGTCGTCAGGCCGTAGAGGCGGGTGATCTCGTGGCCGCAAGTGGCGAGCAGGCCGGCGTCGCGGCCGAGTTCGCGCACGCGCTCTTCGCTGGCGGTGTTGTCGACGCCGAAAGCGGCCGAGGCGACCAGGACCTCGGCGCCGTCGCCGGCAAGCGCCGCGATGGCATCGGAGATGTTGGAATCGTTGACCTGCTCGGCGACGATGAACTGGTTGGCGGTCGGCAGGCTACGTCCTGGGCCAAGCTCGATCGGATCGATCCTGACCTGCGGCTCGGCGAGTTTGGCGGCGGCCGCGCCGGCGATGCCAAGAACGCCGACCTTGGCGACATCGCCTTCGAGCAGGGCATTGGTTGCCTGCGTCGTCGAGTGGGCGAGAAACACCACTTCCTTGGCAGCTACGCCCGACTGTGCGAGCACGTTGCGAAAGACCTCGATGACGCCGGCGGCGACGCCACGGCGATGGGCGTGGGTTGTCAACACCGAGTAGCGCCCGACGACGGCTTTGCTCGCATGGTCGATCAGCACCGCCTTGGTAAACGTGCCACCGACGTCAATTCCGATGCGGTAGGCGCGCGGCGTTGCGGGTGCGTCGGGCATGGTCTGCGGAATCCAGGGTTTAATGCGGAGGTGGTGATTTGACGGCCCTACCAAGTCGATTTCGCGCGAAACCGCAAGGTGGTGGGGCGCGATTGTCGCCTCTGAGGACGTCGGAGTGCTTGACGCGGGCCGCGATGTCGGGATTTAAGGGAGGCAACCAGCGAGATAACGATCAGGGACGCGCGAAAATGGACAAATTCACGACACTGACGGGCGTGGCCGCGCCAATGAACATGATCAACGTCGACACCGACATGATCATCCCGAAGGTGTATCTGAAGACGATCAAGCGCACCGGGCTCGGCAAATCGCTGTTCGCCGAGATGCGCTTCGACGAGCAGGGCAACGAAGTGCCTGATTTCGTGCTCAACCGGGATGCCTACCGCAGTGCCAAGATCCTGGTGGCGGGCAACAATTTCGGCTGCGGTTCAAGCCGTGAGCACGCGCCCTGGGCGCTGTTGGACTATGGCCTGCGCTGCATCATCGCGCCGTCGTTCGCCGACATTTTCTATGGCAACACGTTCAAGAACGGCATTTTGCCGGTGAAACTGCCGGAAGAGCGCGTCAACGAGCTGATGCGCTTCCTGCTCGAGCTGCCGGGTGCCGAGATCACGGTCGACCTGCCGAACCAGACGGTCGCCGGCCCCGACGGTAAGACCGACACGTTCGAGATTGACGCGCACCGCAAGCACTGCCTGGTCAACGGCCTCGACGACATCGGCCTGACCTTGCAGAAAGAAGCTTCGATCACCGCCTATGAGCAGAAGATCGGCGCGGCGCGGCCTTGGGTCTAGAGGCTGGCGTTCGACACCGAAGCAGGTGGCTTTATCGTGCGGGACCGCCGGGAAGCGGTGCCCGGCGTATGTTCGGCAATCACGGTTTTACTGACGAAGTTTGTATCCTTTATTCGTTTTTAGGGCATGCTAACGATGCGTTCTGCGTAATGGTTAGAAGTTCGCCTGCCGCCAAAGTTCATCCGGCAAGCGTGACGCATTCATATTTGTTCGGCTAAGCTCGGTATCGGGCAGACGGCGCTTTGCATATTGGGGAGCACGACATGCAGAATGGTGATTATGCCAAAGAGATATTCAAACAGCTGGCCGAGCTAAAGGAAGGCCAGAGCGAATTGCGCCAGCGGTTTGATGCCGTCTTGGACCTCGGCAAGCACATGGCGTCAACGACTGAGCTGACGGCGGCGATGATGCGCGAAACGCTCGCACGCGTCGATCGCGTCGATGTCTTCAACGATCGCCTGGACCGGCGCATATCCCGGCTCGAGAATGTCGAGCGCACCGGCAAACCACGCGACGAGACGCCTGAATAGGCGCAACGCGCAGCCTGTTCAGACCGGATGTCGCTTCAGCGGCAATCGATCAACTTTCCCCTCAATAGGCCCGCCCCCGGGCTGTAACCGGCCACAGGCACTCAACCACATCGCCGCGCACCCCGACGTAGTAGTCGTGGATGTTGCAGGTCGGGTCGCAGTGGCCCGGCACCAGCTTGAGCTTGTCGCCGAGGGCGAGACTGTCGGCCGGATCGGCGATCACGCCATGCTCGTCGGAGCATTTCTTGAATTCGAGATCGTCGCGACCGAACACCACCGGCGGGCCGGAATCGACGCTTTGCACCTTGAGGCCGGCATCGCAAATGGCAAGGCCCGGCTTGGTCTTCGACATCACGGTGGTCAGGATGAACAGTGCGTTTTCGAAGTCGGACTTTGGCTGGCCCGCGGCATCGAGCACGCGGCCGTAGTCGGCATCCATGAACACGTATGAGCCGCACTGGAGCTCATTGTAGATGCCCGACGCGGTCTCGAGTTCGTAGGAGCCGGTGCCGGCGCCACCGATGATATCACAGGGCAGGCCCTCGGCTTCGAGCAGCGCGACGGTTTCGCGGACCTGGCCGATGGCAACGTCGAGCAGCGCCTTGCGCTCCTGCGCCGTGTGCTTGTGCTGGGCGCTGCCCTGGTAGGCCTGAAGCCCCGAGAACTTGAGCCCGCGGGCTTGTGCAATCTTGCCGGCAAGTGCGGTCGCCGGCGGGCCAGCCGCAACGCCGCAGCGTCCGGAGCCGACGTCGATTTCAACGAGGCACTCGATCGTCGTGCCGGCCTCCTGGGCGGCGGCGGCAAGCGCGTCGACGTTGGCGGCATCGTCGACGCAAACGATGATGCGGGCGTCACGCGCCATGGCGGCAAGATGCGCGATCTGGCGCTTGCCGATGACCTGGTTGGAGACGAGGACGTCCGTGATGCCGGCAGCAACGAGTGCCTGTGCCTCGCTTACCTTCTGGCAGCAGATGCCGCAGGCACCACCCTTCTCCATTTGATAGCGGGCGATGTCGGCGGACTTGTGGGTCTTGGCGTGGGCGCGCAGGCGCACGCCGTTGGCGGCGATGAAAGCGCGCAGCGCCTCGACGTTGCGCTCGAAGGCGTCGAGATCGACGATCAATGCAGGCGTTGCGATGTCGTCCAAGGCCATGCCCGGCTCTGCCGGAACATCCAGCCCCACAATACCCGTTGCGCCATCCATCGCTGCACCTCTATTCCTGGTCGACTGTGATCGCGGCATAGTGCGTGCGATCGCGGAGCGAGGCAACTCGGGTGCTACCTGTGTGCTGATAGTCGATGAAAGACAACGCGCATCAACAAGGGTTCGTCTTGAAAAACGTCCTGGCGCAGCTCGATGAAGACGGGCGATCGGGCGTTGGCAGCGAACGGAAGGGATGCGTGCTGGCTCATCTCCGTGCGCCATTCACCGTAAACGTGGGCGTGCCAGTAGTAGGTCGAGCCGACACAGCCGCGGCGCAGGCGAAAGCGTTCCAGGGCGTCGAGCGTCATGCCGCCAGGAATCGCCAGGTGCAGAACGCGGCGGGTGTACGACGGGTAGCGGTGGGTGTTGAGGATTAGCCGCTGCTCTTCGCGCGCATGGACGAAGCTCTCGATTGCGAGAGATGGCGTCTGGTCCTCGCTCAGCATATGCGTGTAGCCGGCCCGGCCGGCGGCGTCCGTGATATCGGCGCCGTCGACTAACACGGCGACCATGACGTCGAAGGCGTCGCCGAGCAGGCGCACGGTCTCGGCATCGCTGAGCCGCTTGGGCAGCGTTAACTCTATCGGTTCCGGTTCCGGAACGCTGTTGCTCCAGAGTTTGATCATGTGACGCCTTTGTCTGGCTGGCCGGCGGGCGGGCGTGCCAGTCCTGTGCATGAACAGGCACGTCCCGTGCCAAGCCGCTGTACAGCGCCGCGTGGCTGCGATATCCGGGCTGGGTTTGCGCGTTCAACCGCAACTGCCGGGAGCCTGCCATGTCGCAATCCGCCAATGCCGACCGCTTCACTGGCCTCGCCGACATCTATGCCGAACACCGGCCGGCGTATCCCGCTGAAATCGTTGCCGCGCTGTGTGAGCGGGCCGAGGTTGCCGGCGGACCGCGCGTTGCCATCGACATCGGCTGTGGCACCGGCATCGCGACGCTCGGCCTGGCGCAAGGGCTGCCCGATTGGCAGGTCATTGCGTCCGAGCCCAATGCCGACATGCTGGAAAAGGCCCGGCTCACGTGTGCCGGCCAGGCGAACATCGCGTTCCTGCCGAACGGTGCCGAGGCACTGCCTGGGGAGGATGCCGGCGTCGGCCTCGTGCTGGCGGCGCAGGCGCTGCACTGGTTCGACATGCCGGCTTTCTTTGCCGAAGCCGCCCGTGTGCTGGCGCCGGGTGGGGTCATCGCGATCCTCTACAACAATCGCCAGACGGCCGTGTCGGCGGTGTTGTCGGAGGTTGAAAGCTATCTGGAGGACAACGACGAGTCCTACAATCGCGACTATCGTGCGCGGGACACGCAGGCGCTGCTGGCAGCACTGGACGACTTCGATCAGGTCGAGCGTGTGCGCAGCGTCTGGCTGAAGCCGACGTCAAGCGATGACCTGGTCAACTACTTCATGTCGCGCTCGATGATGCAGCCGCTGGTCGAGAAGGTCGGCCTTGCCAAGTTGCGCCAGCGTATCGGGGATATCGCGGATCAGCACGCGCGCCGCGGCAATATCGATCTGCCGTTTGCAACGGAGCTGGACATGGCGACGCGCAAGGCGACGACCTGATGCGCTCTCGCCTGATGCGCCGTTGGCCTACCAAACGCCCTTGACGGTGCCGTTCCATAGGTACTGCCAGATGGTCGGCGGGAACCAGAGCTTCGAGGTCATGTGCACACGTTGCGTCCTGAGGCGGCCTTCGAGGGCATCTTTGAGCGCGCGCGCCAGCAGTGCCATGCCGGTGGCGAGCTGTACGTACTGGTAGGTCGCGATGGTGTCGCTGGCGGCGAATTCAACGGGCGCCTGATAGATGACATCGCCCGTGTCGACGCCTTTGTCGACGAGATGTACGGTGACGCCGGCATTGGCATCATCACCTTCGACCCGGGCCCAGTAGGCAGGATGCTGGCCACGGTACTTGGGGTTGATGCCGGCGTGATAGTTAATGAACGGCGCATCGATGGCGTTGAGCGTGCGCTGTGAGATGATGCGGGTGCCATAGACTGCGACGACGCGCGGTGCGAGGAGCTGCAAAGCACGGCGGCAGCGCGCCGAATTGACATTGCCGACCGGGATGACGCGGACGTCGCGGGCGGCGGTTTCAGTCGGGTCATCCGCGCCGACTTGCCGGGCCCGTTCCATATTGAAACGGGCAACCAGACGGAACGCCAATCCGGCGGCGACCTGGCCGGCGGCGTTGAGCGGGCCGAGCAGCCGGGCGCGACGGCGGATGATCTGCCACTTGGTCTCGGGCTCTTCCTGCAGGACGACCAGTCCCGGAAAGCGGGCGGCAAGGTGTTTGACAGCCCGCGCGGCGAGGTCGCCGCCTGCGACGATCAAAACGACCTCGCCGCGTCGTTGCGCTACCGGGGTGCTGCCTGCCGTCATGTCTTCTGCCTTGCGGTGATATTGAGCCGGTTCTGCCCAATGATGATGCAAGGCACAGACCAATCCGCGTTCAGATTTGCTTAACGAACTGGTCGGTGAGGTGGCGACGAAACTGCCGCCTGTGGTCAGTCCAGCGGTACGATCTCGGGTAAGGTAAACGCCGTTACTGCGGGCACCTCGCCGTCGTAGACCTCGACCTCGACGAGTGTCGTATGCGCGATCGGGCCCTGGCCAAGCTTCGAGGTGCCTTTGTCGACCGTCAGCACGTTGGGATTGCTGTGCTTTTCCATGCCGCCGGCGCCGGCGGCTTCGGAGGGATCGTACCAGGCGCCGGTTGGCAGCATCACGACACCGTCACGGACATCCTCCGACACGCGGGCGACGGCAAGCGTCGAGCCGCGATCGTTGAAGACGCGCAGCATGTCGCCATCCTCGATGTCGCGCTTGTCCGCTTCGCTATGCGACAGCGCCGCGATCTCGTGGCCGCGCACCTTGGCGGACAGGCTGGGACCCGAAAAATCCATCTGCGAATGCAGCTTGTGTGCGGGCTGGTTGGAAATGAGATGCAGCGGCCAGCGTTCGGCATCGCGGCTGCCGAGCCACTCGACCGGTTCGTACCAGGTCGGGTGGCCGGCGCAATCGTCGTAGCCGAAACTGTCGATCCGTTGCGAAAAGATCTCGATCTTGCCGGACGGCGTCGGCAGCTTGTTGGCCGCCGGGTCGGCGCGGAAGTCGGTGTAGACATTGTAGAGCTTGGTCGGCATCGGCGTTTCGATGTAGCCTTCCTCCCAAAACGTGTCGAAGTCGGGCACGTTGAGCCCGGTGTCGGCGATCTTGGTGCAGGCTTCGTCGTAGAGCTTGCGCAGCCAGGTCATCTCATCCATGTCGTAGCCGAAGGCTTTCGCCACGCCGGTGCGTTCGGCGAGGCCGCCGAAAATGTCGAAGTCGTTGCGCGCCTCGCCCTGCGGCGGGACGGCCTGCTTCATGGCCATGATGAAGCGGTCACGCGAGGAGGCGCCGATGTCGTTGCGCTCGAGCGTCGTGGTCGCCGGCAGAACGATGTCGGCGAGCTTGGCTGTCGGCGTCCACCACGGTTCGTTGACGACGACCGTGTCGGGGCGTCGCCACGCCTGCAGCAGCCGGTTGAGGTCCTGGTGGTGGTGGAACGGATTGCCACCGCACCAGTAGACCAGCTTGGTGTCCGGGTAGCGCCGCCGTTCACCGTCAAAATCATATTCCTCGCCTGCCTTCTCGAGCAGATCGGTGACGCGGGCGACGGGGATGAAGCTGCCGGTCGGGTTTTTGCCAGTGGAGTGCGACACCGGCAGCGCCTGCATCAGCGGGTTGCCCTGGCCGTGCATGCTGCCATAGCCGAAGCTGAAGCCGCCGCCCGGCAGGCCGACCTGACCGACGATGGCGGCGAGAACCGCCGTCATCCAGAAGGCCTGCTCGCCATGATCCGAGCGCTGCAGACCGTAGGCCGTTGCGATCATCGTGCGTTTGGCGGCCATTTCACGGGCGAGTTGACGGATCTTGTCAGCATCGAGCTCGCAAATGCCGGCAGCCCACTCGGCGCTTTTCGGCGTCCCGTCGGACTTGCCGAGCAAATACTTTTCGAAGATTTCGAAGCCGACGGTGTAGCGCTCGAGGAAGTCACGCTTGGCGAGGTTTTCGACGACAAGGGTGTGGGCGAGGCCCATCATCAGGGCAACGTCGGTGTTGGGGCGCGGCGCCCACCACTCGGCGTCCATGAAGCCGGGTGTGTCATTCCTCAGCGGCGTGACGCTGATCAGCTTGATGCCCTTCTCGGTGAGGCGTTGCAGCCAGGGCAGCGCGGAGTGCTCGCCCATGCCGCCTGGCTCGACCTGGGCATTGCGCGTGCCAACGCCGCCGAAGGCGATGAACAATTCGGTCGCGTCCGCGATCGCATCCCAGGATGTCGGCTGGCGCAGCGGTGCGACATCGCCAACGATGTGGGGCAGGATGGCGAGCCCGGCTGCCAGCGAATAGTTGTGCTTCTGGCCGGTGTAGCCGCCAAAGCAGTTCATGAAGCGCTGCAACTGGGTTTTGGCGTGGTGGAAACGGCCGGCACTGGACCAGCCGTAGGAGCCGGCGAAGATCGCCTCGTTGCCGTGCTCCGCCTTGATCCGCTGCAGTTCCCCGGCAAGCATATCCAAGGCTTCGTCCCAGGGGACTTCGACGAAGCGGTCACCGCCGCGGTTGCGATCGCGTGATTTCAGCCAGCCTTCGCGGATGCTGGGGCGTTTGACACGCAACTCGTGGTGAACCGCCGGCGCGATCGCCTTGAGGATCGGCGATGGCGCCGTATCGCGGTCGAACGGGCGGACATCAACCAGCCGTCCGTCCTTGACGACGCTCTCGAAGGCGCCCCAGTGCGAGCTATGGATAAAGTCGTTCACGCGTTGTCTCCTGTGGACCGGTGGGCCTTTCACCGACTCTGAAAGCTTGATTTGGCCCGCAATCTACTGCTTCGGCAGCCGAATTGGAACCTGTGTGCGGCCAACACATCCCGGATATGTTGCCTGCTGCGGCAAAGCCATTCGTCCGGAGCCGCCTCGATTGGTCGCGGCCGGCGCATAGTCGCCGTCTCGGAACATCTGTTCCACGCCTTGATTTCGCCGTCATGAAGACGGTTTTTAAGTTCACATTCATCTTCTTACGATACTCGCATACAACGGGGAAAACCGGCATCCGCCGGGTCTGCGATGCGGCGGTATCGATAAGCCCGCGGTACCGCTTGGAGTTTGGTTCGCATGCGTGGGATACGCGGCAGTCGAGTACAGTTGGCCATTGTGGCGGGTTGCATCGCGTTGACCGGCGACTTGTCGGCCAGTCATGCGGCGCCCCGGGTCGGCTTGCCGGAGGTTCGCCTCAGCGCGCGCAATACCGTGCCCGCCTGTGTCACGCCGCAAAGACTGACCCGCTTCCTGCGCGCACGAAATCCCGAGCTTGAGCCACGGTTTCTCAGGATTGCCGAGCACTACGAGCGTTACGGCGCCAAGCTTGGTGTGCGCTGGGACATCGGCTTTTTCCAGATGCTGGTCGAAACCGCCAACCTGACGTTTCGCCGGCCTGACGGCAGGCCTGGTGACGTGGCGGCGGAACACAACAATTTTGCGGGTATCGGTGCCGTCGGCGATGGCCGGCCCGGCGAAACCTTCGGCTCGATCGCACATGGCGTGCGCGCGCATCTCGAGCATGTTCTGCACTACGCTGGCGTTGCGGTGCCCGCACCGGTCGCCGAGCGCACACGCAAGGTGCAGGCGTGGAAGGTGCTGGCAGACTGGCACAGGCAGTTCGACCGACCGATCACCTTCGGCGAACTGGCACGGCGCTGGGCGCCGCACTCCGACGCCTACCGTGCCAGTATTGCCCTGCTTGCGCAGACCTTTCAGGACCGCTACTGCAGTGGCGAGCCGGTCTTGATGGTGCGCCACGACCGGCGCCCGGCCATCGCCGAGACGGCGTGGCATTTTGCACGATCCTCCGGGCGACCGGGAGCCGCGGGAACGGTGCCACCGACCGGCAGACCGAATTTGAAAAGCCATCGCAAATCGCTCGGTGCGAGCGCCGTGCGACGTGGTTCAATCGCCGCTATCGCGCCGCCGCCGACCAAACGCCAACCGCGCCGCGTGCAACGCATTGCAGCCGTCGCCAGGCCACAGCCCGTGGTCAAAGCTGCCGCGACATCGCCGTCGCGACGCCGGACGGCGTCCGTTCGCAGGCCTCGGATATCGGCGAACGATCGCGTCCGCCAGCTGATCAGCGACCGCAAAGTCCTGTTGCGCACCAGCGTCGGTGCAGTGGTACCGATTGTTTACAATGGCAATGGGCGCATGCGCGGAGAAGCCGGCGCTCTATCCTTCTTCCTCGGTGCGTCGGTCGACAAGGGCCGCTGGTGGGTCGAGAAAGGCAAGCTCTGCCAGAAGTGGCGGGTGTGGCTCGATCGCGAAACGCACTGCATGCGCCTGAAAGTGCGCCAGGGCACGATCTGGTGGCGGGCGGATGACGGCAAGAGCGGCACAGCCCGGATTGTCGCGAAATAGAGCCGCGCGCAGATTGCTATCAAAGATCCATGGAAATTGGCTGACCGCACCCCCCGCGCGCGCCCGGCGCTCTAACGCGATCGTGTGCGTGCTGCACCGCAAGAGCCCCTTGCATTCGAGGGTGCTTTGCTTGCAAGGTCTGTCCGTTGCTGGTCAAACCTTTCTCACGCTTGTTCGATAAGGGCCTGATTGCCTTGACCGATACAATTTTCACTTGGCCGAACCTGATCACCGTGACACGCATCGTCGCCGTCCTGCCGGTGATCTGGCTGGTGCATGCGGGCTCCGCTGAAGGGCAAAGCCACTACCTCTGGGTGGCTCTGGCGCTGATGGTGCTGTGCGAAGTGTCGGACTGGCTGGACGGCTATCTGGCGCGGCGGATGGGATGGGTCTCGTCTTCGGGCAAAGTGCTTGATCCGATGGCTGACAGTCTCTATCGGATCAGCGTTTTTGTGGCTTTGGTGGCGAACGGTTGGATGCCGCTGTGGATGCTGCTGATCATGGCGGCGCGTGATCTCGGGATATCCGAAGTCCGGCTTCTGGCTCAACGCGCACGGATCACGCTGGCGGCGCGATCGAGCGGTAAGGTCAAGGCGGCAGTGCAAGGGATCGCGCAGTTTGTCGCGGTCTTGCTCTATGCCATTGGCGGCGGTAGCGTTTCGAACGATATGTCTTTTGCCATCAATGCGCTATTGTACATCGCGACCGCCATTACGCTGTGGTCGATCGTTGATTATGTGCAAGGCGTCACAGAAGCGTTGCGCCAGAATTCGGCGGTGCAATCATGATCAACGGGTACGGCGTCGCCAGATGCGGCGCGAGCAGAGGGAACGGGAGGCAAGTGCTTGGTCTTGCATGACGATCAAGAGCAGACCGTCGCGGATGTCTCTTCGCGCTGGGTGACACTACCAAATGCCTTGAGCCTGTTACGGCTGGCGTTGGCACCGGTCGTGGTGTGGCTGGTGCTGAGCGGGTCGGTGCCGGCACTCGGCCTGGCCCTGATTCTGATGGTGATCGCCGAACTGACCGACTTTTTCGACGGCTACCTGGCCCGTGCCCTGCGTCAGGAATCCGAGATTGGACGGCTGATCGACCCGGTGTGCGATGTGATTTACCACGTCTCGGTGTTCCTCGCCTTCGTCAAGCAGGGCTGGATGGCACCGTGGATGCTGTTCGTGATCTACGCCCGTGACCTTGGCGTGCCGTATGTGCGCACGCTGGCGCGGCAGCGCGGCATCGATATCGGCGTTCGCTATAGCGGCAAGGTCAAGACCGGCGTGCATGGTGTCGCGCAGATTACCGTCGTGCTCGTTGCGCTCGGATACGTTTCGCAAACGTTCCTGGGTTTCGAGACAACATTCATGGTGCTGTTGGCCGCGACCATCATTTCGCTGATCTCGTTGGCCGACTATACGATGGCTGCCTTCGCGCCGCAGTGAACGCGCCCAAGCCGGCCTGTCGAGGAGGCCGTTGCTGACATCTGAACTGGTTTTATCCCGCTGCGTTCTTGGCTGCGGCTGCCTTCACCTGTGACTCGCGAATGACCAGGTAGATGCCGGCGGCGACGATAATGGCGGCACCGAGGACCGTGTACTGGTCCGGAATGTGGTTCCAGATGATGTAGCCGAGCACCGCGGCCCACACCAGCGATGTGTAGCGGAACGGCGTGACGAGTGCTGCATCGCCAAGGCGCAGCGCCGTGATCGTGAGAAAGTGTGCGAGCAGATTGAGCCCGCCGGCGAGCACGATGATCCCGATATGAACAGGTGCGATCTCTTTCCAGCCAAACGGCAACGAGGCGAGCGTTGCCAGCATGATCGCGATGTTCGACCAGAACAGAATGGAATTGGTGTTGTCGGTGCGATGGAGGATGCGGGTCACGATATCGCGCAGGGCGCTCGCACTGGCCGCGGCGACCGGAATGAGAAGCAGCCAGCTGAACGAGGCATTGCCCGGGCGAATAATCACGAGTACGCCGATGAAGCCGGCGATGATCGCAGCCCAGCGACGCGGTCCGACCGGCTCGCCGAGAGCGGTGGCGGAGAGCGCTGCGACCAGCAACGGGCTTGCGAACACGATGGCGAGGGCGGTTGCGAGCGGCAGAACCATGACGGACGTTGCGATCAGCGTTGTCGACAACGCAAACAGTACGGCGCGCACGAGTTGGCCCGACACATTCGAGACGCGATAGGCGCCCAGGCCGGTTGTGAATTGGACATAGATCGTCAGGATGATTGTCGAGGTGAGCTGGCGAAAGAAGATGATTTCGCCGAGCGGGTAGTGCGGCGCGAGAAATTTCGTGATGGCGTCATGACACGAAAACACGAAACCGGCTGCCGACATGGCGAGGATGCCGACAAGCTGTGGTGAGAGCCCCGAAGCGCGCATATGCATCTTTCAGTATTGTCGGCAGTCGCCGATTTCGCGCGCGACGAGGGCTGGTGAAAAGGCGTCTAGGCTTCGCGGCCCATGACTTCCGCTGCGTATTGGATGGCAGCGACGGTCTGGGCGACATCGGCTTCATCGTGGGCGTGGGAAATGTAGAACTTGTTGTCGGACTTCAGAATGCCCTTTTCGCGCAGCAACGCGTTGAAGCGGTCGAGACGCGCCTTGTCGGCGTGAAACACGGCGCGATAATCATGGACCGGCTGGCCGGTGAAGACGATGTCGAACATCGACCAATGGCCGACAACCTGGAACGGGATGCCGGTCGTGCCGAAATGCTCCGTTATCGCCGCCATGATCGTATTGCCGGTGGCGGCCGCGCCCTCATAGGCGCCTGGACGGCGCAGGATTTCGAGCGTCTTGAGGCCCGCTGCCGCGGCGACGGGATTGCCGCTCAAGGTGCCAATCTGCATCATGAAATCGTCGTCGCCGACGCGCGCCTTGTCGAAATGCGCCATGATATCGTCGCGCCCGGCAATGGCCGAGAGCGGGAAGCCACCGCCGATCGCCTTGCCGAGCGTGCACAGGTCCGGGACGACGCCGTAGGCCTCCTGCGCGCCCCCGTAGGCGAGGCGGAAACCGGTGACGACTTCATCGAATATCAGCGGGATACCGTGCTTGGCGGTCGCCTCGCGCAAGGCTTCGAGGAAGCCCGGCTGCGGCGGCATCAAGCGCTGCAGCGGTTCGACGATGACGCCGGCGAGTTGATCGGCGTTCTCGCTGATCATCTTGACGGCGGCGTCGATATCGTTGAACGGCGCGACCAGCATGGTGTCGCGGACGCTCTCGGTGATGCCGGCGCTGTCGGACACCGGATTGGGGAAATTGGCGAGGCGGCGCGGTGCGAGGCTCATCAGGGCATGATCGCTCATGCCGTGGTAACCGCCCTCGAACTTCAGGATTTTTTCACGCCCGCGGAAGGCGCGTGCGAGGCGCATGGCAAACATGTCGGCCTCGGTGCCGGACGAGGCGAAGCGCACCTTGTCGGCACAGGCGACCGCGTCGCAGATCACTTCGGCAAGCTGGATGCCTTGCGCGTTGTTGGCAAAGAAGGTCGTGCCACGTTCCAGCTGCTCCTTGACGACGGCGTTAACCTCGGGATGGCAATGCCCGACGAGCATCGGGCCCGAGCCGATCAGGAAGTCAACGTATTCGTTGCCAGCCTCATCCCAGACGCGGCCTGCGCGACCCTCGCGCACCACGGTCTGGCCGGCGAAATTCCCGAATGTCCCGGCCGGCAGGACGGCCTGCGCACGTTGGTACCACTCATCAAGGGCTGTAGGTTCGGTTGCGACGGCCATGACACACTCCTTCGATTGAGAGCTCATCCTGAACCGTCCGGCAGGCGGTGCCAAGCCTTTGAGAGGCGCCCATGTCGGATATCGCACTGCTGTTCGGCGATCACGCAGCGGGGCTTTCGGATGCAACCTTGGCAATGAGGTTGAGCGCTTCGGCGTGCAAGGCGGGGTTGGCAGCCGCCAATACCTGGCCGCCGTGGCGCGCCGTGCCGCCGTCCCAACTCGTGACGACACCGCCGGCATTCTCGATGATCGGGATCAAGGCAACGATGTCGTAGGGCTTGAGGCCGGTTTCGACAACGATGTCGATGAGACCGGCAGCTAACAGCGCGTAACCCCAGCAATCGGTCCCGAGCCGGCAGGCGCGGACGCTCGTTGAAAAGGCTGCGTATACGGCTGACTCGCTGCCGGCTTCAAACAAGGCCGAGTTGGTGGTCGCCATCTGCGCGTCGCGAAGGGTGACGGACTCGCGGGTTTTAAGCTCGCGGACGCGACCCTCGCGGTCGCGGAAAAACGATGCGTTTCCGTCCGTCCAGAAACGATCGCCGGTGAATGGTTGGTTCATCAGGCCGATTGTCGGTCGCTCATTGATTTCCACACCGATCAATGTCCCCCATGTCGGTAGTCCGAGTATAAAGGCACGGGTGCCGTCGATCGGGTCGATGACCCAGCGATAGGGGGAAGCGACCTGTTTGGTACCGTGCTCCTCGCCAAGAATGGCATGGCTTGGATAGGTCGCTTCGATCAGTGTTCGGATACCTGATTCCGCGGCGCGATCACCTTCAGTGACGGGGTCAAATGCCGCGTCTTGGCCGCCTTTGACATCGACGGCGAGGTCCTGACGAAAGAAGGGCAGAATGATCTCGGCTGACCTGTCGCCAAGTTGATGGGCAAGGGACACGAGTTCGGAGTGAGATATCGCGTCGCTGGTCATTTTCGTGTGCTGCTTCCGGTTTGTTGACGATTTCGAAAAAGTGAGTTATCCACAACAGTGGAATAAGTTGGGTTGTAATTGTCACACTTTGCAGCCTGTGGGTTAAATTCGACATTGTTATTGACAGTTTTGCATTCGCCATTATTGAGGCGCAAGGCGAATCGCCGGCATATAGTGACACCGGCAAGCGGCCATTTGCTTACCGGAGCCCACCTTGGGCGTTTCCTCCCTAGACTTGGGCCGTTCTTTGTTGAACGGCCTCTTTTTTGAACAAGCGCAGTAAAGTGACGCTCAATCTTAATTGATGCGCCTTGTGCCCTTGAAGCCGATTGAATTTTCCCGAACTGCTCCCACGTTTATGGTTAAGCGGCGACCCAGGTTGTCGTCGCCCAGCCCGGATCGGGCTTTTCCTCCCTAGACTTAAAGCCGTCCCACCCGGGACGGCTTCTTTTTTGGTTGGGCCGCGGCCAAGTTACGAATTGTTGCAGCGCAACGTGATCAAATCGTCCAATCAATAGGCAGATTCTGATTTTTAGTTCGCGAACGGGTGCAGAGCAGCATTGCGTTTTTTGCAGTTGCGAAATGGTTCAAGCATGCCTATCTTGATGGAACGTAATCGACGACATCGTCGACGACGTAGCCCTTCTTGGGCGTTTCCTCCCTAGACTTCGGGCCGCCTTTCGGGGCGGCTCTTTTTTTTTGGGAAATGAGGCAGACGAACTTACTCGGCGGCCAGGCGGCCTTCGAGCGCGGCTGGAATACGTGCGGTCAGATCGAAGACCAGGGCCGTGACATCATCCTTGAAGGCAGCGAAGCGACGGCTGCGCTTGAGCGTGCGTTCATTGAGATAAAGACCGCGGTTAATTTCGATCTGGATGGCATGCAGGTTTTCGGCGGGGCGGCCGTAATGCTCGGTGATGAAGCCGCCAGCGTAGGGCCGGTTGAGCTGCACCTGATATTTTAGGTTCGAAATCGCCTCTCGGGCGCTGCGCGTGACGCGAAAATCGCACGAACCGCCAAACCGATCGCCGAGAATGAATTCAGGACGCGCAGATGCGGGAAATGTCACGGATGCCGACGGCATCGAGTGGCAATCGACCAATACCGCATAGCCGAACCGCTCGCGGGTGATCTGCAGGAGATCATCGAGGGCTTGGTGGAACGGTCGATAAAGCTGCTCGATCCGCTCCATCGCAACAGCCAGAGACAGTGGCGAATCGTAGATTTCTTCAGATTCCGAGACGACGCGCGGGATCGTGCCGAGACCGCCGATGACCCGCATGGTCTGGGCATTGGCGAAGTTCGGCAAGGGCTCGTCGAACAATTCGGGGTCGAGTTCGAACGGCTCGCGGTTAACGTCGAGGTAAGCGCGTGGAAACCGTGCCTCGATGAGTGGTGCGCCGGCAGACATCGCGCTGTCGAACAGATCATCGACGTAGCAATCTTCGGATTTACGCAGGCTGAGCGGATCGAGACACGTGGTGTCTAGCAGAATGCGGGGATAGATGCGGCCCGAGTGCGGCGAACAAAACACCAAAGGCGACGTCTGCTGCGCCGGTTCGTGCACGACGAACGACGGGTTCAGTTCAGCCTTGATAGCGGAGCGTTCGTTCAATGGCATGGATTGCAGGTGCCCGACTTTCTGGTGAATGGCGTGATGATCAACGATTGGGCCGGGGGTATGCCGCAGAGCGCGGGAGCGTAACTAATGATCGGTGCCAGATGTGGCCACCGAATGTCTGCATTTTCTCGCTTGCGTCAACCATGCCGCTACTCTCAGCTTCGTTCTGACACGTGAACTGTGCGATTGCTAGGATCGTGTTGCAAGCGCGAAGGAAGATCAATCAGACATTCGTTATTGCGAGACACCCGCCACCGCTCCGGTTCCAACGACGCCTGTTCGACGGCAGAGTAAAAACTGCGACGCATTCACATCTCATTTACCAAAATCGAGTCAGACTCACTGTCGTTCATTTTAAGACTTATCGGTTGATCCGAACAGACGGACTGGATGCTTCATGACTGCTAAGCCCTCGAGCCTGCCGATCCGGCGTATCCTATTGGCTGAAGACGAAGATTCCATGCGAGGGTTTCTCGAACGTGCGCTGATCAACGCCGGCTATGAAGTCTCCGCCTTCGCCAACGGAAGCGAAGCCTACGAGCGCCTGCAGGAAGAACCCTTCTCGCTGTTGCTGACCGATATCGTCATGCCGGAAATGGATGGTATCGAACTCGCGCGCAAGGCCAGCGAACTCGATCCAACGTTGAAAATTGTGTTCATAACTGGATTTGCGGCCGTCACCTTGAACACGGATGCGGCGCCGAATGACGCGCGGGTGCTGTCAAAGCCGTTCCATCTCAAGGAACTGGTCAGTGAAATTGACGGACTGCTCTCTGACAATTGAGCCTGGGTCTAGGCCCCGAGCAACTACCGGCACGCGTGTCGCCGCCTTCGGCGCCCGTCGTCTGAGTACTGATTTGCCGTCGTCTTGGTTCGAACGGCTCAACGTTCCAAGAAATTCATGTCGTGCTACTTGCCAGCGGGACCCATTGTCCCCTATACGATGCCTCCGCGGTGTTGGATGCCAACGCCGCCACGCAATGTAACGCGTGGGCGATTAGCTCAGCGGTAGAGCACCTCGTTGACATCGAGGGGGTCACTAGTTCGATCCTAGTATCGCCCACCATCACCTTCTCCGAACATTGTGGAGAACTTGGCGGCCACGACGTGGCCGGCCCGCTTGCCGCGTGCTTTGGGCGAGAAGCGAGCCCCCTGCAACCGGCCGCCAACAATCTCAGCGAATCGTTGCGAGCAGATCCGGACGCACGGCGTCGAAGACGGCTTGGCAGATCGGCTTACGCTGGATCCGCAGGAGATGACGCGACGCGGCGATGCCGGGATGATAGGGGTCCTTGACGCGACCATTCTTGTGGCGGCGGAAATACCCCGCCCTGCCTTCGATGGCTGAAATCGTTTCCGGCGTGAGCATGGGCACGAACTGACAGCGGCTGCCGAGCTTGGCGAAAGCCGCCGCAATGTTGGTTTGTGCCTTGACGCGGCGCTTGTTGTGGCTCTTGAGGTAAACCGGAGAGGTTGTCATGAACATGCAGCCGGTGGTCTTGGGGATCTGCTTCATCAGACGCATCACGTCGCTGCGTGCCGATCGCGGCGAGTTGGCCCAGCGACCGATCGTATTGCCCATGAAGTAGAGCACGAGCAGGCGCGGTTTGGACCATTCGAACACGGCTTCGAGTGCGGTCTTGCCTGGTTTGCAGAACGGGAAGCTGCGGTCCTGGCCTAGCTGGACGTAGGTGCCATCCGTGCGGTGCTTGAACCCATAAAGGCGTGCATTGACGGGCCATTTCGGATCAGGCTCGCAGACCATCTTCTTGAGCGAGCGCTTGGTGTGTACCCAGTTGTGTGGCGACGTGGACTTGACGCCCATCAAGCCGAAGCGGCGCATGGCGACGGCACGCGCCTGGCCGTTCCAGCGCTCATAGGGTGAGCACTGCTTCTCGAAGTCACGAAAAAATTCGCGGAACACTTTGCCGGCACCGAACGACAGGTGGGAGTCGCCGATAAACAGGATCTCCGGCGGCTTCATATCGAGCTTGCCGGCAACAGCGGCCACAGGTAGCACTGCCGTCATGAGTGTCGCGGACGCGGCAGCGAACAGGGTTAAGCGGCCGGTGACGCGAGATGTGCTCGTGACCTCTTGAGAAGGCGTGCGATCGGATGGTTTTGGCAATGTGGCCTCGTTTTACCCGGCTGGTGTGACCCGACCATCGGACTCTACCCGAATTGAGTTGATTCGCGCGCCTGCCCTGTGAGTTTACAGGAAAAGAGATTGTCATTCGAGTTAACGGCGGGTGGTCATCGGTCAAAAGCGGCCACGATTGCGTGATAGGCGTTTGTCGACACTGGAAAACCGGATATGTGACGGTGGCGGAGCCGGCGGCCTGTCGTTGAGGGATTGGAGTAGATGGCATGAAGTTCATTCGGAACGTAATCGTTATCGTTGTGCTGGCGCTGATTGGGGCGTTCGGATTCTCGTATTTCAACAATCCGAGTATGTCGCCCATGGCACACGCCTCTGCAGTCGGATTCGCTGTGGCGAATCCATTGTCCGGCAATGCCTGGCGGGGGCTGGCCTGCCCGCACCGCTCGGTCGTTACGGACCTGGTGACGAAGTCGCTGGCGCCCAAACTGTGCGGCAGTGCGACGGATGGCGGTGCGATGAAACGGGCCGAACGCTTCCGGACCGAGGGACCGGTCAGTTGCTGGGCGCTGTTCGATGCGCTGAGCGCAAAGAACAAGGCGCGCTTCGCGACCGTCATTTCAGGCCAGGAAAAGGCCGGGCCGGCCGCCGCGGATATCTGCCGCCGCGCCGACAAGCTGATCAAGAAGTAACTTCGAACCCTGTTGCGTACGCTTTAACGATCGCCCATTGCCGGCTCCTCTTCGACCGGCGTCTGCTTGCCTGACCAGTCGATGTCGCGGGTCGCGAACATCACGGCTGCCAGCATCACGAACGCTGCGATGGAGCCGATCAGCAGGGCATAGTCCTCGACGCGCAAAAGCAGATAGAGCAACGCGTAGATGATCGCGATCACGGCGAGGATCTGCGCGCCACGGCTGAACGACCTGGTCACCGTACCGATGTACGTGCCAACGAGCAGACTGGTCGCCGCGGAGGCCGCAAAATAGCCCGCCTCGAATCCGATGTGCTCGGCGGTGCCGATCAGCACCAGATAGAAGATTACCAGCGCGAGGCCGACGAAGAGATATTGGATCCAGTGGACGCGGCGACGGGCCTGCATCTCGAGGACGAACACGGCGAAGAACACGATCGCGAGAAACCCCTGCGCATACTTGAGGGCGCGCTCGGCGAGCGAGTAGAATTTGACCGGCTGGAAGAAGTTGACGCCGAACTCGGTCGTGCCCATCAGTCCGGCCGGGTTGCGCACGTGCAACGTCTGGCTCTGGCCGCGGGCGAGGCGCGGGATCTTCCAGGTTGCTTCGAAGCCCTTGTCGGTGATGGTGCGGCTGTCGGGCAGGAAGTTGCCCTGAAAACTCGGGTGTGGCCAGTCGGACTGGGCGGTGACTTCGGTTTCGCCGCCCGCCGGGACGAAGTTGAGCGCGCTCGAGCCGTTGAGGTCGAGTTTGAAGGCGTAGGTGAAGCCTTGCTTGGCAGCACTTTCTTCGATTGGCACGTGGATCGCACCAAGCGGCCGGCCGCGACTGCCGGTCTCGAGGCCGAGGCCTGAGCGAAATTTGACGGCGGCTGTATCACCAAGCTTGATCTCGGCGGTTTTCTTGATGCCGCGCACGTCCGAGATGAGCAGCGCCAGGACCGCTTCCGACCACAAAAACTCCGTACCGGGCCGGGCAACCTTGCGCATTGCCGGCGGCACGAAGTGGCCGGTGAAGGCGATCTCGCTGCGATAGACGGGAACTTCGAAGATGCCGCGGCGGCGCAACTCGGTGCGCGCGACCGGCTTGATGTTGAGTTTTTCGGGCAGGAAGATCGCGAACTCGCGGATTTTCTCGGTGCGTGTTTCGTTGCGCACACGCACGCTTCGTTCGCGCACCGTTGGTACCATGATGAACGGTCCACGGAGGCTCTGCTCGCCGCCCCAGGCGCGACCGATTTCGGCTTTCGCGGACGCGGCGTACTGCGCGCGTTCCTTGACCATCAGGTAGACGAAGAGCAGCGGGATTGCGAGGGCCAGAATGAGAATGATGATGACGACGAACTTGAAGGCGGGCGAGCGCATCAGTCCGCGAATGGCATCGACAAGTCCCATACATGGTCTCCATTGGCTAGCGCTCGGCGCGGTTTCATGGAGTCCCACATGCAGCGGGCGGAAAATATGACCAAGTTGGGTCTAAACCTTAGCGTTTGTGGGTAGACCTCAGCGTTTGCCCGCAGCGGCGCCTTCACCGACGACCACGAACGGTGCCCACACCTGCGGGTGGGCCGCCCCCTTGATCGCAGGGTCGGAGATCACGCTCAGCATCGCCTGTCGCATAGCGACGCTGCGCCCCGTCGACGGGCTGGTCTTCAACGTCGCGATGGCCCGCGTGGTCAGCGCCACGGCAGCATCGGAACGCACCGGCCAGTGCGATACGAGAAGCGATCGGGCGCCGGCATAGAAGAAGGAGCGGGCAAGACCCGACAGCGCACCGGTACCGTAACCGGTACCGGCAGCGGTGTTGCAGGCGGACAGGATCACCCACTCGGCATCGAGCTTGAGTTCGGCAACTTCCGAGGCGGTCAGGAGGCCGTTGTCTTGCGGTGTGGCAGCGGCCGGCGGTGACAGGACGAGTGCCGGTTCGACAAAGCCACTGACTTCACCGCTGACAAGGCCATGCGTTGCGAAATGAATAACCCGGTAGCGTTCGAGACCGTTGCCATCTTTATCCATCTTGCGGATGGCGGTTTCGGTTGCAGCCTCGCCAAGCAGCAGGCCGTTGAGCGGTACGCCGAGGTCACGCGCGACGGCACAGACTTCCGCAGCGGTTTCGGGCAATGGCTCGAGCCGGCGCAGGAGCTTGATATCGGGCTTGCCGCCGCGAAAGTACGTCTTCAGCGAGCCGACGGCGGTGGCCACCTGTTCGGCCGCCGGCCGGGTGTTTGCGGGCGGACAGCCCTTGACCGCGAAGGCCGAACGGTTGGTGCCGTCGGCACCGACCAGCAATGGGTTGGCGACCGCGAAGTAGGGGCGTCTGGTTTGCTGCGCTGCAGCCGATTGCAGGGCGGCGCTGGTGCGTTCGCGGCGCAGGATCACGAAGCTCGAGACCGATGGATAGTCGGTAATGGCGTGCCGCCGGACCAGCCATGGCGCGTCGCGCAGCGTTTCGTTGGCATCATCGGCAACCGGCGCGGTGAGCAGTAGATGCAGCGGCAGGCGGGCCAGCGCGTCGGAGCCGACAATCAGCAGCTTGCGTCCGGCGAGAAGCGCATCGAACGGCTTGATCAGCTTTTCGTAGAGCAGGTGCGCGTGACGTGTCGAGAACGGCAGCTGCGGGCCCTCGACGAAGCGACCGATCAAGTCGATACAGCGCGCCGGCTTGGTTTCGCCGATCCACTCGGTGGGATCGAGGCCGCAGCGCAGCGCGTGCACGGCGCGGCGCAAGTCGCGTCGCGAGAGATCGATGCGGCGCCAGTCGATGCCGCGCTTCGATATCGCCCATCCATAAATGTAGCGCCTGGTGACGAGATACTGCAGCAGGACTTCGTCACCCGCCAGGTGCGCCTGGATATCGGCGGCGGTGACCGGTCGCGGCCGGCTCAGTTCGGCGAATTGCGGGAAGATCTTGCCCAGCCGCTCGTCGAGTGCTTCGAGCCGTTTGGCATAGACCAGGATTTGGGCACGCAGGCCGGCTTCACGCTTGGCGTCACGGGTTTTCGGGTTTGCCGAGACGGAGGTGAGCAGCGCCTTGTCGGCATCGGTCCAGGCGGTTTCGACATCCTGGCGTTCGCGCGCGAGGGTGCGCAATTCGGCGTTGTCGGCACCAAGGCGGGCGCCGAGCTTGTTGAGAGCATCGCTGGCGCTGGTCAGCGTCTTCAACTGACTGAACCGGAATGCAGCGACGAGGTACGGGTTGTCGGCCTCGCGTGCCTCGGTGGCGGACACGTCGAAGGCGGCCTCGATCAGGCTGTTAATCGCGTCACTGTCGCCGAAGCCGCCGGCCTCACCGCGCTGGCGGACGACTTCGTAGAGTTTGGCGGCGGCCTCGAAGTGTTCAAAGGCGGCGCTGATATTGCCGCGGCGTTTTTCAATCTCGCCGAGGCGGGTCAGCGGGAAGATCAGTTTGCGATGCTGGCGCCCCAGTGTCTTGCGGATCAGCGCGATGGCGCGGCGCGCGTCGGTTTCGGCGGCATCGAGCTTGCCCAGGACAACGCGGATGTCGGCCAGATTGGCGAGCGAGGTTGCAAGGATGATGCTGTCGTCGCCGTGCGCATTGCGGGCGAGTTCAAAGGCTTCGATGAAGCGGGCCTCGGCCTCTTTGTTGCGCCTGAGATTACCGAGCACGAGACCGATGTTGTTGAGCGCGACGCCGACCTCGGGATGATCGGGGCCGTAGGCGGCCTTCAGGCGCGCGATGGCCTTGCGGTAGGTTTGATAGGCCTTGCGGTTATTGCGCTGTTCCCGGTAAAGGCCGGCGAGATTGTCGAGCACGACGCCGATATGGGGGTGGTTCGGTGGCAGCGCTTTGCCAAGGACATTGAGCGCGCGCAGGAACAGCCGCTCACTTTCGCGGAACTGGCCGAGATTGCGGTACAGTTCGGCCAGGTTGCCCAAGGTGATGCCGGTCGAACGATGCTTCTGCCCAAGCGTTTTTTCGATGATTGCGAGCGCGCGCTTTTGATAGGGCTCGGCCTTCTCCGGCTGGCCCATGTGCAGGTACATGACGGCGATGTTGTCGAGCAGGATACCGGTCGATGCGTTCCACTCGCCCTTGGCGCCGCGATGTATACGGATTGCTTCGGTATAGAGCGGCTCGGCCTCGGCAAATTTGCCGCGTGCCCGCAGCAGGCCGGCGAGTGCATTGAGTTGCCCGACAAGATCGATATGACCCGGCTTGGTGATCTTGCGCCGTACGGCGAGGGCATGGCGCAGCAGGTCCTCGGCCTCGCTGAACTTCGCGATGTAGCGCATCAGCTGGCCGGCCTTGGCGTAGTAGTAGACGGCGGCAGGCGAATTGATCTGGCCGGCCTGCTGCAGTTTCTTCAAAGCGGCGAGATAGTAACGCCCGGTATCGCGCGGCCGGCCAAGTTGCCGGTTGATGCCGGCGAGTGAGGTGAGCACGCGTTTGTAGGCCTTGTCGGCGGGTGAACGCAGCCGGTGCTGGGTGATGAAGGCTTTTTCGAACGTGCGTGCCGCGTCCTCGTAGCGTTTGGCACCGTTGTAGATGAGGCCGAGGTTATAGATGCTGCCGGCATAGCGCAGGCTGCGCTCGCCATAGATCTCCCGCGCCTGCTCGACGAGCCGCTTGCCGGGCACGATCGCCTGTTGATAACGGCGTTGCTTGAAGAGTGTGCGCAATGCGCTGAGCGATTTGGCGAAGGCGATCTTGCGCGGATCGGCCGTCGCAGCGGGGCCGGTTTGGCTGTTGCTCTGCCCGGTTGGTTGTTGCGACCATGCCGGTGTCATGGCACTCAAAAGGCAGAGAAAAAAGGCAAGCGCGCGCATCACAGCCTCCGGACAAACTGGCAATTTCGCCACAGATATTCAGATCACGTTGACTCGGTGAAGGGTCGAAATCATGACTTGTTGATCGGCGCTCGCAGTCACTTATGCCGGAACGCGCGCGGCCAGGTCGCGCAGGCCGTGGTGCGCGTTGACCATCGCGAGTGTGTCGAGGCGGCAATAGGCGCGTAGCGCGCCGCGCAGTTCAGCGGCCGCGTCACCGCCGACGCTGTTGCGGGCGAGGCGTTCATACGCCGTGGCGGCCTGCGCGCCGTCGGCGACGTGGTCGAGGCCGTCGTAGGAAAAGCCGGGCGCGAGGGTCTTGCCGACCGTCTTGATCGAGTAGGAACCGGCAAAGCCTTCGAGATAGACGTTGTTGCGCACGATGACATAAAGATCGGCGAGGCGCGCGATAATGCGTTCGATGTCATCGGCGTAGGCGGGGAAGAGTTCCGCCATCTCGGCCAGGACACTCTTTTCGTAGGATGAATAGACGACGATTGGCTGCTGGCCATCGTTCGCCAGCGCATCGACCAGGGATGCGGCAAACGCTTCTCGCGGATCGGCATTGGCGTCAGCGAGGAAATCGTCGTGCGACAGCGTGCCGGTCCCGTCATCGCGGTGCAGCGACCATTGGAACGGAATGCGCTGATAGGGTCGGGTGCCGGCGTAGATCGGAAGAGCCGGGTTCATCGCTTCGAAATCGAGATAGGCGACGGCGCCGGTAAGGGGGGCAAGGTCGGCGTCCAGTCGTGGCGATATATAGGGGCGGCCGGCAACGATGACGTCGCGCATGCGATCCTGCTGATCCGTCAGTTTGAAATCGGCAGGGATGTCGGTGATCCGCTCGACGCCGGCCTCACCGAGGGCGTCGAACTTGGTTTGGCTGAGGCGCGGCAGATTGAAGATCCAGTCGCGTGGCTTGGCTGCCGTGCAGCGATCCCAGTAGTCGCAATCCGATGGACAGTGCGGGCTCGGCGCGATCGATGGTTCACCTGGCTCGTGCAGAGTCGCGAGGTGACTGTCGATCGTCTCGGCGATATCCGGCATCGCGGCGCGGACCTGTTCGGCGACATCACTGCGTTGAAAGAAACCGGTCCAATCGATGTCGCCGCCGGCAAAGACGTACTTCGTGTTGACGTGGACGAGTTCGACCGAGGCGAGGTCGACGCCGCTCTGCTCGAGGACGTAAGCCTGGACAGAGATATCGTCGATGTAGCGGGCCTTGACGCGTGATGCGGACTTGACCTCGCGCAAACCCCAGCGGCCATCGGGCAGACGCTCCATGATATCGGCGCGGATGCGGACGCCTGCGTGCTCGTAGGCGGCCTCGAAGATGGCGGGAATCGCGGGGTCCGCCATCAGCTCGCGGGTGCGGCTGACGGCGGCGTCATGCTCCCACGGCGCCTGGTCAACCAGCACGCCGCCGGGGAAAAGCGCCATCGCCTTCTCGCCGATCTCGGTACCGACGGCGGCGGGTGATCCCGGCGGCGGCTCCTCGTAGGGCAGCCGCTGGTGCCAGCTCAACCACAGCAGGCGTTGGCAGGTGATGCCGCGCACATAGCTTGACTTCGTCAGATAGGGTGGTCGCGACATGAGGCGGGCTCCGGGCTGATTCACGACGAACCTATGATGATTCGTATGACCGCCTGGAGGCGGTCGTGCCGGTTCTCACAGGTGGTTTGACCCGCGGCTCTAGGCGGGGCGAGTCGTACTAGCGCAGCGGATTCCGCTCGGGCAAGGGGGGTAGATTGGGGTCGCGGCGACGTCGGCGCAAGGCGCTCGGGTCGAACCGCGGCTGCTCGGCTGCAACCGGTTTCGCACGGGCATGGACGACCGGCTTCGGTTCGGGACGCGGCCATTGGAAGTCATCGGCGCGGCCCGGTTTCGGGTCGAGGCGTTCGCCTTTGCCCCAGACCTTGAAGAAGACCGACTGGGTTGGCGACAGACGCCGGCCGCGCAGCGCCAATGCGCTTTCATCCGCCGGCGTGACCGTGCTGAGCAGCGGTACGCCGCCCGGGGCTATCTGCACCGCGTTGTCACCGAAGCGGGCAAGCTTGTCTTTCGACTGGTTACGCGTGACGAGTGTAATGATCGCCGCGGAGAGCGCCGGGCGCGGCAAATCAAGTTTGATGCTGACCGGCTTGCTATTGACGACGGTGGTAAACTCAAAGCTGCCGTTGTCGGCTTTCTGGCCACCGAAACGGGTGCCGCCCGGCAGGCCGCCTGGAGGCAGGACGACCGGTTTCTTCTTGGCGCCGGCTGCGACTGCCCGCTTGCGGCGCGCTTGTGCGGCGAGCTTGGCGCGACGCACGGTCTTTTGTTCGGTCTCGGAGCCTGCCAAAGTGACGACACGTTCGGATTTCACCCGGTTGAGATCGCGCCGGACCGCTTGCAACACGAGATGCGCGATCTTGGCATATCCCGTCGACGTGAAGTAGACGCCGTCCTTGGTGCGCATCAACTTGATCGTGCCATCAAGATCGGGGCCGTAGCGATTGAAGCCGCCGTTTTCCCCCTGGAAGCGTGCGAAAACGTCGATGAACGTTACGCCGTTGGCATAGGCGCGTTCGCGCATCAACGTGTTGATCAGCTGGAGGCTTTCGCTTTGGTCGCGCCGCCGGACGATCGGCAGACCGAGCCAGTAAACCGCGCCGCGATCGGCCTTGAGCGCCTTCATGACGCTGTCGATTCGGCGCGCATACTTCTTGAGCCAGGCTTCGCTGCCGAAACGTTGGCGACTTTTGCCAGGCGTATAGAGCGAGCCGATCTCGCTCAGGCCGAACATGACGACGGCGATGTCGATTTCCGTGCTTCGCGTGCGTTCGCGAATGGCCTTGACCGGTGCGTCCCAGTTCGAGCGGCGCAGCGACTGCAGTTCGATCTTGTCGCGGTGGAATTGAACGCGCGGCAGCGTGCGAAGCGACGCGCGCAAAGCGGTGTTGAGGCCGTCCATCAACCAGTCGCCAGCGATGTGGAGGCGATAGATGTCGTCCTTGGGAAACGGATTGAGGCCGCCGCTGCGTAGGCTGCCGCCTTGCGCGACTGCACCGGTCGATAGTCCCAGCAACACGATCAGCGCCGCGGCAATTGCGCTGACGTCGGGGCTTCGCGCCGCGTTCCGAAAAATCCGGGACATGGATATATGGAGCGGCCTGATCAACTGCACGAATCCATCTCGTTGTTTTCGGTTGCGTGCGGGTTGATAGCCGGATTGGGCGTGCTCAACAAGGTCGTTTCTCCAATTGATCGAACCGGCGGGGTGGCCCGACATGACTACTGCCTGACCAACCCGGACGTGGTGTTGCGCCGGTGCATCGTCGAGAGCAGGGCGGCGGACGGCCAACAATCGACAGCGAGATTTTCACGTAATTGATAGCGACCGATCTGGCTGCGCGTGTTGGGGCCGATTCGACCATCGATCTTGCTGATGGCGAAGCCTTCCCGCTTGAGGATGCTTTGGATGGAAGCGATCTGTTTGCCGGGCAGTTGCTTGATGCGCCCCCAGCGACGCACGAAGCGACCGCCGCCTGCGATACGATCCGCCAGATGCCCGACAAACAACGCATAAAGGTCGGATGTGTTGTAGCGCTTGAAAACCAGGAAATTCTCGGTCGCGAGGAACACGGGTCCCATGCCGCCGCCGGGTGAGAAGAGGAACGCGCTGAGCGCAAGGTGATGACTGGCAAAGGTGCGCCCGGCGACGCGACGTACGCCGCGGGCTTGCCATGTCGCGATCGGTTTGGCCTGCAGCGGTCCGTCTTCGGCACACGTCACGCTCGGCGGCATTGTGACTTCATAGCCCCAGCTCTGGCCGGACTGCCAGCCCTTTTGCTTCAACTGGTTGGCCGCCGATGCGAGCGCATCGGCAACGGACCAGACGTCCTTTCTGCCATCGCCGTCGAGGTCTACGGCGAGCGCCTCGTACTCGGACGGCATGAACTGGGTCAGTCCGAAAGCGCCCGCCCACGAAGCGCGGAAATGCTGCCGCTTGATGACACCATCGTCGAGCATCTTCAGCGCGAACAGCAACTCGCGGCGGAACATTTCGTGGCGGCGCCCGACGTAGGCCTGGGTGGCGAGCGCGCGGATCGCATCATGCCGCAGGCGATAGCCGCCATAGGCCGTCTCACGGCCCCAGATGGCGAGGACGACGGCGGCCGGCACGCCGAAGCGTGCTTCGATTTTGGCCAGCGTAGCCTTGTGTTTGACGGCGAGGCGGCGGCCGGTGGCGGCGAGCCGCCGAATAGATTTTTCGCGCACATAGTCTTGCGGGCGGCGCGTGAATTCCGCCTGCCCACGCGGCTTCTTGTTCGGTACGGCGGCGCGGATGAGATCGGGCAGGGAAAGGTCGGGCGTGAGGCCCTTGAAGGCCTGGTCGAATGTCTCGCGCCGGATGCCGAAGCGCTCGGCGTCTGGCCACAGTTGCGTGCGCCAGGCTGCAAAATCCGGCCGGCTCGACGCTGCTGCCGGCGCCGCCATCAAGGCGCTGCAAACGGATATCGCCCAAACTGCTGCTTCAGTGCCACGCATCACTGAACTGTCCCTTCGCATTGCCGCGCGAGCCGACTTTGACAGGCAAGGTTATCAGGACGGCTTGGTTCGCAATAGGGCAAGCGGTGGCCATACAGCGATGAAACCTGGGTGCGCTCAAATGTTGGTTGAGAGTGCTATAGGCAAGTCACAGAGATCACATGCATTATGGTTCCTGCTAAATTCTTGATTCTGGACGTTGTCTGATTCTAGTGTGAATAAAGGTTGTTGTTTTTGTGTAGTGAAAATGGGGTGACCATGACGGGGGATGGCGGCGGCAACCAACTGGAAGTGAGAACAAAACAGATTTTTGAACAGACGATGACAGCTTGGGCGAGCCAGGACTTGGATGGCACGCTGCGTTTCGTCAGTGAAGATATAATTCACACATTGAATGTCGATGGCGAACTGGTGCCGTTCGCAGCCTCCGTCAACGGTAAGGCGGCGATGCGCGAGAAGCTTGAACTGATGCTCAAGACCTTTGAAATCGGCGCCTGTGTCACCGATCATGTCAGCGTGCAGGGCAATATCATCCGCGCCAACATGAAGGCGATTTACATTCATCTCGCCAGCGGCGAGCGTCTGATAACCAAGTTCCGCTACGTCATCGAACAACGCGATGGCCTGATGATGCGCATCAACGAATTTCACGATGCGGCCTATCTCGAAGCCTTCATGCGCTTCATTGCGGCGTCAGAGAAGGGGCGCAATCGGTTGTAATTCTGGGCTGCACCGATCAACGGTTGCGTTTGGCGAGTGTCGCTTCCCAATCGAGCGCATGGCGCACGATCGTGTCGAGGTCCTCGTGGTCCGGCTGCCAGTTGAGTGTCGAACGCAACAGGTCCGAGGCGGCGACGATCTGCGGCGGGTCGCCGGGGCGGCGATCAGCCAGGCGCACGTCGAAATCAACACCGGCGGTCCGCTTGACGGCATCGATCACTTCGAGCACCGAAAAGCCACGTGAATAGCCGCAGTTCATGACGGTTGCCGCGCCGCCGCTGCGCAGATACGCGAGCGCATCGCTGTGTGCTTTGACGAGATCACTGACGTGGATGTAGTCGCGAATGCAGGTGCCATCCGGCGTGTCGTAGTCGGTGCCGAAGACGTCGATGTGCGATCGCTTGCCCTGCGCCGTCTCGCACGCGACCTTGATCAGGTGTGTGGCGCCCTTGGTGGACTGGCCCGTGCGGCCCTGGGGATCGGCGCCGGCGACGTTGAAGTAGCGCAGCGCGACGTAGCGGAAATCATGTGCAATGGCGGTATCGCGCAGCATAACCTCCGTCATCAATTTCGATGAGCCGTACGGCGACACCGGCACCTGCGGGGTCGCTTCGGTGACCGGCATCGTTTCAGGTGCACCGTAGACGGCCGCGGTCGACGAGAAGATGAAATGCTTGACCCCGCCGGCGACGGCGCTGGCGATCAGCGCGCGCGACTTGACCGTGTTGTTGAGGTAGTAGCCGAGCGGATCGGCAACGCTTTCCGGCACCACGATCGATCCAGCGAAGTGAACGATGGCCTCGATACCGTGGTCCTCGATGATTTGTGCAACGAGGGCGTCGTCGCCAACGTCGCCCTTGATGAGCTGCGCGGTTGCCGGGATCGCCCAGTCAAAGCCGGTGGTCAGGTTGTCGAGGACAACGACGGTTTCGCCGGCGTCACAAAGCCGGTGGGCCATATGGCTGCCGATGTATCCGGCGCCGCCGGTGACGAGTACGCTCATGCGCTGACACTCTCTGCTTGGTTGCCCTGACTGCCGGGCTGCTATGCCAGCATCGCGTCATTCTTGTGATGCCGGCGATCGGGTGTGCCGCTGGGGCTGGAACTCAAGACGGCATATAGCAAACAGGGATTACAAATTCCTCACCGCGCGGCGCATTGGTGCCTTGATGCACCGCTTTTTGATCACTTTGCGCTGACAGTTTCCGGGCTGCGGGCATGCGCTTGCACCGTGGACGTTAACGTTATTCCAGTGGTGGCGCGCTAGAATACGCGAAGAGAATGTGTTGGCGCCTGATTGCATCGATGGTCGCTACAACCCAAGTCCTTTAAACCAATATGGACGCAAGAGACCTCATGACCCAGGCGCACAAGAAGATTCGCAAAGCTGTTTTTCCCGTGGCCGGGCTTGGGACGCGCTTTTTGCCAGCCACCAAAGCCGTGCCGAAGGAAATGCTCACGGTCGTCGACCGGCCCGTGATCCAGCATGTGGTCGACGAAGCCCGTGCCGCCGGCATCGAGCACTTCATCTTTGTGACGGGGCGCAACAAAGCGGTCATCGAGGACCATTTCGACGTTGCCTATGAGCTCGAGGACACACTGGGACGACGCGACAAGCACGCCGCGCTCGAGGCCCTCCAGGCCGACCTGCCGGCAGCAGGCATGACGAGTTTTACGCGCCAGCAGGCACCGCTCGGGCTCGGCCACGCGGTGTGGTGCGCGCGTGATATCGTCGGTGACGAGCCGTTCGCGCTGCTGCTGCCGGACATGCTGCATCTCAGCGACAAGCCGTGCCTCGCCTCGATGATCGAGGCCTACAACGAAGCCGGCGGCAACCACATCAACGTTGCGCCGGTCCCCGAGGATCAGACCCATCAGTATGGCATTTGCGGTGTCGAGGACGTTACGGCACGGTTCTCGCCAATCACGTCAATGGTCGAGAAGCCGGCACCGGGCACGGCGCCGTCGAACCTGCACATTACCGGGCGCTACATCCTGCAGCCGGAAATCTTCGACTTCCTCGGCAAGCAGGAAGCGGGCGTCGGGGGTGAGATCCAGCTGACCGACTCGATGCTGAAGCTGCGTGATGACCTCGGACAGGGTTTTTTTGCCGACCGGTATGACGGCGAAATCCACGATTGCGGCTCGAAGATCGGCTTCCTGACGGCGAACCTCGCCTACGCGCTTTCGCGCAAAGATGAGCTTGCCGGTGAACTGCGCGGTGAGATGCAGCGCCTGCTCGGCTAGAGCGTCGGCATTAAAGCGCGTCGCATCCCATCGGATTCAGCAACAAGGCCGCGACTGCGGCCCGGCGCGAGCGCCGCCCCGGCGGAGGCCCCGAGCGCAGCGAGGGAATAGCCGTGAGCCCAAAAAAGCTAAAGCGGGGAGCATTTATTGCGACACGCTTGGGCTGACGTCGACACGCGCGACGATGCCGTCGAGGCCATCGCCGGCAGACGGATACCGCTTCAGCACTTCCGGATCGTGGCCGGGGATGATGTGATCGTCACTCGGCGCCAGCCGGCGCAGCCTGCGGTAGCTCTCGACCATGTCGAAGACGTTCTCGTGCGTCATGAAAATCTGCTCGTCGAGAAAGCCCTCGTAGTAGTGCGCTGCATCGGACGCCACGACGACGGTGCCGCGCGCGGTGTTGACGGTCAGCGATTGTAGGCCGCGGGCGTGGCCGGGCATGGCGTGCAGATGGATGCCCGGATAAAGCGGCTCATCGCCATCGTGGAAGACGACGCGGTCGCCGTAGACCATCGTCACCATCTGAACCACGTCGGGCAGGCAGTAGGAGTGGCGCAGGCGCTTGTGCGTCATGGCGCGCCCCGTGACGAATGCCAGCTCGTTGTCCTGAATGTGAAACCGGGCGTTGGGAAACAGTTCGAGATTGCCGGCGTGATCATAGTGCATGTGTGAGATCACGACGTCTTCGACCTGCTCGTGGTCGACGCCGATCAGCTTGAGGCCGTCGGTCGGGCAGCGCAGGAAGGTGCGGTTGCGTCGCTCGCCTTCGGCGCGATTCATGCCGACATCGACGACGATCGTGCGTTCCGGCGACTTCAGCGCCCAAACGAAATAATCCATCGCGATCGGCGCCTCGTGGGGATCGCCGTCCATGAAGGTCTGGCCGCGAATCCCGACGCGCTCGGCATACTTGATGGCGTAGATTTCGTACTCGGGTACTGACATGGCGGCCTCTTCGCAAGCGATGCGGCATCAAACCATGGCGCACCGGCGGCGCCAATCGGATAGCCGATCGTGACCGCGCTTGGGTGCGTCAAGGCCTAAGGGCCGAGTCCGAGGCGATGCAAGATGGCCTTATAGAGGTCCTCGGAACATCCGATCTTGATCGCTTCGCAGGTCACCTCATGGCCGCCCTTGTAGATCATTTCGGCTGCAACCCAGACAATCATCAGCAGGCCCAGCCAGGCAATCCACGGATAGGTGACGAGAAGGCGGGCAATGAAATGTGCGGCGACCGCCATCAGGATGATCGCGAGAGCGAGGCCTATGATCAGCACCATCTGGCTTTCACCGGCAGCGCCGGCAACCGCGAGCACATTGTCGAGCGACATCGAGAGATCAGCCAGCGTGATCTGTGTGACGGCCGCCGCAAAGGTCACGCGTTTGCCGGCCTCGACGGCGGCGCTGTCGCCGCTTTCGAGCGCGGCAAGCGCTTCCGCGCCATCGTGATGGACGATCTCGCGGTACATCTTCCAGCACACCCAGGCGAGGAGAATGCCGCCGGCAAGTGTCAGGCCGACGATGGCGAGCAGCTGTTGCGTGATCGCGGCAAACAGGATGCGCAGAATGACGGCTGCGGCGATGCCCCAGAAAATGACCTTGTTGCGGATCTCCGGGGAAACCTGGGCGGCGGCCATGCCGACGACAATGGCGTTGTCACCGGCCAGCGTGACGTCGATCAAGAAGACTTTGATGAGCTCGTCGAAGTGCGAGTGCCACCATTCCGGTGTCGAGAGCAGCCCAAGCTCCTGGACAAATGTCATTCCGGCAACGTTTGCAAAGAGCGACTCGATCATTCCGCGATCCCGTTATCCTTGGACGACACTTGCCAAGCCCCGAGGAGCCTGACTGGCGTCCTGCCCCCCTGACGGCTCCCCGGCCGCTGATTGGCGCGCCCTGCTGATTTTTCCCGAGGCACGGTGTGCCCCCGCATGCCGACGGTGTAGCCTGCCATCACAAATAGCGTTGTTTAGCAAGCTTTGTCCCATAAATTGGAAGTTTGTGTTCCACCTGTGCGACAGAGTTATGGGCGTCATCTAGCATAAATTCAAGCGAGTGCGATAGTGAGCAACACTGATTTGCCCTACAGCGGGCTAACCGTTCTCGATTTATCCCAGGGGATCGCCGGGCCCTACTGCGGCATGATGCTCGCGCGTAACGGTGCCGACGTGATCAAGCTGGAGCCACCGGGGGCCGGCTGCTGGAGCCGGCAGCTCGGCAAATCCATCGCGGATCATACCGCCCATTCCGTCGTCGTGCACCGTGCCAAGCGCAGTTTGGCACTCGATCTCAAGACGGCAGAAGGCGTGGAAATTGCGCAGAAACTGGCGTCCAAGGCGGATGTCCTGCTGCAGAACTATCGGGTCGGCAAGATCGATCGCTTCGGGCTCGACTACAAGACAGTCGCGCAGCACAATCCGTCGATCATCTACGCATCCGTTTCAGGCTTTGGAACGCGCGGTGATCGCATCGGCCAGCCGGCGACGGACAGCGTCATGCAGGCCTACACTGGCATCATGTCGATAAATCGTGACGCGCGCGGCATGCCGCAGCGAATCAATATGCTGGCGATCGACTTCGCGACCGGCCTCTACACGTTCCAGGCGGTGTCGGCGGCGCTTTACAAACGCGCCATGACTGGGGTTGGGCGCCTGATCGAAACCAGTCTGCTCGAGGCGTCGCTGGCCTACCAGGAAGCCGCATTGATCGATTCGGCGCTGCAGGAGGGCGCGGTCCAACCGATCGGCATGCCGGTCGGGACCTTTCAGACCGCCGATGGCTATATGAGCCTCAACGCCAGGCGGCAACCGCAGTTCGAGGCCTTTGCCAAGCTCGTCGGACATCCCGAATGGATCACGGATCAACGCTTCATCGACCCGCCGACGCGAGTGGCTAACGGCGCAGCGTTGCTTGGGTTGATCGCGCCGATCATCGCCGGCAAGACGACTGCGGCGTGGTGCGACCTGCTCAAGGGCATCGATGTCCTGCATGCCGCCGTGCACACGCATCAGGATTTGTTTGACGATCCGCAGGTCAAGGCCGTCGAGGCGCTGCGTTGGGTCGAGAACGATACGCTCGGCCGCATCCCGATGGCCTCGATCCCCGGCCAGCCGGTACCTGCAACGGGCGACCGGTTCAGCCACAGCCCGCATGTTGGTGAGCACTCGCGCGCGGTCGTCGCTGATCTGGGCTACGCACCGGCCGCGATCGATGCGCTGGTCGCAAAGGGCGTGCTTGGTGTGATGTGACGCCCAATGGATCATGCGATCGGCGACACCGGCGTCACGGCATCGCTTCCAGCCCGACGATCGCGAACAGGTCCGCTTGATCACGCCACGTCTCGGAGATGCGCCAGCCGGCCTCGCGCGCGATGTCGGAGAAGCCGGCAAGCGAATACTTGCGCGAGCTTTCGGTGTGAATGGTTTCGCCCTCGGCGAAGTCGAAGGCCTTGGCGGCGGCCACCACGGTCTGGGCTTTCGAGGACACGATATGCATCTCGATGGCCGATTCAGCCTCGTTCCAGCGCGCCTCGTGGAAGAAATGGTCGAGCTTGAACGTGCCGCCGAGTTCACGATTGATGCGGCGCAGCAGGTTGAGGTTGAAGTCCGCCGTGACGCCGGCGGCATCGTCATAGGCCGGGATGAGAATATCGGCTGACTTCTTGAGATCGATGCCGATCAAGGCCCGGCCCGGGTGAGCGGCCTCCGACCGGCCGGCGTCATGGCGCACGCGCGACAGGAAGCTGACGGCTTCCATGACGCTGAGATTGCCGATCGTCGAGCCGAGGAACAGGGCGGTCCGGGGGGCGTTCGCGGGCACATCGTCCGTCAACTCGAACGGCGCGGTGAAATCGGCCGCGACCGGGAGGATTTCCAGCGATGGCAGGCGTTTGCGCAACCGCGCCGCCGAACCTGCGAGGAAGTCGCCGGCGATGTCGATCGGCACATACATGCGCGGCTGCTTCAACGCGCGCAAAAGGATCTGCGATTTGACGCTGGCGCCGGCACCATATTCCAGGATGACGGCCTCGGTGCCGCAGAACCTGGCGAGGGCCAAGGCGTTTTCGGTCAGGATCGCGGTTTCCGTGCGGGTTGGATAGTATTCGGGCAGCTGGGTGATTTTCTCGAACAGATCCGAACCACGGTCATCGTAGAGCCATCGGCATGGCAGGGTCTTTTGCGGCTGCGCCAGGCCGGCCAGCACGTCGGCTTCGAATGCAGCGGTTTGCGCATCCATGGCCTCAATGATCTGAGCTGCAACTGAACTGGTCATGATGAGAGGTCCTTCGCGAGGCGCAGGCCCGAGAACTGCCAACGGGCGTCGGGCGGGAAGAAGTTGCGATAGGTCAGGCGGATGTGGTCGGGCGGTGTCACACACGACCCACCGCGCAGCACGAACTGGCCGCACATGAACTTGCCGTTGTATTCGCCGACGGCGCCGCCGGGCGCCTTGAAACGCGGATAGGCGGTGTAGGGGCTGCGCGTCCATTCCCAGGTATCGCCATACATTTGAGCGAGGCCGGTGGCGGCGTCTTCGGCAGGCTTAGGGCGCAGGCGGCCGCCATCGGCGAGGTTGCCGGTCGTCTCGAGTGGTGCTGCCGCATGTTCCCATTCGGCTTCGGAGGGCAGGCGGTGGCCGGCCCACGTCGCGAAGGCATCGGCTTCGAAATAACTGATGTGCGTGACGGGCGCGGCGCGGTCGACCGGTTGCGCGCCGCGCAAGGTCATGGACCAGTACTCGCCGTCGCGGCAGCTCCAGTAGAGCGGCATCGCCCAGGCATTGGCCTTTACGGTATCCCAGCCGGCGGAGAGCCAATGCAATGGTTTCTGGTAGCCGCCATCTTCGATGAAACTGATCCAGTCGCCGTTGGTGACAAGGAACCGACTGAGAGCGTGTGGTTCCAGTAGGGTTTGGTGGCGCGGGCCTTCGCAGTCGAAGTGAAAGCTACCGCCGGTGTGGCCGATCTCGACGATACCGCCATCGAAGGAATGCCAGGCGGGCGTCGCTTTTGCGCCAAGATCGACGGCCAGCGGTTCGGGATCCTTGTAGGCGGGCTGCAGGGGGTTTTGTGCGAACAGGTGCAGAATGTCGGTGAGCAGGAGTTCCTGGTGCTGTTGCTCATGATGACAGCCGAGCTCAATCAATTCAGTGATCGCTGGATCGGTTGTCATTTCAAGCAACCGGGTGACCGCCGCGTTGACGTGCTCGCGATACGCCAGGACGGTGTCGAGTGACGGGCGCGTGATCATGCCGCGGCGCGGACGCGGCTGACGTTCGCCGATGGTCTCGTAGTAGGAGTTGAAGAGGAAGTTGAAGGATTCGTCGAATACGCGGTAGCCGGCCAGGTTGGGCGCCAGAACCATGCACTCGAAGAACCAGGTCGTGTGGGCCAAGTGCCACTTGGCGGGGCTTGCATCCGGCATCGATTGGACGGTCGCGTCGGCATCCGACAGCGGTAGAGCCAGTTGGCGGGGGACATCTCGGACACGCGTGAA
>JBPCVZ010000444.1:0-8455 GCA_051010015.1 Hyphomicrobiaceae bacterium
TCGGCCGCCTGCAGCAGCTTCAGAATGATGTTCTCGACGTCTTCGCCGACATAACCGGCTTCGGTGAGCGTCGTCGCGTCCGCCATGGTGAAGGGCACGTCGAGGATGCGGGCCAGCGTCTGTGCGAGTAGCGTCTTGCCGCAACCGGTCGGGCCAACCAACAGGATGTTCGACTTGGCCAGTTCGACGTCGGAATTCTTCGCCGCGTGGTTGAGGCGCTTGTAGTGGTTGTGCACGGCAACGGAAAGCACGCGCTTGGCGTGGTCCTGGCCGATCACATACGAATCGAGGACGCCCTTGATTTCTTCCGGTGTCGGGACACCATCACGGGATTTGACAAGCGTGCTCTTGTTCTCCTCCCGAATGATATCCATGCAAAGTTCGACGCACTCGTCGCAAATGAACACCGTCGGGCCGGCAATAAGCTTGCGGACTTCGTGTTGGCTCTTGCCGCAGAACGAACAATAGAGCGTATTTTTTTCCTGGCTCGCCATCCGGTTCTCTTATCCTTCTCGACCCATTCACTAACTTAAAGCATGCATCATGCCTGAACATTGCCGCGGGCATGCCTAACATTTGCGTCAGCGGTCGGTCATCGTTGGCTCTACACCCTTCGGGCGCGCATAGAAAACGAAGCACCTACTCATAGCGCAATCTGAGCATGGTCGACTGTATCCGATCAAGATTCGATTAACCGGCAACCATTATGCATCACAATTCACTCGGCACATTCGCAACAGTTGTGTGACAAATACCACTGTGCCAGCCCCCACCCTGAACAGCAAGCACGGCAGAAAAACGATGAGAATCCGGCGAAACAGCGCCTCTATATCATATTTCATCCGAGCGAAACACGCGCCATAGACGAATTGATGTATCGGCACCCGCGATCAAATCATCCGCTAACAAATTAATCAGACGCGTCTGAAACACGCCGCCAAGATTAACCGCTGGTCGACTCCTCTTCAGTACTCGGCTCGATATCACCCCGTGACACCAAAACCCTATCGATCAAACCGAATTCTTTGGCTTCATCGGACGTCATGAAGTGATCGCGGTCCAAGGTCGACTCGATTGTTTCGTAGGATAGTCCGGTATGCTTTACATAAACTTCATTGAGACGGCGTTTCATCTTAATGATGTCTTGCGCATGCCGCTCGATATCCGATGCTTGGCCCTGGAAACCACCGGACGGCTGATGCACCATGATGCGGGCATTATTGAGCGCAAAGCGCATGTCTTTTTCCCCCGCCGCCAAAAGCAGCGAGCCCATTGACGCGGCCTGCCCGATACACAACGTCGCAATCGGCGGGCGAATGAACTGCATCGTGTCGTAAATGGCCATGCCAGCCGTCACCACGCCGCCCGGCGAGTTGATGTACATCGAGATTTCCTTCTTCGGATTTTCCGATTCCAGAAACAGCAACTGCATGCAGATCGACGTCGACATGGCGTCTTCGATTGTACCGGTAACAAAGATAATGCGATCCTTGAGCATCCGTGAAGGCAGATCGAAGGCTCGTTCGCCGCGCGCGCTCTGCTCAATGACCGTCGGCCAGAACGAGCTCTTAATGGTGTGGATCGGATCAAACATCGCAAAACCTTTCGGGCATTCTTGGTAAGGGCGTGGACATAAGGGCTGGCGGAGGGCGGCAAGCGGGTCAGAACGACTCATTTGGCGGGTCCGTTAAACATAGGCCCTGCCTCGACCCACACCAACGCCACACCGACAAAAATCTTCCGATTCCGCCCTGCGTCACATCCTCTCCTGCGTCACTCGGCCCGCAAATAACGGCCGAACCAGCAAAAATGGCGGCCACACACATGTGGCCGCCATTGCAAACAATCAGTGGATGACGTGTTTTCTATGGTGTCTCAGCCTTGGGCTCGTCACCGGATTCAGCTGCCACCGCATCATCCTCGTCGCCCTCCATCGGCTTGGCCAGCTCTTCGACGGAGACCTTCTTATCGGTCACCTTGGCCTGCGCGACAATCAGGTCGATCACCTTGTCCTCGAAGATCGGCGCGCGAAGCTGCGCGATGGCGCCCGGCGTTTTCTCGTAGAATTCATAGACCTCTCGGGCCTGGCCGGGATATTGCTGGGCTTCCTGGAGCAGTGCCTGGCGCAACTCGTCCTGAGTGACCTCGACCTTGTTGGTCTCGCCGATTTCCCCAAGCAACAGGCCAAGGCGCACGCGTCGTTCGGCGACATCGCGATACTCAACGCGCTGCTCGGCTTCAGACTTTTCGTCGTCCTCGAAGCTCTTGCCTTCCTGCTCCATGCGTTGCGTGAGCTGGTTCCAGATGCCGTCGAACTCGGCTTCGACGAGGGACGGCGGCAGTTCGAACTCGTGCTTGTCGTTGAGCTGATCGAGCAGAACGCGCTTCAGCTTCATGCGCGACACCTGCTCGTACTCGCGCCCCATCTGCTCGGAAACCATTTCGCGCAACTTCTCGAGATTCTCGGCGCCGAGCGAGGTTGCGAACTCATCGTTGATTTCGGCTTGCTTGGGCAGGCCGACTTCCTTGACCTTGGCCTCGAAGACGGCGGCCTTGCCCTTCAAAGTGTCGACCGGATACTCCTCGGGAAACGTGACGTTGATCGTGCGCTCATCGCCCACCTTGGCTCCGACCAGGCCTTCTTCGAAGCCCGGAATAAAGCCGCCCTGCCCCATCACCAGGTCAATATCCTCGGCGGTGCCGCCTTCGAACGCTTCACCGTCCATGGTGCCGACGAAATCGATTTTCAGCTTGTGGCCGTCGGCAGCTGCTTCGGTTTCGCTCGCCTCGTAGGACACGTTGCGCTCGGCAAGCTGATTGAGCGCTTGCTCGATCTCATCGTCTTCGACTTCTGCAACAAGGCGTTCAAGCTCCAGGGTCGAGAAATCAACGACCTCGAACTTCGGGATGATTTCATACGACATCGAATAGGAAAAATCGGCCTTGCCATCGATCACCGTCTCGACGAACTGTTCGTCCTCGGGAAAATCGATCTTGGGTTGGCCGGCGGGGCGCTCGTCGCGATCCGTTAGCGCCTTCTGGCTGGTCTCTTCAACAGTATCCTGAAGGATTTCCGCCATCAGCTGGCGCCCGTAAACCTTGCGCAGATGCGCCGCCGGCACCTTGCCCTTGCGGAACCCCTTGATCTGGACCGTATCCTTGATCTCGTCGATCTTCTTATCACGGCGTTCGGTCAGCTCCTGCGCGCCAACGACAACCTGGAGTTCCCGTTTCAGGCCCTCTGCACTCGTTTCCGTAATCTGCATCGATAGCAACCCAACGCGCGCGCGCGTCCTTTTGTTTTTGCACAACGTTATTGGCCGGCCGCGTCCGGCAGTGTACCGGACGCACCAACCAATTCATCAGATATGGTGCGGGCGGAGGGACTTGAACCCCCACGACTTGCGCCACCAGAACCTAAATCTGGCGTGTCTACCAATTCCACCACGCCCGCAATCGTAGCCGGCGCCAGAGCCAGCGCCGTGCCGGCCGGATACGGCGAAAAAGGTTCACGCAGCACGGCGCATGAGCCTCTCAACCACCACCCGGAATTCCGATTGAATGCCTCCGTCGATCGACACGGCAACCCGCGTTGTGACCGACAAGGCGGCACATATACCGGCCCTTATCACGTAAAATCAATAGCAAGCTCACCGTCTGTCCCGCCGAAGCGGCGGATTTACGTGTGCCGACGGAGCAAAATCCGCAAAAAGCCGGCCCCGAGGGACCGGCTTCGCGTGGTTATGCCTGCTCCGACCTCGCGGCCGGGGAGACCGGCTTACTTGTAAGACGGTTGGCTGCGGCCACCGAAGTGGAGGCGCAGGCCGACTTTGAACTCGTGCGCCGTGATGTCATCGACGGTCAGGCGGTCCTGGCTGCCACCGGCAACGCAGGTAATGCACATGTTGCCGCGGCGCGATTCGACGTCACCCAGATCGATATAGCGGTAGCCGAAGTCAAGCACGGCACGCTCGGAGATCTGATATGCGGCACCGGCCATGAGCGACCACGCGAAATTGGTCTGGGTCGAACCTTCCAGGTTGTTGACCGGATTGGCAGGCGGGCCGAGCGGATCGGGATTGCGCAGATCGAAGGACACCGATCCCAGCCTGTGGCGAGCCACACCGATGCCGACACCGACATACGGCACGAAACCACGGAACTTGCCCATGTCGTAGTAGACGTTGGCCATGGCGGTCAGCGAGCTGACCTTGGTTTCGAAAGTGCCGGGGTAGTGGACGCCCGGGCGATCGGTCTTGATGCCGTCGATGTCGCGATCCGAGTAGTAGCCAAAGGTCAAATCACCGCGAAAGCCGCGCGAGCCCGAACCACAGCCGATGCCAACTTCGCCCATGACGGCGTTGTCCATGTCTTCGCTGTCGGTATCGACCGCTGGGTAATTGGGTGAATCGAGTTCGACGGTCGTCGAACCGGAAACGGAATAGGCGATGTCGCCGCGGACATAGCAGCGGCTGACGCTGCCGCGCAGTTGCGGGACATCTTTCATTGAACCGCCGGGATTGTAGAGGCCGCCGGCCTGTACCGTGGCAACCGACCCCAGGCACGTCACTGCGACGGTCGCAGCGGCGAGGCCCGACTTCAAAAAGGATTTCATCTTCATTCACCCTAAAGCTAACAACAAGGCCAGTGCTCGCGACGAGCGTCAGCCGTCCCCTTACTTGCGCTCAAGGATGCGCTAAGCTGGTTAATGGCGGGTTACCGGGTCGGTCATAATGAAACGGTCATGTTCGCGTGCCGGGCCGGGCGGCATGACCGGCTCAACACTTGCCCTGTTACACCGCGCGGATTAGCTTGCCGGAACGCAGATCCATCCAGCCCCAAAACGAGGACTATGCCGTGGCCATCGCACTGGACGTCAGCCAAGCCGTGGGCAACACACCGCTGATCAAACTGAAGCGCGCGTCGGAAGAGACCGGCTGCACCATTCTCGGCAAAGCCGAGTTCATGAACCCGGGCCAGTCGGTCAAGGACCGCGCCGCGCTGTCGATCATCCAGGATGCGGTCGCCAAGGGCGAACTCAAACCCGGCGGCACGATTGTCGAGGGCACGGCCGGCAACACGGGCATCGGCCTCACGATCGTCGGCGCAGCACTCGGCTACAAGTCGGTGATCGTCATCCCCGAGACGCAGAGCCAAGAAAAGAAGGACACGTTGCGCCTGCTCGGCGCCGAACTGGTCGAAGTGCCGGCCAAGCCCTACCGCAATCCGAACAACTACGTGAAGTATTCCGCCCGGCTGGCGGCGAAACTCGCGGGCGAGCGGCCCGGCGGGGCGATCTGGGCCAATCAGTTCGACAATGTCGCCAACCGCCAGGCCCATATCGACACGACGGCACCGGAATTGTGGTCCGAAACCGACGGCAAGATCGACGGCTTTGCCTGTGCGGTCGGCTCCGGCGGCACGCTTGCCGGGGTGTCGATGGGCCTCAAGGCGAAGCGCAGCGACATCCAGATCGGCCTCGCCGACCCGCCCGGCGCCGCGCTCTATAGTTATTACAAGCACGGTGAGTTAAAGAGCGAGGGCTCGTCGATCACCGAAGGCATCGGCCAGGGCCGGATCACGGCGAACCTCGAGGACGCCGTGATCGATCACGCCTACCATATCCCCGACGCGCGGGCCGTGGAGCTGGTGTTCCAGCTGCTCGAGGAAGAAGGCCTGTGCCTCGGGGCCTCGTCCGGCGTCAACGTAGCCGGCGCCATCGAACTCGCGCGCGAGATGGGCCCGGGCCATACGATCGCAACGATCCTGTGCGATTTCGGCTCGCGCTATCAGTCAAAGCTGTTCAATCCGGCGTTCCTGCGCGAGAAGGACCTGCCCGTGCCGGCCTGGCTGACCGATAATAGCGCCGGCATTCCCACCGTATTCGAAGACGATGATGCCTAAGGAGCGTGCCCCACGTGTCTACCCCTTTGTTTCGCGACGATGCCTACCTGAAATCCAGTGATGCCGCCGTTACGGCGATCAATGACCGCGGCGGCATCGTGCTCGACCAGTCGATCTTCTACCCGACATCGGGCGGGCAGCCGGGTGACAGCGGCAAGCTGCTCGTCGCAGGCGCCGAATGCCCGATCGCCACGACGGTCTACGACGCCGATCGCGCGACGATCGTCCACGTGCCGGCAGAAGGTGCGGCGACGGTGCCGGAGCCCGGCGCGACAGTGACGATGGAACTCGACTGGGACCGGCGCCACGCACACATGCGCATCCACACGGCGCTGCACCTGCTGTGCAGCTTGATCCCGTTTCCGGTGACAGGCGGCCAGATCGGTGCCGGCGAGGGCCGCCTCGATTTCGATATCGAGGATGCTGGTGCGCTCGACAAAGCCATTCTGACGGAGAAGCTGAACGAGCTTGTCGCCGCCGATCATGCGGTCTCGTCGCGCTGGATCACGGATGAAGAGCTTGAAGCGAACCCCGATCTCGTGCGCACGATGGCGGTGAAACCACCGATGGGCTCGGGCAAGGTGCGCCTGGTGGCGATCGGCCCCGACGGCAGCATCGACCTGCAACCGTGCGGCGGCACCCACGTCAAGACGACATCGGAGATCGGCGCCCTGGCCGTCATCAAGATCGAGAAAAAGGGCAAGCAGAACCGTCGCGTTCGGATTGCGTTTGCCTGACGCGCGCGCCCTGACAAGAACAAGCCAATACTTCAAAGTGAGGAAACAACATGCCTGTCGTGCGCGGACGCTACATTGTCGATACGGACTGGCTCGCCGAACACCTGGACGCCCCCGACCTGGTGCTTCTCGACGGCTCGACACACCTGCCAACCAGCGGGCGCAACGCGTTTGAAGAGTATACCAGCGAGCATATTCCGGGCGCGACGTTCTTCGACATCAACGCGATCGCGGATCAGTCCAACCCGCTACCGCACATGCTGCCCTCGCCGATCCAGTATTCGTCGATGATGAAGAAGATGGGCATTGGCGACGGCATGCGCGTCATCGCCTACGACAGCGAAGGGATCTATTCGGCGGCGCGCGTGTGGTGGATGTTCCGCACGATGGGCCACGAGGATGTGGCGGTCCTGAACGGCGGCCTCAAGAAGTGGAAGGCGGAGAACCGGCCGACCACCGATGAGCCGCCACGGCGACGCTCCGAACGGCATTTCACGGCGCGCTTTAATGCGGCGCTGGTGCGCGACCTCGATGACGTCAAGGCGATCGTCAAGGGCGGCTCGGAGCAGATCATCGATGCCCGCGCCGCCAACCGCTTCCGAGGCGAGGTGACCGAACCACGCAAGGGGCTGCGTTCAGGCCATATGCCGGGCGCGATGAACGTGCCGTTCGCCGGGCTGCTGCGCGACGACGGTACGCTGAAGCCAACCGAGGAACTGGCGGCTGCGTTCGCGAACGCCGGCGTCGACCTGCACAAGCCGATCACGGCGAGCTGTGGTTCGGGTGTGACGGCCGGCGTACTGGCGCTGGCGCTGGCGCTGCTCGGGCATCCCGATACGGCGGTCTACGACGGGTCGTGGTCGGAGTATGGCCACGAGGACGCCGGCACCGAGGTCATATCAGGTTAGAGCGCCGGTTAAAGCGTCAGCGCAACGACGTCAGAAGAGCGACCTACACGTCACGCTGCATCCAACTTCGGCATGAGATTGGCGCTCTCGGGCTCGTAATAGGATTGGCCATGGAATATGGCACCGCGACTGATCTCAAAGGAGTGGTGGTGAATTGCGCCTTCCACGCGGGCCGTGGCGGAGAGTGCGACACTTGACGCGCGAACAGTGCCTTGCACTTCGCCATGAATGATGACCGTTTCCGCAATGACCGTGCCGGTGATGAGCGCTGATTCACCGATGACAATTTCAGTAGCTCGTACTTCACCCGTGGTCTTGCCGTGGAGCTGCAAGGAGGTTTGCGAAATGACGATGAGATCTTGCGCGGAAATCACAAGATCCGAGCCAATGATTGAATCACCGGAGTTGAGAAAATCAGCCGTTTGCGATATCTCGCCGATTACGGGCGCAGGACGCGCGGTACTGTCAATTGGCGGTATAACTTCCTGAACGTTATCCGTTTTCCCACCGAACATGCACCTCTCCTCATAACTTCAGCATGCCCGCGTCGGCATTATGACAACCAGAGCACGGCTTTTTCGGGGCAGCACACGGTCCAACCTGGCTACATGCCTGGTGCAAAACGAGGAAGCGCAAAGAGGCCGGCCGAGACCGTCAGTGAGCGTCCTTGATCACCACGGTCCGGTTCAGTCTGAACCTGACGGACGCAAGCTCTTGCGAAGACGCATTTTTTGACGTGCAGCGTTATTCAAGGAACATGGGTCGACGGATGGCCGCGCACGTCGAATGGTGCGCATCCCCGGAAAACACGCCAGTGTTTATCAGGGGTCTTTCGCCTCTCGGTTGTGGTGATGCTTCGATGACCTGTCGGCGCGAAAGATCCCGGATCGCGCGGCGGTCTACGAC
>JBPCVZ010000445.1:0-5836 GCA_051010015.1 Hyphomicrobiaceae bacterium
GGCGCATTGAGGTCTGGCCGGCTAACGGCCAATGGGGGCGGGGGGGGTGGTTCGATTGAAGGGGATCGGCTGATGCGTGTGTTCACCTGCCCGGGCAGCGGTGGCAGCCCGAGGCGCGCCGGCGTCGTCGGCTTCGAGACTGGTTTGAGGCGTGGCAAGCGAGGCGACTCCACCAGGCGTGCGCGGTTGGCGACTTTTGCAGGGAGAGGCGGGGCCAAGACCTTTTCGGGCTCCGGCGGACCGTACGAGGTGACGACGGGTTTGACGTCGAACAGGTCGGTGAAGGATGCGTGCTGGTTGCCGATGTGGCCGGCGCCAGCATCGGTCATGGTGATGGGAAGGGACGCCGGTTGACGCAACGGGCTCCGGCGTCCAGCTGTGGCCACGTTGGCCTTGCCATTATTGTGTTGCGCCCGCCCGGCGTCGGCGTTCCGCGGTCCGGGCTGCTGGTAGGGTTGGCAGGCATCAAGGAAGGCGCGGATTTTGCTGGCGCCGTCACCGAGCGGCAGGGCGGCGGCGGCGTTGCCCGGTATCCGATAATTGAGCCGTGGGCTCGACAGCAGGCCGGTCCAAATCGGATCGTCGGTACGGACCTGCAAAAGGACACTGCGGCTTCCGTCATCTCTCATCAAAGCGTCCGTGACATAGCCGGTCGCTTGATGGTCGAATGCCGGGCCGGCGAGGTGCAGTTTGACTTCGGCACCGTCGGCATGGCGCCCGACATCGGCGCTCAAAGCCAACGTCACGAGCCCGGTGGTTTCCGGCTCCTGTGAGCATACGCCAAGCACCTGAAACGCAGCGACACCGTCTGTCCGGTATTGCAGAACCGAGGACTTTCTGCGTGTGTCCCTGAGATCCAGGAGCTCGTCAAATTGCCAGCCCAACGAGCCATCAGGGTTAGTCGCAGTCGCAGCCGCAGTTGCCGTCGCAGCCGCAGCGCTGGCGCTGAGTAGCAGGAAGAGGCAACCGGCCAGCAGCCGGCCCGCGCGCTCCAACGATGCGCGGGCTGGGATGGCTGCTCGGAATGCTTCTGACGACAGTCGAGTGTTTGGTGAGCGCAGGGTATGAATAGCAATAGGGCCCGGTAATGCAGCGGTCTAGAATGATCGTGCACAGTATACCCGATACACATCGGCCGTCGCGGCCAGTTGCCTGCCTAAGTTAACAGGTCGCGCAGACCGCAGATGTCAGATGCAATGCCATCGCGTTGAGCCGGATCACCCCCAGCCAAGCTCCTGCAAGGCGAGTCCGGAGTGCCAGATCTTGGTCACGTGGTTGATCTTGCCGGCGTCGTTGAACTGCATCACGTAGACGTAGTCGGTGGCCGTCGCCTTGCCGGTCGCCGGGACCGGGCCGCCGTCGCCGCTGTGGGTGCCGTGGAAGGTCGCGAACGCCGAGACGTTGTTGCGCGCAGTGTCCGTCGCGAACGACTTGAGCTCGTAGCGCGCATCCGGCAGTGGGCCGAGCAGACCCTTCATCCAGTTGCTGTAATGCTCCACGGTCGTCACATCGGCGAGTGGCTCGGACTGCGCGGCGAAGGTCGCATCGGCCGTGCAGTAGGGCGCACACGCCTCCCAGCCCTTGCCGGCGTCACAGGCTTCAAAGAACTGATGGGCCGTCTCGGTGATGGCGGACATGGCAAAACTCCTTGAATAAGGTGGGGGCGGATCAAAACAATGTGAGCATAGAGCACCGGGCGACAAATAGGAACCATTCTGCCGAGCAGGCGGGTTGGCCATGGCGGGGCATTGTCACTTGGATGGACTGCGACCACTGTCCGGGTGCCACGCGGGTGGAATGATGCTATCAGACGGCCAACTGCATGGGCGTGGTGGGCACGGCAGGAAAGGCAGGCGCGGCAGACCGCGCTGCGCCATTAACGCAAGGGGAGTGAGCCATGACGGCAGCTGAACGATACAGCGTTTCGGATGGATTCTTTGACCAGGACCTGGCATCGGCCGACCCGGAACTCTACGCCGCGGTCGACCAGGAGCTGCATCGCCAGCAAAACGAGATCGAGCTGATCGCCTCGGAAAATATCGTGTCGCGCGCGGTGCTGCAGGCGGCCGGCACGGTGCTCACCAACAAATATGCCGAGGGCTATCCGGGCAAGCGCTACTACGGCGGCTGCCAGTATGTCGACATCGCCGAGACGTTGGCGATCGAGCGGGCCAAGCAGCTGTTCGGGTGCGCCTATGCCAACGTCCAGCCGAGTTCCGGCAGTCAGGCCAACCAGGCGGTGTTCCTGGCGCTGATGCAGCCGGGCGATACGTTCATGGGTCTCGACCTCGCCGCCGGCGGCCACCTGACGCACGGCTCGCCGGTCAACGTGTCGGGCAAGTGGTTCAATGTCGTCTCGTACGGCGTCGGCCGCGACACCGGTACGATCGACATGGACGCGGTCGCCGAACAGGCGCGGGCGGCAAAGCCGAAGCTGATCGTCGCCGGCGGCTCGGCCTACGCACGGTTCTGGGATTTCGCCCGCTTTCGCGAGATCGCCGATGACGTCGGCGCCTACCTGTTCGTCGACATGGCGCACTTTGCCGGCCTCGTTGCCGGCGGTGCCCATCCCAGCCCGTTCCCGCATGCCCACGTCGCGACGACGACGACGCACAAGACGCTCAGAGGGCCGCGTGGCGGCATGATCGTGGCGAACGACGAGGCGCTCGGCAAGAAGTTCAATTCAGCGGTGTTCCCGGGCATGCAGGGCGGCCCGCTGATGCACGTCATCGCGGCCAAGGCGGTCGCGTTCGGCGAGGCGCTGCGCCCGTCCTTCAAGGACTATTCGGCAACCGTCGTCGCCAATGCCAAGGTGCTCGCCGAGACGCTGCAGGGGCGCGGCTACGAGATCGTCACCGGCGGCACCGACAACCACCTGATGCTGGTCGACCTGCAGTCGAAGGGGATCACCGGCAAGGATGCCGAGATCGCGCTCGGCAACGCCAACATCACGTGCAACAAGAACGGCGTGCCGTTCGATCCGCAAAAACCGTTCGTTACCTCGGGCATCCGGCTCGGCACGCCGGCGGGCACGACACGCGGCTTCGGCGGCGCGGAATTCGCGCAGATCGGCGAGATGATCGCGAACGTTCTCGATGGTGTCGCGCAACAGGGCCCGGGCGGCGACAGCGCCGTTTCCGAGCGCGTCAAAGCGGAAGCGATCGCACTGTGCGGCCGTTTCCCGATTTATGCGTGATGCGCTGCCCGTTCTGCGCAAGCGCAGAGACGCAGGTCAAGGACAGCCGCCCAACGGAGGAGAACTCCGCGATCCGGCGCCGCCGCCAGTGCCCGGATTGCGGTGGCCGCTTCACGACGTTCGAGCGCATCCAGCTGCGTGAGCTGGCGGTCGAAAAGCGTTCCGGCGAAAGCGTCCCGTTCGACCGCAACAAGCTGCACAGATCGGTCTCGGTGGCGCTGCGCAAACGCCCGGTCGACGGCGAGCGCATCGACCGCATGATTTCCGGCATCGTGCGCCAGCTCGAGGCCTCAGGGGAGCCGACGGTGACGTCGAACCAGATCGGCGAAATGGTCATGGCGGCGCTGCGCGAGCACGATGCGGTCGGCTATGTGCGCTTTGCCTCGGTCTACCGGGATTTCCGCGAAGTCGCGGATTTCGAAGACGTGCTTGGCGAAATCGGCAAGGCACCGGACGCCGACAACAAGGGCGAAGTGTGAGGCTTGCACTGATTTAAAGTTGCATCCTCTCACGGATTTTCTTTGTGCGGTGCATATTCTACCTTCAACTTTTAGTTTAGTTCTTTGATTCTGCCAACAGATCTGGTAGCGATAATTTAATCCGTGCTTCGCTTGTCGGAGCGTGATCAGGAGACCATCAAGGCGCGTTTGGTGACTGCGAGAGGGTGTCGCTGGCGTCCGCGCGACCGGGATCGTCGGTCGAGAAAAGTGAGCAGTCCGATCGCGCAGTATATCATTGATCCAAGCGGTGAAGTCTGGGACGTTGATCAGTTGGCGGTGCAGCAAGCGGTCAGCAGGCTGCCCATGATTGCGCCCGTGCAGACGTTGATCGACGACCTCGTCACCAGCAAGGGCTACGTCAGCTTGCGCACGTCACAACGTGCCTGCCAGGTCCTGATTAATCCGCATCGTGTCCGCCCGCCGGCGATCGAGCGGCTGCGCTCTGCTCTGCGCGAACAGGCGCCAACGTTGATGATCCTGGGATGTTATCGCGAGCGCTGGGACTTCCGGCTGCATGTTTCGAAGGCGCAAGGTCTCGAAGATATCGCGGCATGTGTCGATGCGGAGGAGCCTTCGCGCGCGAACATCTTCAAGTCCCGCGAAATGACCGAGGCGGGGCTGGTGGCTGCGGGCCGCGGGCCGCTGAGGGACGTGCTGGATATGGTGCGGGGCAGCGACGGCCGCTTCGACGTGGCCTGGTTGCCCAAACTGGATGCCATGACGGGCCGGCGCTTCATGGTCTGCCGCTGGCATCCGGACGGACGGATCTGGCGGATCGAGCACGCCGGAACAGGCTATTACAGCTCGCATATCGACGTCTCGCAGTACCACACCGTCAGCAACCAGCCGTCGTTCGAATACGGCTGCTGGATTCACGACCGCTATCTCGCAACCATGCACCGTGATACGCCCTCGCTCGAGGAGGTCGACGCGTTCGTGACGACGCCGGGTGTCGGCGTGCGCCGCATGCAGTATCGCCGCCTGCTCGTTCCGATGAGCGATGATGCGGGCAACATGCTGCTGCTCAGCACGTCGGTGCGCGATGCCACGATCGATCTCGGCGCCGGCGGGACGGGCCCGAGCCTGGAGAACGCGCCCCTGTCGCGCGATTGAGGCGAAGGCGCGTGGCGGGCTCTGACAATCGCAAAACGCTGCTGACGTCGCGTGTCAGGAGCCTTGTGCGAAGGCGATTGCCCGTGCCGAGGATCCGAAGCAGACTCTCTGGAAACCGTGCGCGCCAGAGGAACGCCCCAATGAGTGATCTTGAACGCTATAAGGCCCGGTCCGGAACACTTGTGCCGGTTTGGACGCTCGAGATCCAGACGTTGCCGGAAGATACGGACCGCATTCTCGACGCGGTGATGAAGGTGCATCCGCTCGGCTTTGGTCGATACCAGCGCAATGCCAGCATTTCCGCCGTTGGCAAGGAAACGGCGCAACCGGAACCGGGATCGACGACAACCACGCATGTCGATGGATTTGAGGCCGGCAGTACAGAGACGTATCCGATGGTCGAGCTTAAGATATCGATCGAGCGCGATCTCGCCCTGCTGCAACGCGTGATGGACGCGATCATCGATGTGCACCATTACGAGGAGCCGGTGATTCTCTTGCGCGAAGACTGGGCGAGTCGGGCCGCTTATGATCCTAAGAGCGACAACCCCAACCGCTGGTGGAACAACGGACGCGGACTGCCGCAGCGCATTGAATGACGAGGTCTATCGCCGAGGAAGCCATGCCACGAAACACTAGCGGCGATCCGCCGGCCAAGCCGCCCTACGCCGCCTTGCGCAGGACCAGGGTCTAGCACATCGGCAGGCCGATGCGCCGCGTCGGTGCTGTCGGCGCGAATTCTGCCTGTCCGCCGGCCGCCGGACTCGCGGCGGAATGGGCCCTCGGCACAAGGCCACTACTGTCCGGTTAAGGCGCAACACGCTCCCTTGAAGTGGCATGCGGGCTTGGAATCGCCGCCCAATCTGGGCGCGCTTGCGCCGGCGGCGCATCGACGATTGCAACGACTGCGACGTGAAAGGCCCCTGTCTATGCAATTTGGTGCACGGCGATTGCGGGCAGGAGCCCGAAGGGCCCCCGGTGACAAAGTGATCCCGGTATCCGGCTTGGGCCCTGCCCGCTCGTGAAG
>JBPCVZ010000446.1:0-6249 GCA_051010015.1 Hyphomicrobiaceae bacterium
ACGGGTGGTCTCGGTCGCGCCGGACTACAACCCGTCATCGATTCATGCCGACCTGTGGCTGCCGATCAAGCAGGGTGCCGACCCGTTCCTGTCGATGGCCTTCGTGCAGGTGATCATCGAGGAGAAGCTCTATAACACCAGCTTCATGAAGGAGCAGACCGACCTTCCCGTGCTGGTGCGCACCGACAACGGCATGCTGCTGCGCGAGAAGGACCTGAAGGAAGGCGGCTCCGATCAGAACTTCTACCACTGGGGTCTCAAGACAAAATCTGCGGTGATGCTGAAAGGCACGATGGGCTCGAAGGAAAAGACCATCGCGCTCAACAACGTCGACCCGGCGCTGGAAGGGACCTTCACGGTCGCGGGGATCGAGGTCACGCCGGCCTTTGAACGGGTCAAAGCCGAGGCGGCGAAGTTCACGCCAGAGGCCACCGAGGCCGAAACGGGGATCGCAGCCGCGACCGTGCGCGACGAAGCCCGGCTCTTTGCCAAGGCGAAAAAGGCCATCTTGATGAATGGCTTCAATATCGGGCGCTATTCGAACGGCATCTATACGGGTTGGGCACAGTCGCTCATGCTGGCGCTGACCGGGCATGGCGGCAAGACCGGCGGGCTCGACACGTCGTGGATCGATTGGAAGAATCTCTCGTTTCTCAGCCTCGCGCTGTTCGGTTTCAAGAAATTTCCGCGACTGGAGGCCGGCGGACTGGGTGAGTTTCAGCGCGGCGGCATGATCGAACATGCCCGCAAGCACTTCGACAACAAGAAGCTGAAGGCGCGCACCGGCTTTGATCTCGACGAAATGGAAGAGATGATCGACGAGAGCATCGCCAAGGGCTGGATGCCCTACAACGGCGATATGAAGGGCTTGATTTCGATCGCGGACAACAAGTTCCGTCGCAACAAGTTTGCCGACAAGTACCGCGAGCGCATCCTGCATGAGGTCGAGGAACTGTTCGTCAACATCAACGTGCGAATGGACTCGACGGCGCAGTGGGCCGACTACCTGCTGCCTGCCGCGAGCCACTACGAAGCATGGGATCTGCGCACCGTCGGTTTCCACCGCTTCGTCAACGTCTTTTCAAAACCCGTGGACCCGATCGGCGAGGCCAAGCCGGACTGGGACATCATGGCGCTGCTCAGCAAGAAGATCCAGGAACGGGCAATTGCCCGCGGTGTCGCCGGCTTCAAGGACGGCAAGGTCAGCCGCGACCTGCACACGATCTATGACGACTACACCATGAACGGCAAGCTGAAGACCGACTACGACGCCACCAAATGGCTCGTGGACAACAGCGCCGAGATGGGTGGCATCTCGCTGGAAAAAGCGGCGGAGCAAGGCTTCATCGTGATGACTGCCGAGGGCGGCAACAATCAACCGATCCCGGCGGATGAGCCTTACAACCCCTTCGTTGCACAGACCGAGGGCAAGAAGCCCTACGACACGCTGACCGGCCGCATCACGTTCTACTGTGACCATCCGAACTTTATGAAGATGGGTGCCGCCGTGCCGACAGCACGGCATCACGCCGGCAGCGAAGCGTCCAACTATCCGCTCAGTTTCTATTCGCCGCACACCCGTTGGGGCATTCACTCGAACTGGCGCTCGAACAAATTCATGATGCGGCTGCAGCGCGGTGAACCGAACATCTATATCAGCCCGAAACTCGCGGCGAAAAAGAAGATTACCGACGGGTCGAAGGTGCGCGTCTTCAACGGCATCGGGGAGTTTTTTGCCCAGGCCAAGTTCTATCCCAGCCTGCCCGAGACCTCGATCATGATGGAACATGGCTGGGAACCGCACCAGTACGATCAATGGAAACCCATGAACAACGCCATGGCGAGCCTGATTCAGCCTCTGGAGTTGGCCGGCGGGTGGGGGCACCTGGGTTTCAAGCTTTTCAAATGGAATGCCAATCAGCTTGCTCACGAAAGCAGTGTCGATGTGGAGCCGGCGTAAGCGCCGCCGCCGGGGAGGATAAGATATGGCTGTGAAACGTCAGCTCAGCATGGTTATGGACCTGAACAAGTGCATCGGGTGCCATACCTGTACATCCGCCTGCAAGCTGCAGTGGACCAACCGGAACGGTCGGGAGTACATGTACTGGAACAACGTCGAGACGATGCCTGGAACCGGTTATCCGAAGAACTATGCCGACATGGGCGGGGGGTTCGACAAGGACGGCGCGCTGCGCCTCGGCGAGGAGCCAGGCCCCGAGGATTACGGCGTGCCGTGGGAGTACAACTACGAAGAAGCGCTGATGACGGGCACGGATCCGTGGCTGCGCCCCAATGTAAAACCGACCTGGGGCGCCAACTGGGACGAGGACGAAGGCGAGGGTGACTACCCCAACAGCTACTACTTCTACCTCCCGCGCCTGTGCAATCACTGCGAGAACCCGTCCTGTCTCGCCGCATGTTCGCGCAACGCCATCTACAAGCGCCAGGAAGACGGCATCGTCCTGATCGACCAGGAGCGCTGCCGCGGCTATCGCTATTGCGTCTCGGCCTGCCCGTACAAGAAGGTCTATTTCAACGAGGAAATATCCAAGTCCGAGAAGTGCATCTTCTGCTATCCACGGATCGAAAAGGGACTGCCGACGGCATGCGCCAAGCAATGCGTCGGCCGCATCCGCTGGATCGGCTATCGCGACGATACCGCCGGGCCGATCCATTTGCTGGTCGAGAAATACAAGGTCGCGCTGGCGCTCCATCCCGAGTGGGGGACGAAGCCGAACGTGTTCTACGTGCCGCCCATGTCGCCACCCAAGATCGACGAGAAAGGTGGTGCGATGGCCGAGAGCCGGGTGCCGATGGACTATCTCGAAAGCCTGTTTGGTGACGGGGTCAAGGCCGCGCTCGACATGTTGAGTGCCGAGCGCCAGAAGAAGGCCGACGGCAGCGGCAGTGAGCTGATGGATACGTTGATCGGCTACCGCCATGCCGAAATGTTCAAGCTGAGCTGAGGCCAATGGCTGTCCACGTACCAGATCGCTTGCCCATGGGAAACTCACCGGCACGGGCGAGAGCAAAGGAAACGCTCTGGCGGCTTTCGGCACTGGCCTTCGCACATCCGGCACCGGAGTTCTTCGAAGCCCTGGCGTCGAACAGGTTTCACGAGGCGTTCAACGCGAGTTGGGCCCAGGTCGTCGGGCGCGAATGGTCGCGTGTCGAGACGTCACTCGATTTCACGAGTTTCGAAGCCGGTTTCATCGCGGCGTTTCTGCATGGCCGCAGCGGCAAGCCAGTCGCCGCACTCCTTGCTGGCGACCACGAGGAACTGCTGGCAGGTCTGACCCGACCGGTTTTCATGTTGAACCTCACGGCGTTCTACAAGCACTTCGGCCTGGAGGCCGCAACAGGCGACGAGGGGCGGCAGGACGAGCCCGATCATCTGGCATGCATGCTGGAGTTCATGTCGGTGCTCTGCCACCTGGAAACCCAAGCGCTCAGCGGCGACCGTGACCCTGCCCCTTATCGGCGCGCGCAGCGTGATTTCCTGTGCCGCTATCTCGTCCCGACACTCGATGTCGTTACGCGGCAGTTGCGCCGCAACCCGGTTCCAGAACTCGATCCGACGCTCAGCCAACTGCTGCAAGACATCGCGGATTGGTCGCATCAGCAGGTCGGTGAGCTTGAAGCCCGTGTCGGTCCGTTTCGCGATCCGGACGCGCCGAAACCGGCTCATGCTGCGAGCCAGGCGAGCGCGCCTGCAGCGCAGAATCTTTGGGATTAAGGAGATCAACACCATGAGGCATTTGTCCCGCGCTCTTCTGGCAACCGCCGCGCTCGTGCTTGCCGCCCCCGCTTCAGCCGAACAGGGTGTGTCGATCGTCGAAGCGAACGTGAAGCAATTGAACGCCGGCGACACCGTCTCGGTCTCGAAGATCCCGGATGGCGTCTACCTGCGCGCGGTGAACGATCCGGACGATACGATCTGGGAGCGGTTGCCCGAGTATCGCGTCCGCCTCAACCCGGCCCCGCCGGTGCACGAGTCGGTCGCACTGCGCACCAAGGACGATGACACTGGACAGGATGTATTTCTGACGATCGCGCGCACGTCGAAACGATTTTATTTGCGCATGCGATGGCGCGATGCGACGCCGAACACGGTGACGAAGAGCAACCGGTTTCGCGATGGCGCGGCGGTACAGTTCTCCCTTAGCGACGACCAGACGTCCTACATCATGGGCGACGGCCCGGAAGCGCCGGTCAATATCTGGTACTGGCGCTCCGATCGCGGTGCGGTGCAGAACCTCGCTGCAGGCGGTCCCGGCAGCACCACCATGCTTGAGGCGCAACCGGTAACGGGCGCCGCAAAATACTTCGACAAGGGCAGCCCCAAGGCCAACGAGTGGGCCGTCGTGATGTCGCGCGCGATCGCAATCGAGGGCAAGCATCAAGTGTCCTTCAAGCGCGGCAAGGTGCCGATGGCCTTTGCCCTGTGGCAGGGGGCCAAGAACCAGCGTGACGGGAACAAGATCGTTTCCGACGGCTGGATCCTCGTCGATCTCAAAGGCGGTTGAGTCATGGATTTCACGGAAAAACTTGCCAAGTTCGACTGCAGTCTCGGCCATGCCTGCCAATTCTGTCCGGACGAGGCAACGTGCGGGCTCGACAAGCCACACCACAACAAGCGGCTCATCGAGGCGCGACTCGAACAGATCGACCAGATCATCGTGGTGCTGGCCAACAAGGGCGGGGTTGGCAAGAGCACTGTGACGGCGAACCTCGGCGCCGGGCTTGCCAAGCGCGGCTTTCGAGTCGGTGTCGCCGATGCCGATATCCACGGCCCCAACCAGAGCCGCTTCTTCGGGTTTGCCGGCGCCAGGACGCGAACAACGCATTACGGCTTGAGAACCCAGGAGTTTCAGGCCGAGGGCATTGATCATGCGGTCAAGGTTGGTTCGCTGGCCTTCATGTTGGAAGACGACACCACGCCCGTCGTTTGGCGCGATGCCTACAAGCACGACTTCGTTCACCACCTGATCGGAAGTTTCAATTGGGGCTCGCTCGACTACCTGCTCGTCGACATGCCGCCTGGGACAGGCAACGAACTGATAACGCTATGTGACATGCTCGAAGGCGCCAACGTGTCCGCGGTACTGGTCACCACGCCCCAAGCTGTCGCCCAAATGGATAGTCTCAAGGCTGGCCGGTTCTGCAATGAGCGTGGCCTGCCCGTGATCGGTGCGGTTGCCAACATGGCCGGCGTCGTGTGTCCCCACTGCCAAGGCGCGTTCCATGTGTTCCCCGACGCCGGGCTCGACGCGGCGCTCGACGACATCGGCATCGCCAGCATTGCAGCCATCCCGCTCGCGCCGGAACTGGCAATGGGTTCGGACTGTGGCCAGCCGATCGTCACCGGGCAACCCGATAGCGCAGTCGCGGCAGCGTTCGATCCACTGATCGAGGCGGTCTGCTCGAGAGGGCGCGAAGATTTCGATACGGCCGTTGCGCATACCCTGGGGCAGCTGTTTCAAGACAACCTCGACGATCATCAGCTGCATGATGCTCTGGCAACGTTGCCCGAGGCTGTGCGGGAAGAGTTGAGCGGCGAAATTGCGACGCTGCTGAACGGCGAAGTCGGGCGATTGCGTGACAGCGCTCCCCCGCGACAAGGAACCAAGTGATGGACGGCGCGTCGAACGAGCTGTCACGCCGCGATTTCTTTCGCGGCGGGTTTCTCAAGCCGCTCGACAAACCGGGCGGCTGGCATCGGGTCGAAGAGCTTGCTGCCGGTTCGGGCGATGTCTTCTGGGACGGTTGGGCCGACGATGCCGGCGTGTTCATCGTCGGCGATGATGGGGCGATCTTTCACTACGATGGTGCTGCCTGGACTCGCGAGAAATCACCTGCTCCGGTTCCCATACACGCTCTTTGGGGCCTCTCGCGAGGCAACCTTTGGGCCGTTGGATGGATGGGGCTGATCCTGCACTACGACGGCGAGACCTGGCGTAAGGTGCAGGGCTGCGAGACCGACAAGGCTGGCAAATACTCCGCTGATCCGGTCAATGAACCGCTCTTTGCGATCGGCGGGCTATCCGACGGACGCGCCTGGGCGGTCGGCGACCGGGGGACGATCCTTCATTTCGACGGGGAACACTGGCAAGCAGAGACTTCAGGCGTGCGCTCGCATCTGCGCTGCGTGATTGCCCTGCCGGACGGACGCGTGCTGAGCGCGGGTGGCGATGGTACGGTTCTGATACGATCACAGGCAGGACAGTGGGAGAAGCAGACCTGCCCGAT
>JBPCVZ010000447.1:0-55428 GCA_051010015.1 Hyphomicrobiaceae bacterium
GGGCACTGCACGTATGCGAACGAATCACTTTTCTTTAGCTTTCGGCGCAAAACACATAGGAAAGAGCTCGATTACGGGCGCCAAATAGCTGCCATTGTCGTGACTTAAGTGTTTAATCCACAGAAATGCCGGGCTAAGATCCGGCAGATGGAGCTTGTTTTGGGCGATACGAGTTTTTTCGGCTAGACGCTGTCAGTCCGAGGCGATACCAGGGCTGCGAGAGTACCGGTGCACAAACGCATGGCCGCAAAGTTCGTACGACGGCCGCCGGATAACAGCGGGACATTGAGAGGGGGACGTCTATCGTGACGACCATCAATGCAGCTGCGGCAATGCACGTAGGCATGCGGGGCACAATCGCAGCGTTGACAGTTATAGTCGCGAGTGGCCTGGCTGGCTGCTCAGGCGGGGGCGCCAATATTGGCAATCTGCTGCAGGGGGGCAGTGCCGGCACCGAGACGACGGGTACAGCCCTCACGGCACCTCCAGTCGCAGCATCGCGCGGTAAAATCGCAATCGCTCCGGTGATTGGTGCGCCCGATCAGATCGCGAAGCAAATCGTGACCCAACTCGGCGCCGAGACGGCCAAGAACAAGATCGCCATTGCCAAAACCGCCGGTGAGCAAGTCGATTACACACTGCGCGGCTACATCGTGGCGGCGCGCGAATCGACGGGCACCAAGGTCTCTTACATATGGGACGTGACCAATCCGACCGGCGCGCGCGTGCATCGCATTACCGGCGAAGAAGTTGTCAAGGGCGCCGGTGCCGGTGATCCCTGGGCTTCGGTCTCGCCGCAGTTGATCCAGGTGATCGCTGCCAAGACCGGTCAGCAGCTCAACACCTGGATGCCGCAGAAGCAGGCGCAGCCAACCCAGCAGGCCGTACCGGTCGCGCAAAAGCCGCTGCTCCCGCCGACGAAGCAGGTCGCCGGTACGACCGCCACGGCAGCGACCAAGGTGGCCGCGGCGACAAACACGGCACGCGGCGCCCGGTCGGGCCTGCAGCCGACACCTGTTGCGACACCGCGCTCGACGGCATCGACAACCGGCAGTATCCGTAAGGCGGGACCTGTCACGGCGCTGGTGCCGCAAGTGGTCGGCGCGCCGGGCGATGGCTCGCGATCACTGGCGAGCGCCTTGCGCAATGAACTCCTGCGCAATGGCATCAAGCCATCGCCGCCGGGTACGCCATCCTACCGCGTCGAAGGCCGGGTCAAGGTCGGCGCAGCCAAGAATGGCCAGCAACCGATCCGCATCGACTGGGTGGTCAAGGACCCGAAAGGGGTGAACCTCGGCACCGTGTCGCAGGAAAACAAGATCCCCGGTGGTTCGCTCAACGGTGCATGGGGTGGGACGGCGAACGCCGCCGCAACGGCTGCGACACAGGGTATCTTGAAGTTGCTGCCTAAGCGCACCGCGTCGCGATGAGCACCGGCGATGCGGCTCGAGTATCCAATGCGGCGCGCGACATAGATTCGACACAATCAGTACCCGGCCCGTGTTTACACGGCCGGGTTCAATTGTTAGAACGCCGCGCGGATTGATTGTTCCCTTCACGCCGGGCAATGTCGCTTCATCGATCGATTGGTCCTGGTCGGGTCATAGGCACGCGCGCCACACCACGGTGGACAACCTTCAAGGGCAAGACAATATGGCGACGAAACCGGCCAAAGCGAACGCCGATAAACGTCCGCTGCGCATCAAGCTTGTCTCCGGGAACGGCAACCGTCCATTGGCGGAAGCGATTGCGGCGCACCTCGACGTGCCGATGACCAAGTGCGTGTGTCGACGCTTTGCCGACATGGAGGTCTTCGTCGAAATCCAGGAGAATGTCCGCGGCGAAGACGTCTTCATCGTGCAGTCGACGTCGTTTCCCGCCAACGACAACCTGATGGAAATGCTGATCCTGATTGATGCGTTGAAGCGCTCGTCGGCGCGGCGGATCACGGCGGTCATGCCCTACTTCGGCTACGCGCGGCAGGACCGCAAGCCCGGGCCGCGGACGCCAATTTCGGCGAAGCTGGTCGCCAACATGATCGAACGCGCCGGTGCGGACCGTGTCCTGACGCTCGATCTGCACGCCGGCCAGATCCAGGGTTTCTTTGATGTGCCGACCGACAATCTGTTTGCAGCGCCGGTTATGGTCCGCGATATCAAGAAGAGCTTTGAACTCGACAACCTGTGCATCGTCTCACCAGACGTCGGCGGCGTGGTCCGCGCGCGCAGTCTCGCCAAGCGCATCGGCGCGCCGATCGCAATCTGTGACAAGCGTCGCGAGCGGCCCGGCGAAAGCGAGGTGATGAACGTGATCGGCGACGTCCGCGGCAAGACCTGTATTTTGATCGATGACATCGTCGATTCAGGCGGTACGTTGATCAACGCGGCCAATGCACTGCTCGAGGACGGCGCCCATGAGGTGATGGCCTACCTGACCCACGGCGTGCTGTCCGGCGGCGCGGTGTCGCGTATCCAGAATTCAAGCATCAAGTCGCTGGTGTTGACCGACTCGATCCAGCCGACGGAGGCGGTGCTGACCGCCGATAATGTCCGCATCCTGCCGATCGCGCCGCTGATCGGCGAGGCGATCGCACGCACCAGCCGCGAAGAAAGTGTCTCCAGCCTGTTCTATTGATCGAGCTTCGCACACCCCGCACAACTCAGTAAAACAGCTTGCCGCCAAGGCCGATGATCGCGCCTGCAAAAATCGCCATTGCCAGAACGAGACAGATCAACGCGCGAACCATCGTGCCGCGCCGGTCGGCGGCTGCATCGGTCGTGGCCACGTCCTGGTCGGCATAGGTCGCGACCGGCTTGGTGCCGATCACCATCGCCTCGATCAGTTGATCCTTTTTGACGACCCGGTAGAGCACGTTGGCGGCGATGTGCAGGACGATGAAAATCAGCAGTACGTCTTCGAACAACCAGCCATGCATCTTGGCGAACCAGAGACTGGTTTCGTCGCTGAGCAGCAGCGCAAGCGGCCCCCAGGTGACCGAGTTGTGCTCCGTCGCCAACAGGCCGAAGATGCCTTGCGTGGCAACCAGTGCGAGCAGCGCCACGATCATGTAGCTGCCGAGCGGGTTGTGGCCGAGGTAGTGGTGTTCGCGCCAGCGCAGCAGATCGACGCCATAGCGCAGCGCCTGCCACGGCCAGTAAAGAAAGTTCGCGAAGCGCGAAGCCGGCGAACCGACCACGCCCCAAAGCAGGCGCCACAGCACCAGGACGAGGATCGCGTAGCCGTTGTAGCGATGCCAGACGAGTTCGGAATCGCCAAATGTTTCGTTGTATTCAAAGCTGATCCAGGCACACAGGATCAGCGTCGCGAGCAACCAGTGGAACAAGCGCGTCGGCAGATCCCAGACCCCAACGCGCGCCTGCTTTGAAGTGGACATTGATACCTCGGAGTGCAGCTTTGACGGCGAGAGAGAAGAATGTCGTATGCGCGGTGCGCGTTGCAAGCGCGATAAACGAGTTAGACACCATGAAGGACACGCGTTGTGACATATGCCGTGCCGCAAGGATCGGTCTCACAATTTGCGCGATCGCCCTCGCGGCAACGATTTTGCTGGGCGTTCTCCAATGACAGACGCGCGGCTCCAGAAAGACAAACGGCGCCGGCATCGCCTGATGCCGCGCCGTGGAATAGTGCAGGAATGAACTGCCGACGAGGCAGTGTCAGGCGGTTGCCTTGCCTCCGGTCAAGCGCAGGTAGTCCCAGTTCAACCAGCTCTTGATCGAGGTTTGCGGTGGCGTTTTGGCTGCCGGCTGCGTGCGAGCCTGTAGGACTGGCGCCGCATCGCCGGCAAAGTCGTCCGGGTTAACCATAGCGAATCCAGCAGCTTGCGCGGCGTTTTCTAGTCTCTTGGCACCCATCTTCATATTTCCCTCGCCCGTGAACGGCTGCCGCACGTGCCATTCGAAGGCGGAATAATCACTGCAACATTCTCGCATATTTGCGGTTAAAAAGTCGCAGGTCAAGGCATTTCTAAGTTGACAAGCGAAGAAAATTCGATTCGTTGCCGCGTCCTGCAAGTGTCTTAAACGATTCGTATGAAGAGGTCGTGACTAAGCCATCAGATTGCCGCCGCACGACGTTGACGGCGGCCTCGTGTGCGGCCGGTGGCGTGACGGGTGGCACGACCTGGCGGTCACCTTAATTACCGGTGTGCAGATGAAAGTCTGCGATGAAGTCTTGCCTTTCTGCAGACTTGGCGCGAACATCGGGTGTCGCGTCCTGTCTCCCAGGCGCGGGCGTGGCGCTCGCTGACGCCTGGGCAAAGGAGCAACAGACATGGGAGACGACCCCGCCCGGCCCACCATGGCCGGAACTGAAAGCCGCTGTATAGCGATTGTAGGTCCCTACCTCAGTGGCAAGACGACCCTCTTGGAAGCGCTTATGGCGCGCACGGAAGCGGTTCCCCGGCAAGGCAAAATTGCCGATGGCAACACGCTAGGTGATGCCAGTCCGGAAGCGCGCAAACACCAAATGAGCGTCGAACTGAACGTCGCCTCGACCAGCTATCTCGGCGACACATTTACATTTGTCGATATTCCCGGTTCGATCGAATTCCAGCATGAGGGCGCGTCGGCGTTGCAGGTCTGCGATGCAGCCGTCGTCGTTTGCGAGCCCGACCCCAAGCGCGTGCCGGCCTTGCAACTCACCCTCAAGCGGCTCGAAGAACTGGGTGTGCCGCATTTCCTTTTTCTCAATAAGATCGATACCTTCAATACGCCTGTTCGCGATATTATTCCGGTTTTGCAACCGGCCAGTGCACGTCCTCTGGTCCTGCGTCAAATTCCGATTTGGGAAAACGGTATCGCCACCGGCTATGTCGATCTCGCTGCCGATCGCGCACACGTTTATCGCGAGCACGCGCCTTCGGAAATCGTCGAGATTCCGGAAGACCTCAGTGAGCGTCGCGATGACGCGCGCTATCATATGCTCGAGCAACTCGCCGACTATGACGATGACCTGATGGAGCAGCTGCTCGCCGACATGGAGCCGCCGCGCGACATGGTGTTCGACGACCTCGCACAGGAACTCCGCGACGGCGTGATCTGTCCCGTGATGCTCGGCGCTGCCGAAAAAGGCAACGGCATAGACCGCCTGCTGAAAGCGCTGCGGCACGAAGTTGCCGGCATTCAGGCAACCGCCGAACGAGTCGGCGTCAACGAGGACGGCAACGCGCAGGCCTACGTCATCAAGACGATTCACACCCCGCACGCCGGCAAGGTTTCGGTCGCGCGCGTGTTGACGGGAACGCTCCAGGATGGCGCCGCCGTGTCGGCTGGCGATAAGGAAGATAAGGTTTCCGGCGTCTTCGATTTGACGGGCGCGGAGATGAGCAAGCGCGGCAAGGCGCAGACCGGCGACGTGGTCGGGCTCGGCCGCCTCGAAGCGATCACCACCGGTGACATGCTGACTTCCGGCAAGAAGGGCAGTGCGGTTGAGCTGCCGCAGGAGCCGCCGCCGCCGGTCTACGCGATGGCGCTGGGCCTGAAGGATCGCAAGGACGAGGTCAAGCTGACGACGTCCATCGCCAAGCTGGCGGAGGAAGACCTCGGTCTGCAGTTCGAGCACAGTGCCGCGACCCACGAAATGCTGCTGCATGGTCAAGGGGAGATGCATTTGCGCGTGACGGCCGAGCGCCTGGAGCGCAAGTTCGGCATCACGGTCGAGACCGGCCGGCCGGCGACCCCCTACAAGGAAACGATCCGCAAATCGACGACCGTGCGTGCGCGCCACAAGAAGCAGTCAGGCGGCCATGGACAGTTCGGCGACGTGGTCATCGAGATCAATCCGCGCCCGCGCGGTTCGGGGTTTGCGTTTTCCAATACGATCGTCGGTGGCGCCGTGCCGAAGCAGTTCATTCCGTCGGTGGAAGCCGGCGTCCGTGATTACATGGCGCGCGGTCCGTTCGGCTTCGAAGTCGTCGACGTCGAGGTCATCCTGCGTGATGGCAGCTACCATTCGGTCGATTCGTCCGACATGGCGTTCCGGCAGGCCGGCCGCATGGCGATGAACGAGGGCATGCCCGACTGTTCGCCCGTGCTGCTCGAGCCGATCATGAGCGTCGACATCGCGGTGCCGAACGAGGCGACGCCGCGCATCAATGCGATGATCGCGCAGCGACGCGGCCAGATCCTCGGCTACGACGGGCGCGAGGGCTGGCCGGGCTGGGATGTCGTGCAGGTGCACATACCGGCGGTCGAACTGAGCGATCTGATCATTGAACTGCGCTCGGCAACCGCAGGGGTTGGAACCTACACGGCCCAGTTCGATCATCTCGCGGAACTATCCGGCCGTCTCGCCGACGAGGTCATTGCTGAGAAGTCGAACGTTGCAGCCTAGGGCGATGGTCCTGGGTCGATGATCCTGGGAGGGCGCTGCTCGTGTGGCAGCGCCTTTCCGGACAGCTATTTCATCAGCCGCGATACCATGTGGTAAAATGGCTCCGGGCCCATGTAGCCTGCGATCCGGTCGACCTCGCGTCCGTTCTTCATGAGCACGACGGTCGGCAGCATCGTCAACGGCTGGCGCAACTGGAGAGTTGAGAGGTCGGCTTTGCGCACGTCGATGAAGCGCATTGGCACGTCGCGGGCGCGCGGCGACTGCAAATAGCCCGGCACGACATCGCGGCGGAAGATGAAACAGTAGGCACAGCCCTTGCCCTCGAACACCAGCAGTTCGGCCGTCGTCTTCGATATGCGCGCGCTCGCCGGGCGCGGTGCGGCGGTGACGGGCAGCAGCGCCGTGGCTGCGACGCCGGCCGCGAGGGCGCCGGCAGCGAGGCTGAAAATGAGTGCGCGCATGGCGTGTGGACAACCTTCTGAAGTGGGTTGTCCATTGCCATTCAAGGCGCGTGCCACGGCTGCCTTGCCGACCGGCTCGCGTCGCCCGGCGGTTAAGCGGAAGCGTTAATATTCGAGGTTATCGCCCGGTACTGCAGGGCTCTAGCTGACAAAGAAGCTGCGCCAGGTAACGGTCACCTTGGTGCCGACATCGACGCGGCGATAGAGATCGTTGACGTCGGCATTGTGCATGCGCACGCAGCCTTTCGACACCGGCTGGCCGATGGTCCACGGCGCATCTGTGCCATGGATGCGATAGAGTGTCGAACCGAGATACAGCGCGTGCGAACCGAGTGGGTTCTGCGGGTGCCCGCCGGGTACGTAACGCGGTAGCGAGGGGTTTTCACGCAGCATATCGCGTGTCGGTGTCCACGGTGGGTTGACGCGTTTCTGGGTGACGTGAAGGACGCCCTGCCAGCGATCCTCGCGGCGTGGTACCGCGATTGGATAGGCGATCGCCGTGCCACGTTCGGGAACATAGTAGAGGCGGCGGTCGGTGAAGCTGACGATGATCTGGCGGGGCGCGACGTCGCGGGGGAAATTCACCACTTCCCGGCTGGTGCCGTCGGAAGGGTTGCCGCCAAACTTCCATTGCCAGGGAAACAGGCCCTGGGCGGAAGCGGTGGTGGCGCTCGCGGCAATCGCGAGCAGGACGGCAAGGAAGGCGGTCACGCCGACCCGTCCTGGGTGATGGATATCCATTGGGCAAATACTCGATGACTGGGCTGAATCAAAAGGTGCGGCGACGCAAAGCCACCACCTGAGGTTCCATGGTGCGGGCTTATGGTTAATGCTCCGTTTATGAATTGCCATAAGTGCCGGTAGTGGCACGGAAAACAGCCATCGTTGAAAATTTTGATCCCTTTTTGTTCTTTTTTCGTTGACGACTTCTTGCAGGAGAATTAGAACAAATAACGAACATTCGATCTGCCAGTTGTTCAATCGCTTTGAGAGAAACGCCGTGTCGCACAAGGTGGTGAGTTCTGCGTCCGCTGTCGGCGGCCAATCAATGCGCAACGGCCCTATAAGTGATCGCGTTGGGGCGAAGCGCACCATCACTGTGATTGAGCGCTTGCGTGAGCAGGTCAGATGTATCGAAAGGCGTACCCCTGCGCTTGATCCGGCAAAGCCCGCGCCTGTCCCAGCCCTCGGACAGGATGTCATGGCGGTCGATGGATCGTCTGATGACATGGATCATTCCGTACAGGGTGTGTGCGGCGCGAGGCTTTTTCGCAAGCCCGTGCCAGATCAAGCCGGTGTCCCCGCAGCCCGGTTTGCCAACGAGGACGGCGGTGTATGTTTCCCCCACATGACCCCCACACCGCCGTCCTCCTCTCCAAGCGTATTGGCCGAGCAGGCTGTCGCCTCGCGAACGCGCGCATCGTTACGGAGCAAGGGCGGCGCGCAAGCGGTTTGGACGTTGGGCGCGGCGCCTGAAACAACACACGCCGGACTTCCTGACCCCGACATGTCGTGCGCCGGCGCAGCGCGTGCGCACATCACGCAATTGGTCCTGGATGTCGCCGGCGTTCATGAGATCAAGCCGGCAGGGTCTCTGAATGCTTTCGATGACAACGGCGCTTCTGGCGATTGGGCATCGGCATGGGGCGCGGCGCGCACGCTCGCCCTGGCAATGATCGCACGTCGCCGCCAGAGCACCCGGCGCCCGGTTTTATGGTGCATGCCGCGCCGTGCCCAAGCCGAGCACGGTAGGCTCTATAGTCACGGTCTCAGGCGGTTCGGTCTAACGCCAGCCGACGTCCTGATCGTCGAGACCGGCAATCCGCAAGATACGCTGTGGGCGCTCGAGGAAGGGCTGAAATCAGAAAGTCTCGCATTGCTTGCCGGCTTTATCGACGACGTGGCGCTGACGCCGGCGCGACGCCTCGCGTTGGCCGCCCGGAAGCATGAGACCCCGTGCCTGCTGCTCACGCACCCGCGCATGCCGCCGGCGGCTGCGACGGCGACACGATGGCGCGTCGCGGCCGCGTCCGGTGCGGCGCATCCCCTCGATACGTCACAGGCGCATTGCAATGGACTGGGCGCGCGCCGGCTGGCCGTGACACTTGAGCGTTACCGGGCCGGGCCCGCCCTCACGTCCGGCCCTGCGTCCGGCCCTGTGTCCGCCCCTGTGTCCGGTTGTGTCACCGGTCAGACACGTACCATGGAGTGGTCCGATGAAGCGGTTTGCCTGCGTTTGGTTGCCGATGTTTCAGATCGATCGGATGCGGCGCGCGTCGCCGCAGGCGGTGCCTGAGACGCAGCCGCTGGCATTGGTTGAGAGCGGCGCCCGCGGCGTCGGCATCACGGCTGTCAATCCGCCGGCCGCGGCCAGTGGGACCCATGCCGGTCAGATGCTGGCCGATGCGCGCGCGGTGCTGCCCGCTCTACTGACATGTGCCGCCGAGCCGGAGCGCGATACGCGCGCGCTGCAGCAGCTGGCCTACTGGCTCGGTCGTTATGGTCCCAACCGCAATGTCGACGGCGCCGACGGACTGTGGGTCGACATCACCGGCGTCGCGCATCTGTTCGGCGGCGAGGCAGCGCTGGCACACGATTGTGTCAGGCGTTTCAAGCGGGCCGGCTTCCAGGCGCTGGTGGCGATTGCCGACACCCGCTCGGGTGCGTTCGCGCTGGCGCGGTATGGCCGCATGACGGAACAGGTCGCGATCGCGGCGCCGGGCGCGATCCGCGCGGCCCTGGCCGATCTACCGGTCGAAGGATTGCAGCTGACCGGGGATCTCGTGCTTTTGCTGCGCCGGCTCGGCCTCAAGCGGATCGGTCAGTTCTACAACCTGCCCCGGGTCGCGCTCGCGCGCCGGTTTCGTACCGCCGTGCCCAAGGCGGTCAAGGGACGCAAGCGCCAGCGCGGTCTCGTCAGGCCGGCGGCAACCTACAACGGTTGGGCCGAAGCGCTGATCATGCGCCTCGACCAGACGCTGGGGGATCTCGGTGAGCCGGCGCGTGGGATTTCCGAACCGCCGGTCTACCGGGGGCAGCGTGCCTATGCCGAGCCGTTGATCTCGCATGACGGCGTGCTGGCGGCCCTCGATGATCTGGCTGCCCAGTTGTGCGTCACGCTGGAGGCGCGAGACGAAGGCGCGCGCGCGCTGTCCCTCGGGCTTTACCGTGCCGATGGCAGCCTCGCGGAGATTGCCGTGCGCACCAGTCGCCCGGCCCGCGCGGCACGTCATATCGCAGCGCTGTTCGAGGCCCGGCTCGACAATCTCGATGTCGGGCTCGGGCTCGATGCGATCGTGCTCGAAGCCGTGCACGCCGAGCCGTTGGCACGGGCGCAGGCGGGTTTTGCCGGCGCGGTCAGCAGCGCTGGTCTTGGTGATGGAGCGGCCGAGGGAACCGGTGTGCTGATCGACCGGCTGAGCAATCGGCTGGGCGCGGCGGCCGTCTTCCATCTCGAAGAGGTCGCAAGTCACATCCCCGAGCGCGCGCAGCGGCGTGTCGCGGCGCTGCACGGTTGCGGCGGCTCGGGCACGCCTGCCTTATCGATATCGAAGCCGCCACGCCCGGTCTTCCTGCTCGAGCCGGCCGAGCCGATCCGCGTGCTGGCCGAAGTGCCGGACGGCCCGCCCGTGCGCTTTACCTGGCGACGGGTGACGCGGCGTGTCGCGCGCGCCGAAGGGCCGGAACGAATTGCGCCGGAGTGGTGGCGCCTGATCGGCGCGCGCGCGATGGCGCAAGCGGCCGAACCGCGCGTCGACCCCGAGGGCGCAGGGCTCGGCCCCGCCGTGCGTGTGCCGAAACCGGCCTGGCGCATCCGCGATTACTATCGCATCGAAGACGCGCACGGCGGCGTGTACTGGATCTATCGTGCCGGCATTTACCCGGGCACGGATCCGGTTGTCGTTTCGGCTGCGATGCCGGACACGGAACCGGACCGGGATGCGGCACAACTTGCGGGCAAGGCGGCTGTGGCGCACAAAGGCGCAGAGCCGACACCGGCCCTCGCGCCGCCGACCTGGTATCTGCAGGGGCTGTTCTGATGCCGGGTGGCGCGCATACGCATGGTGCTGCGCGGGCCGATTCAGGGCCCGGCTACGCCGAGTTGCAGGTGACGACCAATTTCTCGTTCCTGCGCGGCGGCTCGCACGCCCATGAGCTGGTCGAGCGCGCACAGCAACTCGGCCTGGCAGCGATCGCCGTCGCCGACCGCAACACCCTGGCCGGCGTCGTGCGCGCACACATCGCCGCCCGCCAGGCCGGCCTGCGGGTCATCACCGGCGCCCGGCTCGATCTGCGCGATGCGCCGAGCCTGCTCTGCCTGCCCACGCACCGTGCCGCCTATGGCCGCCTCTCGCGCCTGCTCTCGCTCGGCCAGGGACGGGCGGAAAAAGGCGATTGCATCCTCTATCTCGAAGACGTCGCGGCGCATGCCAAAGGCCAGATTTTTATCGCACTCGCCCCTGACGCGTGGTGCTGGCGCGAGGCCGTCGCGCCGGTCGCGACTGGCGCCCCGGCGATGCGGGCCAGGCCTGAAACATCGCAGGTCATCGCCTTTCCCGGCACCCGTCGGGAGGCTGCGGAACCGGGCGAGGCAGGCGTGCGCGAGCCCGCCCCGAGCCGTCCGCCGCCCGATGACGAACCTTTCGCGCAGGCGCTCTGTCGCATCCGCGATGCCGTTGCGCCAGCTGCGCTCTATTTGGCGGCAACACACCTCTATCGCGGCGATGACCGGGCGCGCCTCGAGGCGTTGGCGCGGATCGCGGCGCGGGCCGGCGTCGAACTCGTCGCGACCAACGATGTGCTCTATCACACGCCCGCGCGTCGCCCGCTGCAGGATGTGCTGACCTGCGTGCGCGAGAAAACGACGATCAGCCAGGCCGGCCTGAAGCTCGCCGCCAACGCCGAGCGTCATCTCAAACCGCCTGGTGAAATGGTCCGCCTGTTCCGCGGCTACGCGCGCGCCGTGGCCAACACGCTGGTCATCGCCGAGGCCTGCCGGTTTTCGCTCGACGAACTGGCCTATGAATATCCCGATGAGCCGGTGCCGCCCGGCGAGACACCCCAGTCGCAGCTTGAAAAACTGGCGTGGGAAGGCGCCTGCTGGCGCTTTCCCGACGGTGTGCCCGACAAGATCAGGACGGCCATCGGCAAGGAGCTGGCGCTGATTGCCGAACTCGAATACGCGCCGTATTTCCTGACCGTGCACGACATTGTCCAGTTCGCGCGGTCGCGCGGCATCCTGTGTCAGGGACGCGGCTCGGCGGCCAACTCGGCGGTGTGCTACTGCATCGCGATCACCTCCGTCGATCCGTCCGAAGTCGATTTGCTGTTCGAGCGCTTCATCTCGTCGGAGCGCAAGGAGCCGCCGGACATCGACGTCGACTTCGAGCATGAGCGGCGCGAGGAGGTCATCCAGTACATCTATGCGCGCTATGGCCGCGAACGCGCCGGACTGGCGGCGACCGTGATTTCCTATCGCGCGCGTTCGGCGGTGCGCGAGGTCGGCAAGGCGATGGGGCTTTCCGAGGACACGGTGACGGCGCTCGCCGGCATGGTCTGGGGGACGCGATCGGGCGGCGCGTTGCCTGAAAAGCATGTCCGCGAGGCCGGTCTCGATCCGGCCGATCCGTTGTTGCGCGCAGTCCTCGTCCTGACCTTCGAGTTGATGGGGTTTCCACGCCATCTCTCCCAGCATGTCGGCGGTTTCGTGCTGACGCGCGGGCCGCTGACCGAGGTCGTGCCGGTCGGCAATGCGGCGATGGAAGAGCGCACGTTCATCGAGTGGGACAAGGACGACCTGCAGGCGCTGGGGCTGCTCAAGGTCGACGTGCTGGCACTTGGCATGCTGAGCTGCATCCGCCGCGCGTTCGAATTCCTCGCGGCGCATCATGGCCGGCACATGACGCTTGCCAACCTGCCGCGCGATGATCCGACGGTCTACGACATGCTGTGCAAGGCCGACTCGATCGGGGTGTTCCAGGTCGAGAGCCGGGCGCAGATGAACATGCTGCCGCGCCTCAAGCCGCGGAACTACTACGACCTGGTGATCGAGGTCGCGATCGTCCGGCCGGGACCGATCCAGGGCGACATGGTGCATCCCTACCTGCGTCGGCGCGATGGTCTCGAGGCGGAGACCTATCCCTCACCGGCACCGGAGCATGGCCCGCCGGATGAACTCAAGCAGATCCTCGGCAAGACCAAGGGCGTGCCGCTGTTCCAGGAGCAGGCGATGCGGATCGCCATGGAAGCGGCCAGGTTCGATGACGCCGAGGTCAACGAGTTGCGCCAGGCGCTGGCGACGTTCCGCCGCCGCGGTACGATCCACCTGCTCGAGGAAAAGATGATTTCGCGCATGGTCGCGCGCGGTTACGAGAAAGAATTCGCCGAGCGCTGCTTCAATCAGATCAAGGGTTTTGGCGAATACGGCTTTCCCGAGAGCCACGCCGCGAGCTTCGCGCATCTCGTCTATGTCTCGTCGTGGCTCAAGTGGCATTACCCGGCGGCGTTCTGTGCGGCCATCCTGAACGCACAGCCGATGGGCTTTTATGCGCCGGCGCAACTGGTCCGGGATGCGCGTGAGCACGGTGTCGAAGTGCGTGCCGTCGATGTCAATTTTTCGGATTGGGATGCGACGCTCGAGCCGGGCGAGACGGCGGACCGTCCGGCCGTGCGCCTGGGCCTGCGCCAGGTCGACGGCCTGCGCCGTGACGAGGCGGATAAGATCGTGGCCGCCCGACAGGTACGTGTCGCCGCCGGTGCGCGGCAGGCGGGGCGTAACGCCCTTGCTTTCCAGACCCTCGATGACCTCGTGCATGCAACGCAGGCGCAAAAGGCGGGCGCGGCGCCGGTGCCACACATCGCGGCGATGTCGCACACCTCGCAGGTGCCGCACACCTCGCAGGTGCCGCACACCTCGCAGGTGCCGCACACTTCGCAAGTGCCGCTCACCTCGCAGGTGTCGCGGGCGGCGTTGGAGCGTCTTGCCGCGGCGGATGCATTTCGCTCGATGGGGCGTGACCGGCGCGAAGCGTTGTGGGACACGCGCGGGCTCGGGCCGGCACAGGAGTTGCCTTTGTTCTCCTGGGCGGAGGCGAGTGCCGTCGGCCCGGACGAAGATGTCGCGCTGCCACAGATGCCGCTCGCCGAGCATGTCGTCAACGATTACCAGACGCTGCGTCTGTCGCTGAAGGCGCATCCGGTGAGTTTCCTGCGCCCGCGCCTGGTCAAACAGCGTGCGGTGTCGTGCGCGGATATCCGGGCGTCGCCGAACGGCCGCCGCGTTGCCGTCGTCGGTGCCGTGCTGATCCGGCAACGGCCGGGCACGGCGAAAGGCGTCGTGTTCATGACGATCGAAGACGAGACGGGCGTCGCCAACGTTGTTATCTGGGCGAAGAGGATGGAGCGCTACCGCAAGGTGGTCATGACCGCCCGGCTGATCGAAGTGCGCGGCGTCATTCAGCGTCACGAGGACATTATCCATATCGTCTCGGCGCATCTGGTCGATCGCAATGACTGGCTCGCCGAACTTTCCGATGGCGAGGCGCCGATGCCGGTTGCCATCGCCCATGCCGACGAGGTCAAGCGCCCCGATCCAGGTTCGGCGCGCGCGCCCGACCGGCCGCGCTGGGCCGGCCACCCGCGTAACGAGCGCATCCTGCCGAAATCGAGGGATTTCCATTGATCGTTCAAAGGCACGTCGAGCCGATTGTTGCCGAACACCAGTCGTGCATGCCAATGCGTGCGTCCGACGCCGGCCTGGATTTATCTCTCCGTCATCGGATATCCAGCGCCGGCGCCAGCCCGCGTCGCGTCGAACCAAGCTGTCATCCATCGATTGCCCGCATAACCCTGCAAATCGTCCTTTGGAAACCCGGCGGTTTTGCTATACCTGGGGCAGCGCTGGAGGGCCTCGATGAATTCTCGTATCGGCAGACGTGTCCTGGCCGCCTGTGTTGGTGGGGCCCAGCTATGCCTGGTTGGCGCCGCGTGGATGACACTTGTCGCGGCCGCGGCCGAGGCGCAACGGGCGCGGATTGCGCCGGAGGCAGCAAGCGGTCGCTATGCAAAGAACGCGGCGCAGGCACAAAAATATATGGTTGCCGCCGCCAATCCGCATGCGGTCGAGGCCGGCCTTGCGATGCTGCGCCAGGGTGGCTCGGCCGTCGATGCCGCGATTGCCGTGCAACTCGTGCTCAACCTTGTCGAACCGCAATCTTCCGGCATCGGCGGCGGTGCGTTTCTGCTGCATTGGGATGCCGCGCGAAAATCCCTCGTCACCTACGACGGACGCGAGACGGCGCCGGCCACCGCGAAACCGGACCGCTTCATGGCAAACGGCAAGCGCCGGCCGTTCCGCAAGGTCGTCAAGTCCGGGCTCAGCGTTGGCGTGCCCGGCCTGGTGCGGCTGCTCGAGGTGGCGCACCAAAAGCATGGCCGGCTGGCGTGGGCGAAGCTGTTCGAGCCCGCGATCAAGCTCGCCGAAGAAGGTTTTCGCGTTTCACCGCGGCTCAATTTCCTGCTGGCATGGGTGGCGTCGCCGGCAAGCTTCGCACCGGACGCCCGCGCCTATTTCTACGACGCTGCCGGCAAGGCGCGTCGCGTCGGTCACACGCTGCGCAACCCGGCATTCGCCGCGACGCTGCGCCGGATTGCGGCCGCCGGCGCCGATGCATTCTACACCGGTGAGGTGGCCGCCGCGATTGTCAAGGCGGTGGCCGAGGCGCCGAACTATACCGGCGACATCACGCTTGGCGATCTCGCCGGCTATCGCGTCAGGCAGCGCGATCCCGTGTGCGTGACCTACCGGGCGGCCAAGGTGTGCGGCATGGGCCCGCCGTCATCGGGCGCGACGACCGTTGCCCAGATTCTGAAACTCGCCGAACCGTTTGATCTCGCCGGCAGCCCGACGCGGCCGATGAACACCAGGGCACTGCATATTCTCGGCGAAGCCGGACGGCTGGCGTTCGCCGATCGCAACCGTTACGTCGGTGATCCGGACTTCGTCCCGGTGCCGGTCGCGGGCTTGCTCAACGAGACCTACCTGTCAGCGCGCGCGAAACGGATTAATCCGTCACGGGCGGCGGTCGCCGTGCGGCCCGGTGTGCCGCCATCGGCGTCGCGCGATGGGTTTGGCATCGATGATACGCGCGAAAGCGTCGGCACGTCGCACATCTCGATCGTCGATGGCAGCGGCAACGCCGTGTCGATGACGACGACGATCGAATCCGCGTTCGGCTCCGGCCTGTGGGCGGCAGGGTTTCTGCTCAACAACGAACTGACCGACTTCTCGTTTCGCCCGGTCGATCGGGCCGGGCGACCGATTGCCAACCGCGTCGGCCCGGGCAAGCGCCCGCGCTCGTCAATGGCGCCAACGATCCTCTTTGATGGCGACGGTCGGTTTCGCGCGGCGCTCGGTTCACCGGGGGGCAGCCGCATCATCCTTTATGTCGCCAAGGCACTTGTCGCGATGATCGATTGGCGGCTCGACCCGCAAAGTGCAGTTGCGCTCGCGAATTTCGGCAATCGCGGCAGAGCGTTCGAGATCGAATACGACCCGTCGCTGACAACAGCCACCGTGCTGGCGCCGTGGTCGACGGTACCATCGATCTGGCGCGGCATTCGCTTGCGTGCGCTTGGTCATCGCGTAAGGCCCGATCTGATGACGTCGGGTCTGCACGTCGTCGAGCGGCGCGGTGGCAGGCTCTACGGCGGCGCCGATCCGAGGCGTGAAGGCGTCGCACGCGGCGATTGACCGGATCTGGTAAACTCGGTTTACGGGCCGGCCCGGGAGATCGGCTGGTGCTGGAGATGAAATGCGCAAACCGATGAAGATCACGATCGCGGGCGCCGGCATTTTTGGTGTCTGGCAGGCGATCACACTCGCGCGCGCGGGCCATGATGTGCGCGTGCTCGAGCGCTGCTCCGTACCGTTCGAGGAGGCCGCGAGCCGGTACGCCGGTGCGATGATCGCGCCCTATTGCGAGGCGGAATCGGCGGAGCCGATCGTCCGGGACCTTGGTCTCGAAGCGGCCCGGCAATGGAAGGAGATCTATCCGGGTCTCGTTCACAACGGCACGCTCGTCGTCGCCGGCCCACGCGATCAGGGTGAACTGCGCCGCTACAGTCGCCTCACCGTTGGTCACGATCGTATCGGCGCGGATCGGATCGGTGACCTCGAGCCCGATCTTGCCGGCCGGTTTGCAAGCGGCCTCTTCTTCGCCGATGAGGCGCACATGGCGACGCCGGCCGCACTCCACGATCTCCTGAACCTGGCGCGCTCGGCCGGTGCGCAGTTCGATTTTGGCAGCGCATGGCATGGGTCCGCCGATGAGACGGCCGACTGCTTCATCGATTGTCGTGGCATTGCTGCACGCGATGATCTCACGGCGCTGCGCGGGGTGCGTGGCGAACGCCTGCTGGTCGAGACGCGGGAGATCTCCTTTTCCCGCCCCATTCGCCTGCTCCATCCGCGCCATGCCTCGTACATTGTGCCGTGGGGGGATGGGCGCTTCCTGGTCGGTGCCACGGTCATCGAGAGCGACGATGACCGCGCCATCACGGTGCGCTCGGCGCTCGAACTGCTGGGCCTTGCCTATGCGCTGCACCCGGCTTTCGGGGAGGCGCAGATCATCGAGATGACCGCCGGCGTGCGCCCGTCGTTCGCGGACAACGTACCGCGCGTGATGGCGGGGCAGGGGCCGGACGCCAAGATCATCCGCGTCAACGGTGCCTTCCGGCATGGATTTCTGCTGGCACCGGTGATGGCGGATATCGTTGCGAAGCATCTTGGCAGCGATAATTTTGAGCATCCGCTGTTGGTGCGCGACGCGGCCTGATAGCGTGCGGCAATGACCGGCAACACCGACGCGGTGTCCGCCAAAGGAGCGATCAATGACACACATTACGACCGACGACGGCGTCAAATTGTACGTCGAGGAAACCGGGGCCGGGACACCGATCGTTTTCGTGCACGAGTTCGCCGGCGACTACCGCAGCTGGGAGCCGCAGATGCGCTACTTCGCGCATTCGTATCGCGCGGTCGCCTACAATGCGCGTGGCTGGCCGCCGTCGGACGTGCCGGATGATGCGGGCAGATATTCGCAGCAGCGCGCCTGCGACGACATCCTCGCCGTGCTCGATGCGCTCGAGATCGACAAGGCGCACATCGCCGGCCTCTCGATGGGCGGCTTCGCGACGCTGCATTTCGGGCTCAACTATCCGGACCGCGCGCTGTCGCTGACGGTCGCCGGCTGCGGCTATGGCGCGGAGAAAGAGCGCAACGCGCAGTTCCGTGGCGAAGCCGATCACTGGGCCGCCAAATTGCGCAGCGACGGCATGGCGGCCTATGCGGATATCTATGCGCACGGGCCGACACGCGTGCAGTTCGAGAACAAGGACCCGCGCGGTTTCGAGGAGTTCAAGGACATGCTGAAGGAGCACTCCGCGGAGGGCTCGGCGTTCACGCAGCTCGGCGTCCAGAAGGAGCGCCCGTCGCTGTATGACCTGGAGGACCGCCTGCGCCAGGTGACGACACCGATGCTCGTCGTCACCGGCGACGAGGACTGGCCGTGCCTTCTGCCGAACGTGTTCCTGAAGGAGGTGGTGCCGAGCGCGGCGCTGTTCGTGATGCCGAACTCCGGCCACACCATCAACCTCGAGGAGCCGGCCATGTTCAATCGTGCCTTGCATGACTTCATCACGCAGGTCGACGCCGGTCGCTGGCCGATGCGCGATCCACGTGCGGTGAGTGCGAGCATCACCGGCGTCAAGTGACACTTGTCGCCGACGGTGGCCTGACTGTCCTGCCTCTGGTCACTGGTTCACCATTGGGAAAGCATGTTCCAGAAAAACCAGCCTCGGTCCGCGGCGGTTAACCGCGGCAATACTTGACGCGCCTATAGTTTCGATCCGTCTGGTCATTCGAATAATAATAAAAATGTACGCATATCCGGGGTCGAAGAATGTTTTCCAATGAAGATGCCAGGAAGAAGATACTGGTCCGGATCGTGCGCAGCGATGGCGAGACGCTGGCCGGCAATCTGCTCCTGCCGCTCGTCGCGGACCTGGCGCGGACGATGAACAACGACAGCAAGTTTCTCGAGTTCGAGGACTTTTCCGGCAATGTCCGCTTGCTCGCGAAGTCATCGATCCTTGAACTGCAGTCGGAGACGCTCAAGGCAAAGGTCGAACTCAAGAACACCGATCCCGATCCGAGTGCCGACCCTTACGCGCTTCTCGGATTGCCCAAGGCGGCGAGTTGGGCGGACGTGCGCAAGAAATACCTCCAGCTCACGAAGCGCTATCATCCGGACCAGTACAGCACGGTCGATCTGCCGGAAGAGGTCGTGCAGTACATGAGCGGCGTCTTCAGCCAGTCCAACACCGCCTATAACCTGATCAAGTCGACCATGGCCAAGTCGGAAGCGGCGTAGGCCTGCGAACTTCGGCAAACGCGTATTGGCATCGCGTCACGCCACCTGCTTCGGTGCCAGCTTCTCCTTCACCAATTCCGTTGCGGCGACGTAATCGGCCTTGCCCGATCCGAGCAGCGGCACACCGCCGACAACCATGATCTCGGCCGGCACCATCAGGTCGGCTGCGCCCCGGGTCTTGGCGAACTGTTGGAATCGTGACCGCGTCATTTCCTTGTCGGTCGTCACGAGAACCAGCTTCTCGCCCTTGCGCAGGTCGGGAATGGATACCACGACGGACAGGATGGCCGGGTTGAGTTCGGCGGCGAGCGCTTCGACGGCGGACAGCGACACCATCTCGCCGGCGATCTTGGCAAAGCGCTTGGCGCGGCCGCGGATCGTGATGTAGCCCTGCGCATCGATCGTGACGATGTCGCCAGTGTCGTGCCAGCCGTCGGCGAGCGGCTCGAGCACACCCGGCTTCTCGGCGCGCAGATAACCGAGCATGACGTTCGGCCCGCGCACGAACAGGCGGCCGCCTTCGTCGATGCCGGGGACGGGCTCGAGGCGCGCCTCCATCAGCGGCGACAGGCGCCCGACAGTACCTGACTTGTTGGCAAGCGGCGTATTGATCGCGAGGACCGGCGCCGTCTCGGTGACGCCATAGCCTTCGAGGATGCGCACACCGAAACGCTCCATGTAGATGTCGCGCGTGCGCTTCTTGACCGCCTCGGCGCCGGCGAGGATCAGGCGCACCGAATGAAAGTCGTAGGGGTGCGCGACACGGGCATAGCCGTTGAGGAAGGTGTCGGTGCCGAACAGGATCGTCGCGTTGGTCTGATAGACGAGTTCGGGGACAATCCGGTAGTGCAGCGGCGAGGGATAGAGGTAGATCGGCACGCCGCCGGTGAGCGGCATGATCAGCCCGGCCGTCAGCCCGAACGAATGAAACACCGGCAGCACGTTGAACACCTTGTCGTCGCCGTGTGCCGCCACCCGGGTCAGCGACTGGATCGAATTGGCCAGCATGTTGCGGTGGGAGAGCACGACGCCCTTCGGCGTGCCCTCGCTGCCCGAGGTGAACAGGATCGCGGCCGGATCGTTCGGCTGGCGTTCGACGCGCGCGCGTTTGGCCGCAAAGAAGCCGCGCAGTTTGTCGGCAAGCGTGATTTCGGTGCGCACATCTTCGAGGTAGATCAGTCGGGCATGTTCTCCGAGCGCCTTCTCGGCCTCCTGCAGCCGGCCTTTGTCGATGAAGGCGCGCGATGTCAGGACGACCTTGACCTCGGCCGCCTCGCACGCTGACACCATGTTCTTCGGCCCGGCCGTGTAGTTCAGCATCGCCGGCACCTTGCCGAGCGACTGCAGCGCGAAGAACGTCACCGCGACGCCGGCGGTGTTGGGCAGCATGACGCCGACGTTCTCGGTCTCAGCAAGCGGTTTTTCGAGTTTGGCGGCGAGGATCTGGGCGCCAGCAATCAGCTTGGCGTAACTGAGTTTCGTCATCATCGGGTCTTCGAGAATGACCTTGCCGGTGTCGCGCGTCGCCTTGGCATCGTGCAGCGCCTGGAACAGCGTCTTGTCGATGTTGGCGGTTTCGACCGCGGTGTTGACCATGACGTCCTGCAGGGCGAGGCCGGCCGTCTGGCGGCGCGCCTTGCCGCGCAGGTCGTTGTCGACCTCGAGCTTGCGCGGCGGCAGGATTGTGACGGTGACCTTCGGGAACCAGACCTTCTTCGTTTGGCTCTTGCGCATGTAGGACCATGGCGAACGCTCGAGGCCGTCGATACGCACGGGTACGATCCAGGCGTCGGCCTTGTCCGCGATCATGGCGGTGCCGTCGTAGACCTTCATCAGGCCACCGGTCACGGTGAGGCGGCCTTCGGGAAAGATCACCAGCGTCTGGCCGTCCTTGACCTCGTTGATCAGCGCGCGCGCGGCGAGCGGCCGGGTCGGGTCGAGCGTATAGGCCTTGATCAGCTTCAGGAACGGTTTCACCCACCAGGCCTGGGCGATGCCATGGTCGATCGCGAACGCGGCATGGCTCGGCAGGATCGCATGCATCACAGGGCCGTCCATCAAGCTGATGTGGTTCGGCGCAATGATCACGCGTTCACCTTCCTCGGGCAGGTTTTCCATGCCTTTGACTTCGAGCCGATATAACAGCTGGAAAATGAACATTGCGAGGTCCTGCACGCCCTGGCGTCCCCAGGCGCGCAGCACCAAGACGACGGCGACGAGGTTGGCTGCCCCGAGCGCGACGAACAGATGCGACGATTGCCAGCCGGCATACTGCAGAGCGAAGACAACGAGGGTCGCCGAGGTCATGAACGCCGCGTTGAGAATGTTGACGGCGGCGATGACGCGGGCACGGCGGTCGGCGGGAGCCCAGGCCTGCACAGCGGCAAATGCCGGCACGATGAAAAGGCCGCCGGCGGCCGACATGCCGAACAGGTCGATCATGGCGCGGATACCGGTAACCGACTGCAGCAGGCCCGTCATCGACAGCGACGCTTGCTGAGCCTGAACACCCCATACCGTCCAACCGAGATCGAGGCAGAACAGGCCCATCAGCAGGGCGCCAACCGGGACAAGGGCAAGGTTGGGGCGTTGCTTGCTGGCGCGTGCGGCGAGGTATGAGCCGACGGCGATGCCGACGGTGAAGACGCACAGGCCGAGCGTGATCAGTTCCTTACCGCCGCCAAGATGGCCTTTAATCAGTGTCGGGAGAAGTGACAGGGCAACAATGCCGGACAGCCAGAACCAGGAGGTGATGAGGCCACCGATCCATAACCGCCGGTCCAGGCGCAGTTCGCGCAGGCGATCGAATGTCGATCGGACCGGATTCTTGGTAATCGCGAGATCGGGTGCGGCCCGCCCGGTTGGCTGGATCGCGCGCGCTGACAGCCAGCCGATCGCTGCAAAGCCGATGACAACCGCCGCGATCGTCCAGTCAGGGATCAGCGGGCCCGTTGCCGTCTCCAGCATGGCCAGGCCGCCGAGAATGGTGCCGAGCAGAATCGCCAGAAAGGTCGCGCCTTCGACCAGCGCGTTGGCTGCCGGCAGTTCGCGGCGCTCGAGATGATCCGGCAGGATGCCGTACTTGATCGGCCCGAACAGCGCCGCGCCACAGCCGAACAGCACGATCGAGGTGAACAGTAGTGGGATCGAATCGAGCATGAAGCCGAGGCCGGCGAGGGCGGCAAACGGGATTTCGGCGACTTTGAGCCAGCGCGCAACGCGTGCCTTGTCATATTTGTCGGCCAACTCGCCGCCGAGCGCCGAGAGCACGAACATCGGCAGGATCAAGGCGGTCCCGGCGAGCGTCACCAGGCTGCCGCCACCGCCCGCCCCGAGCTTGAAGAGGATCAAGATCACCAGTGCGTTCTTGATGAAATTGTCGCTGAGCGCCGAGAAAAACTGGCAAATGAAGATTGGCACGAAACGACGTGAGGTTAGAAGGTCCTGAAACATATCGGAAATCTCTACGGGAACGGGGAGGTCGCGCCTGACTTGAGCGGCGCAGCGAGACGGGTCATGCCAGTGCGGATCACAGAAAATGCTGAATTTTAGGCCGGATTGGGTCGGATGCCCAAATCGGTATGTGTGCGGACAAATGCATTGGCGAAGGTATGTGGGTCATCCTGAGCTCTTCAGTAGTTTCGAGAACACTGTTCACATTAGCATATGGCGAAATGTGAACAAAGTTCAAGTTTTTTCCAAACGCCGATGGCGTCTGAGTTAACGAAGGCTTGATTTGGTGCCAGCCGCAGCTAATGGCTGCATGCGCAACCGATTGCACGCCGAATAGGCCACGGTCCGCCTCTAGAGGCGGGCGGTCACACCGCCATCGACGTAAAGAACATGGCCGGTCACGAAGCTCGCCGCATCGGATGCGAGAAACACCGCGGCACCGGTCAGTTCGTCGACGTCGCCCCAGCGGCCAAGCGGTGTGCGATCGCATAGCCAGGCTGAGAAATTTTCGTCGGCCACGAGCGCCTTGTTGAGCTCGGTCGCGAAATAGCCCGGCCCGAGACCATTGACGCGAATGCCATGCTGGCCCCAGTCGATCGCCATGCCTTTGGTTAGCATCTTGAGGCCGCCTTTCGAGGCGGCGTAGGGCGCGATCGAGGGCCGGCCCAATTCGCTCTGCACCGAGCAGATATTGATCATCGCGCCGCGCTTGCGCGGGATCATGTGATTGGCGACGGCCTTGGCGACATAGAAAACGCTGTCGAGGTTGGTGCTCATCAGTTCACGCCAGGTCGCTTCCTCGAAGTTCTCGAGTGACTCGCGGCGCTGAATACCGGCATTGTTGACGAGGATCTCGATGGGTCCGATCTCGGCCTCGATCCGCGCGACGGCGGCAGCAGCCTGTGGCGCATCCGTGACATCGAAGGGCATCGCGTGCGCCGTATGGCCCGCCGCTGCCAGCGCCTCTACAACCTTGGCGACGGCGTCGGGCCGGCGGCCGTTGATCACCACGTGGGCACCGGCTTCGCACAGCCCTTTTGCCAGCGCCTCGCCAATGCCTGCCGATGAGCCGGTGATCAGGGCGAGACGGTTATCCAGTCGAAAGCCTTGCATGCGTTTCCCTCCGGGTGCGCGGTGGTGTAGTTTCCGCGTTGTCAGACGCATCACTATCCGCCCGGGGAAACTCTATGCAAGCCATTGTCGTACATGCGCCGCACGATCTGCGCGTTGAGGACATCGAAACGCCGGACCCGGCGCAGGGTGCAGGCGAAGTGACAGTGCGCATTGAGCGTGGCGGGATCTGTGGCTCGGACCTGCACTACTACCACAACGGCGGCTTTGGCGACGTACGCATCAAGCAGCCGATGGTGCTCGGGCACGAGGTGTCGGGCACCGTCAAGAGCGTTGGCGCGGATGTCAAAACGGTCAAGGAGGGCGACCGCGTCGCGGTCAATCCGAGCCGGCCGTGCAACACCTGCCAGTACTGCCTCGACGGCAACCAGGCGCATTGCCTCGACATGCGGTTTTATGGCAGCGCGATGCGCTTTCCCCACGTGCAGGGTGCGTTTCGCGACGAGGTGATCGCCGACGCGGCGCAGTGCGTCAAGGTGCTGCCGTCGCTCACGGCAGGCGAGGCGGCCATGGCGGAACCGCTTGCGGTTTGCCTGCATGCCGTCAACCGCGCCGGTCCGCTGGTCGGAAAGAAGGTGCTGATCACCGGCTCCGGGCCGATCGGGGCACTGGTTGCCGCGGCCGTAAGGCGTGCCGGCGCGGTCGAGATCGCCGCGACCGACGTGGCAGCCTATCCCCTCAAATTGATCGAGCAGATCGGGGCGGATTATACATTCAATGTCGCCCAGAACCCGGATGCGCTGAAACCGTTCACCAAGGACAAGGGCCTATTCGATGTCCTGTTCGAAGCCTCTGGCAATCAGGCCGCGCTGGTCGGCGCGCTCGATGCGCTGCGCCCCGGCGCGACCATCGTCCAGATCGGCCTCGGCGGCGACATGACGTTGCCGGTGAACACGGTTGTTGCCAAGGAACTGGTTCTCAAAGGCACCTTTCGTTTCCATAAGGAATTCGAGACCGCCGTCGACATGATGAATAGCGGCCTGATCGATGTGTCGCCGGTCATCTCCCAGACATTGCCCTATCAGCAGGCAACACAGGCCTTTGATCTCGCGAGCGATCGCAGCAAGGCGATGAAGATTCAGTTGGCATTCGCATGATGAGCAGCCCTGCGGGGCGAACGGCTTCCGGTTGACGCGGCGGCGGCGCCGTTTATGCTGCTGCGTCCGGTGAAATTACGATTTATGCCAGTGCGTTGTAACCGGCCCCTTGCGGTCGGAAAGGGCAGTCGTCAGATATGCAATGAACGGACAGGTGTGGAACGTGAAATCGACGAATATGCAACAAGCAGAAGACACCATGGAATTGACCGTCAATGGCGAAATATTTGACGGTGAGGTGACGACGCTGGCCGAGCTGATTCGCGAACTCGGCTATGGCGATCAGCGCGTCGCAACCGCGGTCAACGGCAGTTTCGTAGCCGGCAACGAACGCAAGACCTATGAATTGCGCGATGGCGACGAGATCGAGGTCGTTGCCCCGCGCCAGGGCGGCTAGAGTACCAATACGAAGACGAGTGAGATGAGTATCATCGACCCACCGACAGCGGCGGCGCAGGACCTGCCCGGAGCCGAGCAGACCGGCGGCCTGACACTGTATGGTGTTCAGTTTGCCTCGCGCCTGTTGCTTGGCACCGCCCAGTATCCCTCGCCGGATATCCTGGCGCGCTCGGTTGCCGCATCGGCTGCCGGGATCGTGACCGTATCGCTGCGCCGGGAAACGGCCGGCTCGGGCACCGGTGACCGCTTCTTCGATCTGATCCGCTCCTGGGGTGTCAGCGTGCTGCCCAATACCGCCGGTTGCCGCACGGCGAAAGAGGCGATCAACACGGCCCTGATGGCCCGCGAATTGTTCGAAACGCGCTGGGTCAAACTCGAGGTCATCGCCAACGACGATACCTTGCAGCCCGATGTCTTCGCGCTCGTCGAGGCCGCTGCCGAATTGACGCGGCAGGATTTCGAGGTGTTCCCCTACACGACCGAAGACCTCGGCGTTGCCGAGCGCCTAATGACGGCCGGTTGCGAAGTCCTGATGCCCTGGGGCGCGCCGATCGGCACCGCCCGTGGCCTTGCCAACCCCTATGCTTTGCGCACCATGCGCAACTACTTCCCCGGCGTGCCGCTTGTCATCGATGCCGGCATCGGTGCGCCGTCGCACGCCATGCAGGCCATGGAGCTTGGCTTCGATGCGGTCATGCTCAACACGGCCGTTGCCAAAGCCGAGGACCCTGTCCGCATGGCGCGCGCCTTCGGTCATGCCGTCAGCGCCGGCCGCGAGGCCTACGAAGCCGGCCTCATGGAAGCGCGCGATATGGCGGCGCCATCGACGCCGGTCGCCGGCACGCCGTTCTTCGATCTGGACAGATCCTGATGCAGACACCTGAAGCACGCGCCATCGGGCTCGACGTCTTTTATCCGATTGTTCCCGATATCGACTGGTTGAAGCGCCTCTTGCCGCTCGGCATCCGGACCGTGCAATTGCGCGCCAAGGACATGACCGAGCAGCAGCTGCGGGCTGAGATCACTGAAGCGCTGGCGTTGTGCGAGGCAGCGGGCTGTCAGCTGATCGTCAACGACTATTGGCAACTCGCGATCGAGGCCGGTGCCGACTTCCTGCACCTTGGCCAGGAGGACCTTGATGCCGCAGACCTTGATGCGATCCGGGCCGCCAACATCAAGCTCGGCGTCTCGACCCATGACGAAGCCGAACTCGACACCGCGCTTGCCGCCAGGCCGGACTACGTCGCGCTCGGCCCGATCTACGAAACCAAGCTCAAGGTGATGCCCTGGAAGCCACAGGGCCTCGACCGGCTCGGCCAATGGCGGGCGCGGATCGGGAATGTACCGCTCGTCGGCATCGCCGGCATCACGGTCGAGCGCGCGCAAGGCGTCATCGACGCCGGTGCGCATTCGGTTGCCGTGATTACGGATTTCATCACGCACACCGATCCCGAAGCACGTGTGCGTGAATGGCTGGCCTGGGCCGCCACGGCGCGTGATATCGGTTAGCCGACAGCAGCTTAATTGCGATGCGCGCACCGCGTGCCTGTCCCTGCGGTGTTCTGATCGACTGGGTCGCTCACATGTCTGCGTCAATCCCTGGCTATTTGGCATTAGACGCAAGCGACGAAACCGTCGACCCGCGGCCGCAGTCACCTGCCGGGCCATTGGCGAAAAGGCAGCTTCGAGGCACCGACAATTCTCCGTGTCGCCCACGGCCTCTGCGTTGTCGCTATGCACACGCAGGAAATGCTCATGAGATTTCCAAGATAAATTTTCCATTCTTCCCCAATGGTTTGCCTGCGAAAATCGCAACTCCAAGCAGTGGGGATGGGAAGACAATGAAAACGATACGAAAAATGGTGTTTGCCGCCAGCCTGTTGTTGATCGGCGGAGCGCCGGCGCTGGCAGGCGGCGGTGCAAGTTATGGCACGGGGAAGGACAGCAAGCGTTTTTATGCCGGCGCCGTCATTGCCTATGGCTGGGGCAGGCTGGAGGCGGCGGGTGATAGCGCGCGGACGCGTGGAGTGATGGGCGGTGGTGTTGTCGGCTATCGTCTCCTCACCGGCCAGGGCGCTTTGGCGATCGAAGGGGATGTGCTCGCCTCCGGCGTCAAGCAGAACCTGACAACCACCTACAGTTTTGACGATGGCGCCTTCGAAAGGGCTGACGCGCGATTTGGCACGGACATTCTCGGCAGTCTTCGCTTGAAAGCGTCGTGGGGCGAAAGCGCGTGGCGTCCGTATCTGACCGGTGGCGTTGCCTGGCAGCGACTCGAGATCAAGTACGATGCCGTGGAAAGCGCTGCCGGGCGCACGATATCGCGGTCGGATATGATCAAGGACAATCAGTACGGCTACACGCTGGGAGCCGGCATCGATTGGCAAGCTGGCGATGCCTACAGCATGACGCTCGGGTATCAGTACTACCGTTTCAAGAGCGACGTGCGTGGCTTCGATGCGACAACGGATCTTCATTCGATCCGCCTCGGCGGCAAGCTCCACTACTGACATATTGAAAGCGGCGGCAGTGTGAATGGAGACGCTGCCTCCGAGGGTTCCGGTCAGCGCACAGAGCCGTCACGGCATGACGGTTCCAACTCAAGGCGCGCGGCTCTAGATACGACCTCGGGGCGGCGCTTGCGAGGGAACCGCTTGCAGTCGGTCCGTCCGAGCGCCGAGGGCGGCAATCGGTCTCACGCCGCCGCCGGTGGCGCCTCGGCCTTGACCTGCGTGCGGTGCATGCGTCGCCGTAGGGTCGGATCAAGCGGACCGCGTCGATGGAGGGTGCAACGGTTGTCCCAGATCACGAGATCGCCTGGTTGCCACTGCTGCGTCCAGGTATGCTCGCCGTTCTCGATATGTGCCCAGAGCGCGTCGAGCAGCGTGTCGCTCTCGGTATCGGACAATCCGACGATCCAGGCGTTCGGGCGGCGCCCGAGATAGAGCGCATCGCGACCGGAAACCGGATGCCTTGCAATCAACGGATGCACGGCACCGGGACGGTCTTCGTTTGAGTACGTCTCGTCCATACCGGCGCGCAGCTGCCCGGCCGAATTGCGCGTCGCATCGTGCTTGCACGAACGCCCCTCAATCTGTTGTCGCAGGTCGTCCGGCAGCGTCTCGAGTGCCGCATAGAGGCTGTAGAACGAGGTGTCGCCGCCGTCGGCCGGAACCTCGATGCCGTAAAGCAAACTCGCTTTCGGTGGCAGTGCGTTGTAGCTCATGTCCTGATGCCAGACGAGTTCGGAGTTGCCGAGCCCGCCGATCGGCTTGTCGTCCTCGATGATGTTCGAGATGACCGCGATCTCTTTGCGGTCCGGGTGGTAGGGCAGATTGATCGGCCGTGTCGGTGCATCATCGAGCTGGCCGAACCGTGCCGAAAACGCACACAGCGCTGCGTCATCGAGCTTCTGACCCCGAAACAGCAGTACCGCGTGGTCGCGCCACGCGTCGGCGATGACCTGGAAATCGGCGTCACTGACCGGGGTGCTGAGGTCGATGCCGGCAACGTCCGCACCGATCACCGCATCAGTTGGCGTAATTTTGACCGTCATGGGCGATTCCTCGATTCTAAGTGCGGCAATCGGCGCCGGGTTTCGCTTGGGCGCGATCACCGGCCCGAAGGCGCATGAGGTTTCAACAATAAACGTTCCGAGCGCTGCGAAGGTGTGACTTCAAGTCAGCCACGTCACGCACTGCCAATCAATATACCGGCAGCAAACACCAGGGCGCCGCCAACGACGACTTGCAGTGCAGCACGCCAGAACGGAGTGTCCATCCAGCGGTTCTGTATCCACGCGATCGCCCAGAGCTCGACGAACACGATGAAGATCGCAAGCCACGTCGCGACCCAGAAGTCCGGGATCAGGTAGGGCAGCGCGTGGCCCAGCCCGCCGACCGTCGTCATGATGCCGGACGCAAATCCGCGCTTGATCGGTGAGCCGCGGCCCGACAGTTCACCGTCATCCGAGGCTGCCTCGGTGAAGCCCATCGAGATGCCGGCGCCGACCGAAGCCGCAAGCCCGACCAGGAAGGTTGTCCAGGTATCGTGCGTCGCAAAGGCGGTCGCGAAGATCGGCGCCAGCGTCGACACCGAGCCGTCCATCAGGCCGGCCAGGCCCGGCTGCACCCAGGTCAGGATGAACTGGCGGTGGGCCTGCTTTTCCTCGCGCTCCTTGGCGTCATCGTCGATGTGCGTCTGCTCGAGCCGGTTGGCGGTATCGATGTGGCCTGCTTCGGCGGCCGCAAGGTCGCCGAGCAGCTTGCGCGTATTGGCATCCTGGGTGTGCTTGGCTGCGTTTTCATAAAAGCGCTGCGCCGCCATTTCCATGTTGGCGGCCTCTTCGCGGATGCGCTCGATCCCGAGATTTTCGACCAGCCAGACCGGGCGGCGGTTGTAAAAACCGGCGACGTGCTCGCGGCGAATGAGCGGGATGGTGTCGCCAAAACGGGCCTTGTGCAACTCGATCAGCCGGTGGCGGTGCTGATCCTCTTCCTCGGCCATGCCGTCGAACATCTTGGCGCTATCCGGGTACTCGGCGCGCAACATCTCGCCGTAGGACCGATAGATCCGTGCATCATCCTCTTCCGACGAGATGGCCAGCGCGATGATTTCCTGCTCGCTCAGTTCAGAAAACCGACGGCGAGATAGAATGGCAGGTAGCATCGCGAACTCCGGATATTAGAATCGTTCTAATTTATGGTGGCATGACCTTAGCCGCAACCAGAAGCAGCCTGTATAGCCTAGTCGTATTGTCCCTGTGAAAGATTGTCTCGATGAGATTTGCGCTCGACGGCCCTATTGTGTTTTAAGCGCTTCGTGTGCGGTGCCTCATCGAGCTTTCTGCTAGCGCAAGCGGCACCGCCATGCCGTCATCGGATCAGGGTTGACGCGTCCTGGAATGGTGCTGTTCGGCGCCGTTCTCCCAGAGAAATGTTTAATCGAGCGGATTGATAGATGGTCAGAATTGCCATTGCGGCCGAAGCGGACGATGAACCTCGCGTTGCCGTCTCGCCGGAAACAGTGAAGAAGTTGGCCGGCCTTGGCTGCACGGTGGCGGTCGAGACGGGCGCCGGCGCGCGCTCGCGGTTTTCCGATGCCGACCTCAAGGCGGCCGGCGCCGAGATCGCGACCTCCGCCGCCGAGGTGATCAAGGATGCCGATATCCTCATGACCGTCGCACGCCCGTCGACCGAGAACATCAAGGCCTTGAAGAGCGGCGCGATCGCGATTGCCATGATGGACCCGTTCGGCGACCGCGCCGAACTCGATGCGATGGCCGCGACCGGGGCAACGGCCTTCACGATGGAGTTCATGCCGCGCATCTCGCGCGCGCAGTCGATGGACGTGCTCTCCAGCCAGGCCAACCTCGCCGGTTACAAGGCCGTCGTTGACGCCGCCTCGATGTTCGAGCAGGCCATGCCGATGATGATGACGGCGGCCGGCACGGTGCCCGCCGCGAAAGTCTTCGTGATGGGCGTCGGCGTCGCCGGACTGCAGGCGATTGCGACAGCACGGCGTCTCGGCGCCATCGTATCGGCAACCGATGTCCGTCCCGCCACCAAGGAACAGGTCGCCTCGCTGGGTGCCAAGTTCATCGCGGTCGAGGACGAGGAATTCAAGCAGGCGCAGACCGCGGCGGGGTATGCCAAGCCGATGTCGGAAGCCTATCAAAAGAAGCAGGCCGAACTGGTCGCCGAGCACATCGCCAAGCAAGACATCGTCATCACGACGGCGCTGATCCCAGGTCGGCCGGCGCCGAAGCTCATCACGACAGCCATGGTCGAAAGCATGAGCCCGGGCTCCGTGATCGTTGACCTGGCGGCCGAGCGCGGCGGCAACTGCGAAGTGACCAAAGCCGGCGATATCACGGAACACGCCGGCGTGCGGGTTGCCGGGCCTGTCAATCTCGCCGGCGCCGTGTCGGTCAACGCGTCGGCGCTCTATGCGCGCAACCTGCTGACCTTCCTGACCCCCATGATCGACAAGGAAGCCGGCGAACTCAAAATCGATTGGGAAGACGAACTCGTCCAGGGCACGCTGCTCACCAAGGACGGAAAGGTCGTCCACCCCAACCTGCAGACCGAGCAAGGAGCGTAATCCCCATGCGTGCCATTCAACTGTTGGGCGTTTGCGCCCTCGCCATGATCGCCCCGACCGCAGCATTGGCAGCCGGTTCCGCCGGCGGCGCGGTCGATCCCGCCATCTACCGCCTCATGGTCTTCGTGATTGCCATCTTCGTTGGCTACTACGTTGTCTGGAGCGTGACGCCAGCGCTGCATACCCCGCTGATGGCTGTCACCAACGCGATCTCATCCGTCATCGTGGTCGGCGCCCTGCTTGCCGTCGGCGTGGTCGCGGTCGGGTCGGGTTCCGGCGTTGCACGATTTTTCGGTTTCCTCGCGTTGATCCTGGCCTCCGTGAACATTTTCGGCGGTTTTCTCGTCACACAGCGCATGCTCGCCATGTACAAAAAGAAAGACCGGTGAGCGGGTGACGTGGTGAGGGCCGGCCAATGAAGCTGCCAGCATTTTTCGAGCCGATCGTCTTCGGCCTGCTCCTGACCGGGCTGATGTCGCTGGTCGTCTCCGGCATCGCGACCTGGAACGCGCTGGGGTTCGTCGCCGAATTCACGATGCAGTGGCTCGAGAGCTGGTTGTTCGCTTGGGTGGTGGCGTTTCCCTGCGTTCTCGTTATCGCACCTTTCGTGCGCCGCATCACCCACACCGTGGTCGCCAGTCCGAGGCCAAACTGATTCGACGTTTCGATAAGAATTCAAGTCATTGACCGCGGTGCCGCGGTCTGCCCCAATAAGTCCGAAAGCCAAAGCTCATGTCAGCTAACATCGTTGCCCTCCTGTACCTCGCATCCGGTGTCTTGTTCATCCTCGCGCTGCGCGGACTGTCCAGTCCGGAAAGTTCCCGCCAGGGCAATTTCTACGGCATGCTTGGCATGGCGATCGCTGTCGTCACCACGCTGATGAGCCTTGGCCAGCATACGTTCGTTACCTGGCTTCTGATCTTGCTCGGCGTTGGTATCGGCGGCGGCATCGGGGCCTATACCGCAAAACGCATCCCGATGACGGCGATGCCGGAGCTGGTCGCCGCCTTTCACTCGCTGGTTGGGATGGCCGCCGTGTTCGTTGCAGCGGGTGCGCTCAACGCGCCCGAGGCTTTCGGTATTCTCAATGCCAGCGGCCAGATCGCCGGCATCAGCCTGTTTGAAATGGCGCTCGGTTCGGCGATCGGCGCGATCACCTTCTCCGGCTCCGTCATTGCCTTTGCCAAGCTCTCGGGCAAGATGTCCGGCGCGCCGATCATTCTGCCCATGCGCCATGCCGTCAACGGCGGCATCGCGGCGCTCATCGTGATCCTGATCTACGCCTTCTGCACCGGCGGCGGCTCGCAGGTGCTGTTCTGGGCGATCACGATCCTCGCGTTCATCATCGGCGTGCTCATCATCATCCCGATCGGCGGCGCCGACATGCCGGTGGTCGTATCGATGCTGAACTCCTACTCGGGCTGGGCTGCGGCCGGCATCGGCTTCACGCTCGGCAATATCGCGCTGATCATCACCGGCGCGCTGGTCGGCTCGTCGGGTGCGATCCTGTCGTACATCATGTGCAAGGGCATGAACCGCTCTTTCATCTCCGTGATCCTCGGTGGCTTCGGCGGCGAGACGTCGGGGCCGGCTACCGACGACGGCGTCGTGCGCACGATCAAGCAGGGCGGTGCCGAAGATGCCGCCTACATGATGAAGAATGCCTCGAAGGTGATCATCGTGCCCGGCTATGGCATGGCCGTCGCCCAGGCACAGCACGCGCTGCGTGACCTCGCCGATACCTTGAAGAAGGAGGGCGTCGAGGTCTCCTACGCGATCCACCCGGTTGCAGGCCGCATGCCGGGCCACATGAACGTGCTGCTCGCCGAGGCCAACGTGCCCTATGACGAGGTATTCGAACTCGAAGACATCAACAACGAGTTCGCCCAGGCCGACATCGCCTACGTCATCGGCGCCAACGACGTCACCAACCCGGCCGCCGAAGAAGACAGTTCGTCACCGATCTACGGCATGCCGGTGCTGCAGGTCTGGAAGGCGGGCACGGTGATGTTCAATAAGCGCTCGCTGTCGTCGGGCTACGCCGGCATCGACAACCCGCTGTTTTACCGCGACAACACCATGATGATCCTCGGCGACGCCAAGAAAATGACCGAGGAAATTGTCAAGGCGATGGATTAGGCAACCGCCACTCCCACCGTGCCGATCAGATCGGTTTGCCGGCGGCCACCCAGTCCTGCATCGAGGCGAGCAGCTCGCTGGTCGGATAGTCTTGGATATCGGCCTCGGAAAAACCGTTGGCGAGTTGGCGCTCGTAGTGCCACTCCTGAAAATCGTAGTAGTGCCCTTCGATCCGGTTGGCGCCCGGCGCCTCCGTGCTGGTTTCGCTGACGACCCAGTTGCGCACCTTGCGGATCGCTTTCGAGAAGTCGTTGTCGTGCGCCTGGATGTCGAAGCCCGCCAGGTCTGAGATGGCGGCGCGATAGCGAAACGGCTTTTCTTCGAGGATGAGGATGCGCTTCTCGTCGCGCCCGTTGCCGAAATAGGCACGGCAGGCGTAGTCGATGCCGAGTTCGAACGGCATGTTCAATCTGAACAGCTCACCGGGCGCCGAGGCCTCGCAACGGCTCAGGTCGTGTATCGAATACTTCGATGCTTCGATGAGCGCCCTGACCTTGGCCAGCCTCTGTTCACCGGAATCGGTTCGTTCGCTGGCGATGCGCGGGTGAAAGCCAAGATAGACAATGCAAAACAGGATGGCTTGCAGGATGCCCTCATAATCCTTGTCGAAGGGACAATTGATGAATACGGAACTTTCGAATCGCATGCCCGGCAAGGGCTAGAACCTGTCTGACTTAGATGGAACCATTCTGCCGAGGCGGATTTGTTCCGAGATCAAGTGGACCGTCGCCGTGCATGGCGGTGCCACGGACAAGATGGGACGCGCCGAGTATGACGACTCGTTCTGAAACCGCCAACCCGGATCGCCGCTCGTCTTGATCGTCGCCGGTCTGCGTTCCATTCCTGCAGGATCGGCACGAAGCACAACGCGGCAACCGTTATCGTCCAGCACCACAAGGTCAGCGTGCTCGTTTACGCGAGTATCGATCTCCTGCCCCCCCCCCCCCGAGAACTAAATGATTCTTTCATGACTTATTCATCGTTCGGCTGCTCTAGTTTCCGTGCGTAGTACTGTAGAAGTATAGCAGAGGTGTATACGACATCGCTTTCATCAGGTCTCCAAAAAGATAACAAGCTTCCCGAAAACCCTGGACGGTTCAGATAGGAGTACAAGTATGCCTTTCACGGTACCAGACGAGTTTATCGCCGAACGCAAACCTGCTCTTGGAAATCCGGAACCTGCCCTTAGGGTTCCAACGAAGGTTGCATTATGTTTGAAGTGGCTAAAGCTCAAGACGACGGTTTCCAAACAAAAATCTGCGTCACGCATTGCTGAGGTTTATGGTAATCTTGACGACGCGAAGTCAGCGGCAGCGGCTGCGTTATCTGCGGGAACCTTGGATACAGTCAGAATCGCATCGTTCGCACGATCCAAGTACGGCTTGCATATCCAGGCCACAGGGGGAGCGGTAGAAGGAGGGTTCGGGTCTATCAGCGAACACCTTCAACATAAACACGATGCTATTTTATCCATCATGACCGCAACAAATGGGTTTCGATATCCGGTTGCGGCCTATCGTTCGGGCGGCAAGAAGGGTTTGAAGCCTCACATATATATCTTTCTTCCCGGCATCGGTGAATTAATACCGATAAAACCCAAAGATCTTGAACGCGGTTTTGGAAGCGCAATAGGGCTAAAAGATGGGCATCGTATAGCGAGTACAATTACCGTCGGTGTGCGTGCATATAAGAGCGATGAAGAAGTACTCCAAGAAACCGTGGCGACAAATTACGAAGGTGTCAATTTTAGCGATTATAGTAGACTCAACTTCGGCTTTTCCGCTGGCGCGAGTGCTGCGGTTGAGAATAGCGTAGATTACGAAATGATTGATCTAAGTGCTACAGATGGTGTTTATTCGCTGGTCACGCGCCCTCCTGTTGCTCCGAAACCCCCTCATCTGAAACCGTGAAACAAATAAGCCGAACCTCTCCATCTTTGATCAGTTATTCTCTTCATGATTCTCATAACGTTTTCAGGACAAACTAATGCTGCGGCTGCTTAGTGGATGTGCGGCGCCGAGGCTTCCAGTCCTTGACAAGGCCACCGCTCCTTGCCTCCGCAAGGACCTTCCAAACAGCCATTTCCACAACACTTGGCTGTTTGGAGCCCTCCTACCTTCCGTTGATCACGCGCACAATGTCGGTCGCCTTAGCGTGATAGATTGCATCCGGATAAGCGACGGTCGCTCCGTCTGGCGTCTTGGGTCGCACGTCATCGTCAAAAGCCAAGCGTCGCTGAAGCAAGAGATGGCGTCGCGCGCGGCGCGCGCTCAGCATGGCCAGCGCCCAAACGATGTCTTCGATAAGCTTCACGTTGAAGGCTCCATCTTAGTCAGACAGGCTCTAGCTACCCTTCGGCGGATGCGGGTCGCAGCCATAGGAACTGCGTTCGCGAATGCGGCCATCCGTGCCGTGGATGTAAAGCTCCGTCTTCTGACTCTGGGCCAGTTCCCTGGCCCGGTTGATGGCTTCTTTGCGCGTATTGTAGGTGCCTGAAGCTCGCGACGCGCCAGCCCGGCGTACGCTCCATTTATCACCCGCCGGAATAACGTGCTGGCCCTTGGTCGCCACGGTGTTTCCCTTCTCTGCGTGCGCCTGCTCGGAACACTAACATAGGATCGAAGACGCCGCCGTCGAGAGGGCGATCAACCATCCGTAGATCGTGCCCGGCTTGTATTCTTGCCACTCCAGAACGCCTTCAACATCACCAGTACCAGCCACATCAGAACGGCCAGGGTGACAAGGGCGATGACGGATTGATTGCCGGCGCCGGGGCCTGCAAAGCGCACGGCATAGTCAATCATCGCATCATACTTGAGCACGAACACGCCGCTGGCGATCGTGCCGATGATTTTCGACATGCGCTCGGCTTCCTTGTCTTCGCGGCGGATGAAGAACAGCATGATGAAGAAGCCCCAGATGCCAAAGGCGACCGACAGCGCATATGGCACGCGATAAAAGCTGACGCCTTCGCCACCGCCGAGCCAGTCATTGGGCCCGTAGATCAGTTCGGTGGAGAGCAGGTAGGCATGGTTCATGAACGGCAGAAACAGCATCGCGAACGTGCCGATCAGGACTCCGCGGTCGATGCGATGCGCGAACTGGCCATACTGCGCGACGATGCGTCTGTGCCGGAAGGCGAGCAGCAAGGAGATGATTAGAATCACCAGGAGAAAAAAGATCTTGAGGCCAAGCGTGATGTTCTGCGTGCGGTCCAGCAGAGAGCCGTTTTTTGGCGTCGCGAGATGCACGTTGCGCGCGTCGGTTTCGAAGCGCTGCATGGCATTGCAGCAGGCGGCGTCGTCCAGAAGTTTCGATTGCAGGGCGTCGGGATCGCGCGAATACTGCGCGGTCACGAAACAGTAGCGTTTGGGCATGGGACCGCTGATCTGCTCAACCAGCGGATCGCGCCCGCAGGTGCGCTTGAGGTCCGTCAGGCGCTCACGGTCCTGGCTGACGCGTCGAACATTGGCCAGTGCCGTTGGAAACGTTACGCGCTGGCAGACCTGGTTCTCGCCAAGCAGAGCACAGACCCGCCCATTGGTGCCGCCTTCGCGCAACAACTCCGGCTTGATCTGCCACAGCGCCGCTTCGTTACCGAGGCTGAGCCCATAAGCGAGCCCGGCAGAAACCGCAACGGCACCGATGACGCCGCCTACGAAGCGCAGCTTGGCATGCGGGATTTCATTGTCCGGCTGGTCGGCCGGGCGCCAGTACATATCGACGAAGGCGCAGGCTGGAAGAAAAAATGCAAACAGCGCAACCGTCCCGAACAGCGGGAAAAAAAGGAACATATGACTGTAGTGCGTCATCAGGTCGAACCACAGCGTGCCCTCGAACTGCGGCCGGCGCCAATCGTCGGAATACTCCCAATAGAGCGCCCCGGTTGTCGCCCAGAACGACACCGCCAGAATCGCAAAGACCAAAAAGACGAACACCCTCGAATACGGACTCATCTGATTCCCCCCAAGGTCACCGACGCACGCGCGAACACGGTCCCTCGCTGTACCGTCTACACGATCGTGTAATCCTTATGACAGGATCGATCGTAACAGGCTAACGAGCGTCTTGAAAACGGCTAAGATGCGCCGGCATCCGACTCGCCGGATGAATGCTTGAAACCGAAGCTGCAAGAGGAAGCCCGCATGCTCTTCAAGGTCGGACTGGGGCTTACGATCGTTGCCATCGTGCTGGTCGTCGCATGGTCGCAGCAGCGCATCCTGGTTTACGCGCCCGATCCGACGCGCGTCGACCCGGCATCGGGCGGTCTGGCCGCGGTGCGGGAAGTGACGTTGCGCACGCCGGACGGCGTCGAATTGATCGCGTGGTACGCCGCCGCCCAGCCTAGCCAGCCAACGCTGCTTTACTTTCATGGCAATGCCGGCAACCTGCTTTCGCGAGCCGGGCGCATGGGCGAGTACATCGCCAAGGGGCGCGGCATGCTGATGCTGAGCTACCGTGGCTACGGTGGCTCCGGCGGCCAGCCGACCGAGGCCAACAATGTCGCCGACGCCGGCCTCGCCTACCGCTGGCTGCTCGAGGCGGGCGTTCAACCGTCTGATGTCATCGTCTATGGCGAGTCGCTGGGCAGTGGCGTCGGCGTGCAGCTGGCCCAAAAGCAGCCTGTGGGTGGCGTCATCCTCGATGCGCCCTACACGTCGATCGCGGATGTTGGCGCGCGGATCTACCCGTTTCTGCCGGTCCAATCCTTCATTCTTGACCGCTACGACAGCCTGTCACGGATCGACGAGATCAACGCGCCGCTTCTGATCGTGCACGGTGATCAGGACGATCTCATTCCGATTGAAATGGGCCAAAAGCTGTTCGATCGCGCCCGCGAGCCCAAGCAATTCAGCCCGATCGAGGGCGGTGGCCACGCCGACCATTGGATGTTCGGGTCCTACGACATCATTCATGCTTGGATCGATGGGGCCTGGCGCAGCGAACGGCGGCGCCGTGTCACCGAAAATAGCGCGCATTCGCCGTCATAGCCTGCTCAAGACAAGAAAGCGCGCAACCTCAAGGGTGGCGCGCTCACGCACCGGTGCGCACCGGCATCGCGTTAGTTAAGTATTACCGGCTGCGTGCCGCGCCTGGACGGGCCTTGGCGGCGCCTTTCGCGGGCAGCAGGCCTTCGCGCTGGGCTTTCTTGCGCGCCAGCTTGCGCGCGCGACGAACGGCCTCGGCCTTTTCGCGGGCCCGCTTTTCAGAGGGTTTTTCATAAAAATTCCGCAGCTTCATTTCGCGGAAAATGCCTTCACGCTGCATCTTTTTCTTCAGCGCTTTCAAGGCTTGATCGACATTGTTGTCGCGGACGAGGACTTGCAAGTGAACGAGTTCCTGGGTTGATGACGCTTCAATAGCAAATTGCCGCCAGGAGCAATTTCCAAGCGGCACGTGAATTCCATTGGCTTTAACTAACAAGCCGGGCGCGCGTTGTCCAGTGCGTGAGACATGTTTGTGCACTGCAGCAGACGATGTGATGGCGCCTGATACCGCGGCTAATTTGTCGCGCGCGATGCGAGAACGCGGTTCACGTGGCCCATTTTGCGGCCGTCACGCGCTTCCCTCTTGCCGTACAGGTGGACGAACGTGCCTGCCTCACCGGCCAGAGCCAGCCAGTCGTGGATCTCGTTGCCGATCAAATTCACCATTTCGATGTCGACGTAGCGCGTCGTCGCGCCGAGTGGCCAGCCACAGACGGCCCGGACATGGTTTTCAAACTGGTCGGCGGCGCAGGCGTCCATCGTCCAATGGCCGCTGTTGTGCACACGCGGCGCGATTTCGTTGACCATCAGTGCGTCGCCGCCGTCACCATCGAGCACGAACAGCTCGACGGCCAGAACCCCGACGTAATCCAGTGCATCGGCAATCCGGGCGGCAATCTCGCGGCCCGCTGCGGCTTTGTCTTTCGATAGAATGCCATCCGTCGCGGTTGACCGGTGCAGGATGCCGGCGCGGTGTTCGTTGCGCGGAATGTCATAAAAGACTTTCGCGCCATCGCCGGCACGCGCCACCAGGACCGATACTTCGAATGCGAACTCGATGCGCTTTTCGACAATCAGGGGCGTCACGCCGAGGCTGGTGCGCGCCGTTTCGAATTCGAGGGCCGTCGCAACGGATGCCTGGCCCTTGCCGTCGTAGCCGAGACAGCGCGTCTTGATGATGCCGGGCAGGTAGGCCTCGGCATCAACGGACGTGGTTGTGCTCTCCAGATTGAGAAACGGCGCCACGGGTACACCGAGATCTGCGATAAACTGCTTTTCGACAAGCCGATCCTGGGCCACTTCGAGCGCGCGTGGTGGCGGGCTGACGGGCTTTATGGCCGAGAGCATTTCGGCGGCCGCCACAGGCACGTTCTCAAACTCATAGGTGACGACATCGACCGTGGCGGCAAACTGGCGCAACTCCTCGATGTCGTCGTAGCGCCCGATCGTCAGGGACGCGGCGACCTGGGCTGCCGGTGCGTCCGGCACATCGGAATAAATGTGGCAGATGAAGCCGAGCCGCGCCGCTGCCAGCGCCAGCATACGGCCCAGCTGGCCGCCGCCAAGAATCCCGATACGGGCGCCGGGCGGAAGAGGTGCGGCAAGCTCGGTCACGTCAGGCCTTGTCCTCGCTGTCTTGCGGCACATCGCCGACGGCGGCTGTGCGTTGTGCCCGCCATGCCGTCAGGCGGTTGCCCAGTTCCGCATCGCCAAGCGCCAGTATTGCGGCGGCCAGCAACCCGGCATTGGCGGCGCCCGCTGCGCCGATCGCCAGAGTCCCGACCGGTACGCCGGCCGGCATCTGGACGATGGAATAGAGGCTGTCGACGCCTTTCATCGCGCGGCTCTCGACCGGTACGCCCAGCACGGGCAGCGTCGTCATTGATGCGACCATACCGGGCAGGTGCGCGGCGCCACCAGCGCCGGCAATGATCACTTGGATGCCGCGTCCGGCCGCGCCCTTGGCATAGTCGACCATGCGATCGGGCGTGCGGTGCGCCGAGACGATGCGTTTCTCGTAGGCGATCTCGAGGGCGTCGCAAATCTCGACGGCGCGGCGCATCGTTGGCCAGTCGGACTGGCTGCCCATGATGATGCCGATGCGTGGCGCGCTCATTGCCGCTCTCCTGGATTGTGTGGTCTGCAGGTTTGTGCTCGAAAACGGGGCAAATACCGGTCTAAAGCGGCTTTGGCAAGAATGGTCGGCACGCTGTCGGCCGGCCTGTGTCGTGCGACGTATCTTTTCGGATCACGCAATTATATCCGGGAACAGACGATCCTCGAGCTGGATAATCTGGTCTTTGAGCTGCAGTTTCTGCTTCTTCAGGCGTGTCAGGGTTATTTGATCGTGCGCGGCCGCGACCTCGATCTGCGCGAGTTGTTCGTCAAGCTCCCGGTGCTTGTTGCGGAGCTCGCCAAGCTGTTGACGCAGCAGCTTTTCTTCTTGAACATCCATGTAGGGAGGCGGACCTGACCTTATTTGCTGTTCATCGAGGCACGTAGCACGGCGCGGTTAACTGGACTATCGCGATGTTCGCCTTGGCTGGCAAGCGCCGCCTGTGGAAGAGGCATCCTCGGCACGATTTGGTCCGAAAACGCCCATATTATATGCATTTAGAGCCAGTTTGTAACGTCCACACTTAGCAGTTGTTCAGCTCAGCTGTCGGAAAATTAGACAAGTAAATCCAAATCTGACACGATCAGCGGGTCTGACACGTCATGATAAGGAGGAATGGATGCCTTTATCGGGTCATCTCGATGTGCTCTCTGACAAGCACCGGGTGCTGGAACAGAGACTTGAGCAAGCCCTCGCTCATCCGTCAGTCAGCGACGGAGAACTCGCCGAGATCAAGCGCGAAAAGCTGCGGATCAAAGACGAGATTCAACGGCTTAAAGGAACCAATACCGAACATTGATGAAGGATCGAGATCCTCGTTACACGTTCATGAAAGTCTATTGACCAAAGCGTTTCCGATCCGTTCGGAAACGCTATCTTTTTGAGATTGCCGGCCGATCGCCGGTTTACCAGCGCGCATCGCGCCCAGTCTCCCTCGACCCCGGCCGTTGCCCGTCAGGCGACTTCCCTGGCCATGTCGCGCAACCGGAATTTCTGAATCTTGCCGGTCGACGTCTTCGGTATTTCGCGAAACACGACACGACGCGGGCACTTGAAGCGCGCCAAATACTGCTGACACCAGGCGATCACGTCCGCCTCACTCAGCGTCTCACCGTCTTTCAACTCAATAAACGCGCAAGGCGTCTCGCCCCACTTCTCGTCCGGTTTGGCGACCACGGCACAATGTGCCACCGCCGGATGTTTGAACAGGACCTCCTCGACCTCGATCGAGGAAATGTTTTCGCCGCCCGAAATGATGATGTCCTTTGAGCGGTCCTTCAGCTGGATGTATCCGTCCGGGTAGAGCACACCGAGATCGCCGGAGTGGAACCAGCCGCCGGCAAACGACTCCTCCGTGGCCTTCGGGTTCTTCAGGTAGCCCTTCATGACGATGTTGCCACGGAACATGACCTCGCCAAGCGTTTCACCGTCGGCAGGCACCTCGCGCATCGTTTCGGGGTCCATCACGGTGAGGTCTTCAAGTGCCGGGTAGCGCACGCCTTGGCGTGCTTTCTTGCTCGCCTGCCCGCCCGCATCGAGCGCATCCCAGGCTGAGTGCCATTCGTTGACGACCGAGGGGCCATAGGTCTCGGTGAGGCCGTAGACGTGTGTGACGTTGAAGCCGGCATCCGCCATCTGGGCGAGCACCGATTCCGGCGGCGGTGCCGCTGCTGTAACGAACTCGACGGTATGCGGAAGTGGACGGCGCTGGCTGTCGTCGGCGTTGAGCAGTGTCGACATCACGATGGGCGCGCCGCACAGGTGCGTGACGCGATGATCTGCGATCGCGTTGTAGACCGCGTCGGCGCGCACCCATCTGAGGCAGACATGGGTGCCGATCACGCTTGACAGCGTCCATGGAAAACACCAGCCGTTGCAATGGAACATCGGCAACGTCCACAGGTACACCGGATGCTTCGCCATGTTTGCCGCGAGCACGTTCGCATAGCACATCAGCGTCGCGCCGCGATGGTGATAGACGACGCCCTTGGGATTGCCGGTCGTGCCGCTTGTGTAGTTGAGCGTGATCGCGTTCCATTCATCATCCGGCAGGCGCCAACCGAACTGCGGGTCGCCGGTCGCGATAAACTCCTCGTAGTCGTTGTACGAGATCCGCTCAGCCTCTTGCGGGAATTCCTTGTCATCGACATCGATCACAAACGGCTCGACCTTGGCGATCGCCAGCGCCTCGCGCATCACGTCGGCGTATTCGCGATCCACGATCAGAACCTTGGTGTTGGCATGGTCGAGCTGAAACGCGATGATCGCTGCATCGAGGCGGGTGTTCATGGCATGCAGCACCGCGCCGACCATCGGCACGCCGTAGTGCGCCTCGATCATTTCGGGTGTGTTCGGCAGCATCACCGAGACCGTGTCGCCGACGCCGACATAGCGTTGCGCCAGCGCCGAAGCCAGACGGCGAGAGCGTGCGTAGAGGTCTTGATAGCTGCGCTGGTTGGCGCCGTGGATGACCGCGGGATGGTCCGGATAGATCGATGCGGCACGGGCCAGGAATGAGATCGGCGTCATCGGCTGGTAGTTGGCCGGCGTCTTCGGCAAATGTTGTTCGAACGGATTGGCGGGCATCGGGCGTTTCCAGGGACTGACTACTTTTAATTGATTGGCAGCAAAGCTAGTCGAGCGCGCCAACAAGGGCAATTGCAATCCGAGCACCGACCTGCGCACATTGGCTGAAGGCGCCACAACTCGTCGGCGCACAAGATGCAGCGCAGTCAGACAGTGGCAGCCGAGATGACCGAACCGCCGTCGACCCGATCTGCCTTCGCGCGCGCAATGTGGATGCTGGCCGGCTGGATCAGTCTGGCGCTCGGACTGATTGGCATCGCGGTTCCGCTGCTGCCGACAACGCCATTTATTCTGCTCGCTGCGTTCTGCTTCCAACGCGGGTCACACCGCCTGCACCTATGGCTCACCCAGCATCCGCGATTCGGCCCTTTGATCGACGATTGGCGCACGCGCGGCGCCATCCCGCGCAAGGCCAAGCGCAACGCGATCATAGCGCTGCTTGCCGTTCTGCTGATCAGCTGGCTGCTCAGCGTCGCGCCGCATATCATCGCCATCCAGGCTGTTGTGCTGAGCGCCGTCGCCGTGTTCATCTTGACGCGCCCTGATTGACGTAGATCAATTTCCGCGGCCAGCGTTAGCCTAATCGCCTAGGTGCTGCCCCTTGCCCTCGCGCCCGAAGGGTAGTTCAACAGAATGCAAACACGTGACAAGGCGACGGAGGACACCGATGACCGGCTACCACGAGGTATATGCCGCCTGGAAGAGCAATCCGGAGGAGTTCTGGGCCAAGGCGGCTCAGGACGTCACCTGGTACAAGTTGTGGGATAAGGTGTTCGACCCCTACATGGGCGAATACGGCCGCTGGTTTGCCGGTTCCGAATGCAACACGGCCTACAACTGCCTCGATCGCCATGTCGAGGATGGCCGCGGTGAGCAGGCCGCGATCATCTACGACAGCCCAGTCACCGATACCAAGCAGACGATCACCTATGCGCAGTTGTTGGACAAGGTGGCGACCTTTGCGCAGGTCCTCGCCGATCGCGGCGTCACCAAGGGTGATCGCGTGATCATCTACATGCCGATGGTTCCTGAAGCGGCCGTCGCCATGCTTGCGTGCGCGCGTATCGGCGCCATCCACTCGGTGGTCTTTGGCGGTTTCGCGGCGGCGGAATTGGCAACGCGTATCGACGACTGTGCGCCCAAAGCGATCGTCGCCGCCTCTTGCGGCATCGAACCAGGCCGTATCGTCGAATACAAGCCACTGCTCGACCAGGCGATCGAGCTTGCCCGTGAGAAGCCGGAAACCTGTCTCATTCTGCAGCGCGAACAGGCCGCCGCCAGCATGATCGAGGGGCGTGACGTCGACTGGGCCGCCGCCGTCGCTGGCACGGAGGCAGAAGGCCGCAAGGCGCCATGCGTGGCGGTCGCCGGCACCGACCCGCTCTACATCCTCTACACCTCCGGCACGACCGGCCAACCGAAGGGCGTTGTGCGCGATAACGCCGGCCACATGGTCGCGCTTAAGTGGACGATGAACAATATCTACGGCATCGAGCCTGGCGAGGCGTTCTGGGCGGCCTCCGATGTCGGCTGGGTCGTCGGTCACTCCTACATCGTCTACGCCCCGCTGCTGCACGGTGCGACCACCGTCATCTATGAAGGCAAGCCTGTCGGCACGCCGGATCCAGGCGCATTCTGGCGTGTCATTTCCGAGCACAAGGTGGTGTCGCTGTTCACCGCGCCGACCGCTTTCCGGGCGATCAAGAAGGACGATGCCGACGGTGAATTCATCGGCAAGTATGATCTCAAGTTGCTTCGCTCGTTGTTCCTCGCCGGTGAGCGTGCCGACACCGATACGATCCAGTGGGCGGAACAGAAGCTCAAGGTGCCAGTGATCGATCACTGGTGGCAGACCGAGACCGGCTGGCCGATCTGTGCCAACCCGCTCGGTCTTGGTCGCATGCCGGTCACATACGGCTCGCCAACGGTGCCGATGCCTGGCTACGACATCCAGGTGCTCGACGAGAACGCCAAGCCCGTCGCGCCGGGCGAGACCGGCACGCTGGCTGTGAAGCTGCCATTGCCGCCGGCGGCCTTGCCGACTCTGTGGCAGGCGCCTGAACGGTTTCGTTCCAGCTACCTTGTCGAGCTGCCGGGCTACTATACGACGTCGGATGCAGGTTTCATGGACGAGAATGGCTATGTCTACGTCATGCAGCGCACCGATGATGTCATCAATGTCGCCGGCCACCGGCTATCGACCGGCCAGATGGAGGAAATCGTCGCCGGCCACCGCGATGTCGCCGAATGTGCCGTGATCGGCGTCGAAGATGATCTCAAGGGCCAGTTGCCGGTCGGCTACGTCGTCCTCAACGCCGGCGTCAATCGCGAGGATGGCGAGGTCGAAAAGGAACTCGTGCAACTCGTGCGCAGTGAAATCGGGCCGGTCGCGGCCTTCAAGAACGTGCTGACGGTCAAGCGTCTTCCAAAGACGCGGTCCGGCAAAATCCTGCGCGGCACGATGCGTGCGATCGCCGATGCCAAGGACTGGAAAATGCCGGCCACCATCGATGATCCGGTCATCCTCGACGAGATTACCGAGGCGATGCGCGGGCGTGGTATGATCAGGGGCGGCTGACGGCACCATTTGGCTGCAACTGTCGGCCGAAGGAGCATAGATGAGTGTCACGCGACGCGCCTTTCAGCTAGGCGGCCTGAGTGCGGCGAGTTTGTTGGCGCTGGGCGGCCGCCTGCCGGTCCACGCCGGCCCTGACCAGACCCTCACGGCGAAGCCCGGCGCGGCGCAGTTGCTCGAAGCAGACGAGCCGGCGACGCGGATCTGGGGCTACCAGGGCGGCGTGCCCGGTCCACTGCTCGAAGCGGTGCAAGGCCGGCCCTTTGCCGTTGATCTCACGAACGGTCTCGAGCAGCCGACGACCGCCCATTGGCATGGCATCCGTATCGACAATGCCATGGACGGTGTCGCCTACCTGACGCAGGAACCGGTTATCCCGGCGAAGACGTTTGCCTATCGTTTCACGCCACCCGATGCCGGCACCTACTGGTATCACCCGCACAATCGCACCTGGGAGCAGATGGCGCGCGGCCTCTACGGTATGCTGATCGTGCGTGAACCGAAACCGCCGGCGTTCGACCGGGACATCCCGCTCATCCTCGACGATTGGCGGCTCGGCCGCGACGGGCAGATCGATACGCGTTCGTTCGGCGCTTTGCACGACAAGGCACATGCCGGGCGTCTCGGCAACGTGCTGACGCTCAACGGCAAGCCGTCGGATGACATCGCAGTGCGCGCCGGTGAGCGCATCCGCCTGCGCCTGCTCAACGCCGCCAATGCGCGGGTCATGGCGGTTCGGTTCGACGGCCACGGCCCGATCATCATCGCACTCGACGGTCAGCCCGTGGCGCCGTTCGCGCCGGATGGCAATGTCGTCCTTCTTGGACCGGCCCAACGTGCCGATGTGATGCTCGATCTTGCCGCCGACGTCGGCACCAAGGCCAAGATCACGGTTCTCACGCAGCGCGAAACGCTGCACATCGGCAACCTCGTCTACGACGCCCGTCGCCGCCGCCGTGCGAAGCCGCTGTCCGACCAGTTCGCGCTGCCCGCCAATCCGATGCCATCCGATCTTGACCTCAAAAACGCAATAACGACCGATCTCGTCATGTCGGGCGGTGCGATGGGTGCGATGGCATCGGCACGCTATCAAGGGCAGGAGTACGGCCTGCGCGAACTCGCCCGCACCCACGGCAAGGTCTGGGCGTTCAATGGCGAAGCCGGGATGACCGATGCGCCGCTCGCGAAATACCCGCGCGGTGCGACCGTCAAAGTGCGCATGGTCAACGACACCGCATGGCCGCACGCGATGCACTTCCACGGCCACCACGTGCGCGAGGTGGCGCATGCCAAACGGGCACCGCTGCCGCACTGGCGTGATACCGTTCTGATGCTGCCGCGCGAGGAGATCACTGTGGCATTCGTGGCCCACAATCCCGGCAAATGGATGTGCCATTGCCATATGCTTGAGCATCAGGCCGGTGGCATGGCAACGTGGTATGAGGTGAGCTGACCAACGCCGCCGCTAGTCCATCGGGAGTGCGTCTCATGATCCGAAAATCAGCCCTTGTCGTTGCCGCGTGCGTCGCCATCGCCGGCATCACGTCGACCGCCCACGCAAAGTGTCTCAACAAGGCCGCGATCGCCACGGCCGGCGACGCCAAGTCCGCCAAATGGTTTGCCCTCGAGACGATGGTCCAGGCGGTCAGCTGGGGCATTTGGCCGGCCTTTGTCGCCAACGGCAGCACGCCGGGTTATCGCATCGCAAAGCAGAAGTACCGCTGCAATCAGGATGGGGCGACCGTCACATGCAAGGGACAGGCGACGTTCTGTCCGACAGCCAAGCAATAACCCCGCCACCCGATGCCGCCGCGACCGAGTGTTAGCCATAGCGTGAGCGCAGGCCCGCGCCGGTTGGCGTTGTCGTCCAAGTGATGCTAATGAATGGCGTTCGCGGCCCGCTCGTGAGTGGCGATCTCGGGGCGTGCCGGCAAACGGTGTGGCGAACCACGGGTGCAGCATGTCGATTGAGCGGTGTTTCAACCTGGACGACTTCCGGCTGCTGGCACGCCGGCGCCTGCCAGCACCGATCTTTCATTTCATGGACGGTGGCGCCGACGACGAGACGACGCTGCGCGGCAACGTCACCGCGTTCGATGCCTGCCAACTCGTCCCGAGCATTCTGAACGACATCAACGATCTCGACATCTCGACGACGGTGCTCGGCGAAAAGGTCGACTGGCCGGTGATCCTGGCGCCGACCGGCATCTCGCGCCTGTTCCACCACGAAGGCGAGCGCGCCGTTGCCCGTGCCGCCGCCAAATCGGGCACGGTTTACTGCCTGTCGACCATGTCGAACGTCTCGATCGAAGAGATCGGCGGGCTGACGAGCGGTCCAAAGTGTTTTCAGGTCTACATCCATCGCGACCGCGGTCTGACACGCGAGTTTGTCGAGCGCTCGAAGGCGGCGGGCTACACATCGCTGTGCCTGACGGTCGACACGCTGGTTGCCGGCAACCGCGAGCGCGACCTCAAGACCGGCATGATCATGCCGCCCAAGCTCACGATGCAAAGCCTGGCGAGCTTCGCGATGCATTGGCGGTGGGCCTACAATTACCTCACGAGCGAGAAATTTGAACTTGCGAACCTCGCCAACAACCAGCGCGCCGGCTCGGAGAAGCTGATTTCCGTGATCGACTATGTCAATTCCCAGTTCGATCCCTCGATCACCTGGGCTGACGCGGAAGCGGTGGTGGCGCAGTGGGACGGCCCGTTCGCCTTCAAAGGCATCATGACGGCGGCCGATGCCAAACGCGCCGTCGACATCGGCGCCACCGCGATACTGGTCTCGAACCACGGCGGGCGGCAGCTCGATGGCGCGCCGTCACCGTTCGAGGTGCTCGCGGACATCGCCGATGCGGTCGGCGACAAGGCCGACATCATTCTGGATGGCGGCATCCGCCGCGGCAGCCATGTCCTGAAGGCATTGGCGATGGGTGCCGACGCCTGTTCGATCGGGCGCGGCTATCTCTATCCGCTGGCCGCCGGTGGCGAGGCCGGCGTCACGCGGGCACTCGATCGTCTGCGTGCCGAAATCGAGCGCGACATGATCCTGATGGGATGTGACCGCCTCGACAAGCTCGACCGCTCGAAACTGCGCGCCGCCGGCCTCAGCCTTGGGCGGGCCGGCGACCTTGCCGCGACGGTGGATGGCAACACGGCGGCACGTCCCCGTGTCGTGGCATAGCCGGCGCGTTCGGCAAACGCGGCGCCTGTTGCTCACCTGGTGATCGGCGCAACGTGAAAAGACAGACAAACCCGCTCCCCGGGATCGGAGGCGATGGATGCTTTTGAACGGCAAAGTGGCAATCGTAACCGGTGGTGCGCATGGCATCGGCCGCGCCTGCGTGGAGCGGTTCGCCGCTGAAGGCGCCAAGGTCGTGATGGCCGATATCACCGACAGCGACGGCAACGCGGCGGCCAAAACACTCACCGAAGCCGGCCATGCCGTGCGCTATGTCCACGCCAATGTGGCGGAGCGCCTCGACGTACACAATCTCATCGCGGCCGCAGTCGAAGCTTTCGGGCGCGTTGACATCATGGTCACGTCAGCCGGCGTGATGGAGGCCGTTCCCTTTCTCGAACTCGAAGAGGCCGACTTTGACCGTACCTTGCGGATCAATCTCAAGGGCACGTTCATGTGCGCGCAGGCGGCCGCCAAACAAATGGTGCGGCAATTGGAGAAGGGCGAAGGACCACCGGGGGCGATCGTCGCAATCAGCTCGATCAACGCCTGGTTCGGCCTGCCGAACAGTGCTGCCTATGCGGCTTCGAAAGGCGGCGTCTCGCAGCTGACCAAGTCGATCGCGATGGCCCTTGCCGAGCATGGCATCCGCGTCAACGCCGTCGGCCCCGGCACGATCGAGACGGCGATGAGCGCGCCGTTGACGAAGAATGACGACATTCGCGCCGCCATGCTCGCACGCACGCCGCTCGGGCGCCTCGGCAAGCCGGAGGAGATGGCCGCCGTTGCCGCCTGGCTCGCATCAGACCAGGCGAGCTACGTCACCGGGCAAACGATCTATGCCGATGGCGGCCGCATGCCGCTCAGCCTGACCACGGCGCAGCCGCAACCGAAGGAAACCTGATCAGGCCAGTTCGCCGACCTTGCCGCAATTCTGCGCGAGCAGGTAGTAAAATACGACCCGGCTCTTTTGGTGGTCACCCTTCATGGTCTCACAGACGGCTTGGATCATCTGGTCGAGCGCCTCGTCGGGCTCGCTCAGCGCCAGTTTCTTCTTGCACCAGCTTTCACGCACACGCTCGAGTTCTTCCTTCGAGGAGCACGCGACAAGTGATGCATCCTTGCTGCGCAGCGCAATCCCGAGATGCTTGACGATGCCGTCGACGGCCGCCTGATCGTAGTCGGGTACATAGGACTTCAGGGCGTCGTAGTGGGTCTGGTTGGGCGCCGCGACGTCGGCGTCGGCCGCATCGCCAGGCGCATCATCGTCAGCGGTTTTCAGGGCCTGCAATTTGGCAAACGGATTGTCCGGCACGTCCTCTTCTTCGGCTTCCTCAGCCGGTTTCATGTCCTGCAGGCGGGCAAGCACGCGCGCCGCCTCGTCGGCTTCGGACGCATCATCGCTGCTCGCCTCAGATGGTGCCGCATCGCCAAAAATGTTCTCGGCGGTCGGGGCGGGCTCCTCCTCCTTCGGCGCGTCTTCGGGGACTGGCAGTTCGTAACCCGTCGTCTCGGCCGTGGGCAGCAGCGTGCCGGCCGCCTCGATCGGCGGCAGCCCCATCGCCTGGCGTTCCTTGGCGACGCGCTTGGCGGCCTTTTCCACTTCCGTATCGAGGTCGATTTGTGCACACAGGCCGAGCGTGACCGGGTCCTGCGGCACCAGGTTGGCCGAGTTCCAGTGCGTGCGATCGCGGATCTGCGCGATCGTCGGCTTGGTCGTACCAACGAGGCGCATGATCTGGCTGTCCTTCAGCTCGGCATGGTTGCGCAAGATCCAAAGCACCGCGTTGGGCCGGTCCTGGCGGCGCGACACCGGCGTGTAGCGCGGCCGCTTCTTGACCTTGATCTCCGGTATTTTGACCTTCGACGTCATCAGTTTGAGGCGATGGTCGGGATCTTCCTCGGCCTTCGAGATTTCGTCACGGGAAAGCTCGCCGGACGTCACCGGGTTCTTGCCGCGCACGCCTTGAGCGACGTCACCGTCGGCGATGCCTTTGACCTCCAAGAGGTGCATGCCGCAGAACTCCGAAATCTGCTCGAAGGTCAGCGAGGTGTTGTCGACCAGCCAGACGGCGGTGGCTTTCGGCATCAGCGGGTGGGAGGGCGTGCTCATATACGGGCTCCTGTGGCGCCGCGCCATTCTAGAGGCCGCGGGGCCGGGAAAAACATATCCAAGGGAAGGGATACCGTTACATAACCACAGACGGGACTTTCCGCAAGCATTCGTCGTGATCGCGGGGCAGGCGGGCGGCATCGACGGGGGCCTGGTCGCGGGCGCAGGTGACGCATCGCGGCAATGGCGCCTGTTGCAGGCATCAGACAGCGTGCTATGAACGCCACGCTATCGATTTGTGCGCTGCGGTAAGCGCTGACCAAACCGAGCGAATTCCAGTCTGCGGCTTGAAGGAGCGCCCATGTCCGACGCGGCACAGTTAGAACCGGTCGCCGGTTATACCTTCGAAGAGATCGAACTGGGCATGCAGGCCAGCCTCGACAACATCGTCAAGGCGGCGGACATCCAGTCGTTTGCGACCATTACCGGGGATCACAACCCGGTTCATCTTGATCCGGACTATGCCGCCCGGACGCCCTTCAAGGGTATCATTAGCCACGGCATGCTCACCGCCAGCTACATTTCCGCGGTGTTTGGCATGCGCCTTCCCGGGCCGGGGGCGATCTATGTCGCCCAGACGCTGAACTTCCGACGCCCGGTCCGCATTGGTGACCACATCACGACGACGGTGACGGCGGCCGAACTGCTGCCGCCAAAGCGCCGCGTGCGTTTCGAGTGCGTCTGCGCCAACGCCGAGGGCAAGGTCGTGCTTGAGGGCGAGGCGATGTTGATGGTACCGGAACGTACAACTTGATATGAACGGCGTTGATCCGCGCGGGAACCACCGGCACGACCGCGCGACCGGTGCCCTATCGATATGAGCCAACATTGATGAACGTCTTCGAAAACCCCGTTTCCGTGCCCGAGACCGTGCAGGGCGGGGTGGTTGCACTCGGCAACTTTGACGGCGTCCACCGCGGCCACCAAGCCGTTGTCGGCGAAGCCCTGACGCTTGGCCGCAAGGTTGGCCGGCCGGTCGGGGTCATGACATTCGATCCACACCCGCGCAAGTTCTTCCAGCCCAACGCAACGATGTTCACGCTGACGCCGACATCCCAGAAAATCAGGCTTTTCAATGCGCTGGGATGTGATTTCACCGGTGTTCTGACATTCGACGCGGCAATGGCCAGCCTCACCGGTGAGGCGTTCGTGCGCGACGTCCTGCACGCGATCTGGAGCGTCGACCACGTCGTCGTCGGCTATAACTTCTTTTTCGGCAAGGGCCGCAGCGGCAGTCCGCAGCAGCTTGTCGAGCTCGGTCAGGAACTCGGCTTTGACGTCACCGTGATGGCGCCGGTATCCGACGACGGTGAGGTGTTTTCGTCGAGCGCCGTGCGCAACTACCTGCGGGCTGGTGACGTCCGTGGCGCCGCCGACATGCTCGGGCACTGGTGGACGGTGGCAGGAACCGTCGAAAGCGGCGCCGGCATCGGCACCGGCATGGGTTATCCAACGGCTAATGTCATGCTTGAGCCCGGCCAGGACCTGCACCACGGCATCTATGCCGCGCGCGTGCTCTACGAGGGCCATCGTTTCGATGCCGCCGCCTATCTCGGGCGGCGCCCGACATTCGACAACGGCATCGCCAAGCTCGAAGTTTACCTGTTCGAGTTCAACGACAACCTCTATGGCCGAGAAATCAACGTCCAGCTGATCGACTTCATCCGGCCGGACGAGACCTTCGAAAACGCCGATGCACTGATCGCTCAGATGGACGACGACTGCGCCAAGGCGCGCGCCATCCTGGCCAAAATCAACAGCTACGATCCGATGACGAAGCATCTCATCGGCCGTGCCACCTCGGCGCTTTATGATTGAGCCGAATCGGGCCGGGCGTGGTGCGAATCACGCTACGCTCCGGCCGTCCACATCGGACGCATTGACTTTGTCCGGCCGGATAAGGCATTTGACGGTGCAGCGTGGCGCTCAGGGTGCGTCGCGACCATGTAGTGGGACAGAATCCTGGCAGGACCGGACGGCGAGACCGATGCGGAAGTTTCCGATACTCGAAGCGATCAGCATTATCACCGCCCGCCCATGAGGCGGGCCGGCAGGCGCGGTGCCGTCTGCCCCGGCTCCGGAATGGAGCCAAATGCAATTACGGCTCCGAATGGAGCCGATACGAGTAACGGCTCCCAAACGAGCCACGCGAGCATGTCCCGGCGCGCCGCCGAGCGCAGCCCGATTCCGATACGAAGAGATGAAAGAGTCAGCCGATGCCACAGGATCAGGCCGATCAATCCAACCCCACCGAACGCGACTGGAGCAAGACGCTGTTCCTGCCCAAGACCGATTTTCCGATGCGCGCCGGCCTGCCCAAGGCCGAGCCCCGGTTTCTCGAGCGCTGGGCCGAAATCGACCTCTATAAGAAACTGCGCGAGGCCGCCCAGGGACGCCCGAAGTTCGTGCTGCACGACGGCCCGCCCTACGCCAACGGCAACATCCACATCGGCACCGGCCTCAACAAGATCCTCAAGGATATCGTCGTCAAGTCGCAGCAGATGCTGGGGCACGACGCGAATTACGTACCCGGCTGGGACTGCCACGGCCTGCCGATCGAGTGGAAGATCGAGGAGCAATATCGTGCCAAGGGCCGCGGCAAACCCGATTTTGCCGACCGCGATGCGATGCAGGCGTTTCGCCAGGAGTGCCGCGAATTCGCCGAGCACTGGCTCGATGTCCAGCGCGAGGAGTTCAAGCGCCTTGGCGTCGTCGGCGACTGGGACAACCCGTATACGACGATGGCCTATCACGCCGAGGCGACGATCGCCGAGGAACTGATGAAGTTCGCGCGCTCGGGGCTGCTTTACCGCGGCTCGAAACCGGTGATGTGGTCGGTCGTCGAGCAGACCGCGCTGGCCGAGGCCGAGGTCGAGTACCATGACTACGAAAGCGATACGATCTGGGCGAAGTTCCCGGTGGCTGGCGGCCCGGACGAACTGAGCTCCGCCGCTGTCGTTATCTGGACGACGACGCCATGGACGATCCCGGGCAACCGTGCGATTTCGTTCTCCAACAAGCTGAATTACGGCCTCTACGAGGTAACGGCCGCACCGGATGGCAATTGGGCCAAGGTCGGTGACAATCTCGTTCTTGCGGATGCATTGGCCGAGAGCGTCATGGAATCTGCCAAGGTTGAAGCCTACGAGCGCAAAGCCGACATCCCGGCCGCGGTGCTCGCCGAGACGACATGCGCCCACCCATTCCGCGACGCGGGCCTCGGCGGCTATCAGTTCGATGTGCCACTGCTCGACGGCGACCACGTCACCGACGAGGCCGGGACCGGTTTTGTCCATACCGCACCCGGCCACGGCCGCGAGGACTTCGAGATCTGGATGGAAAAGGGCCGAGACATCGCCGCTCGTGGCATCCCGACCGAAATCCCCTTCACCGTCGGCGCCGACGGCAATTTCACGTCGGATGCGCCCGGTTTCGAAGGTGCCGCCGTGATCACCGACAAGGGCAAGAAGGGCGACGCCAACAAGCAGGTCATCGCCGCGCTGGTCGCCGCCGATGCGCTGATCGCGCGCGGGCGCCTAAAACACCAGTATCCGCACTCCTGGCGCTCGAAGAAGCCGGTCATCTTCCGCAACACGCCGCAATGGTTCGTTTACATGGATCAGACATTCACGGCGGACGGTGCCGCCGACGGCAACAAGACGCTGCGCGACATCGCGCTCAAATCCATTGCGGAGACCGATTTCGTGCCCGCGGCCGGCCAGAACCGCCTGCGCGGCATGATCGAGGCGCGGCCCGACTGGGTGCTGTCGCGCCAGCGCGCCTGGGGCGTGCCGATCACCGTGTTCGTCCATAAGGAGAGCGCGCAAGTGATCCCCGGGCCCGGCTTCGGCAGGTCCGCTGACCTTGTCGCCCGCATTACCGATGCGATCGGTTCCGAAGGCGCTGACGCCTGGTTCGCCGACGGTGCGCGAAAACGCTTCCTCGACGGCCTGGTCGACAACCCGGACGACTGGGAGCAGGTCACCGATATCCTCGATGTGTGGTTCGATTCCGGCTCGACGCACGCCTTCTGCCTCGAAGACGCCGAGTATTTCCCGGGCCTCGCCGGCATCAACCGCAAGGTCGACGGCGGCGCCGACACCGTGATGTACCTCGAAGGCTCCGACCAGCACCGCGGCTGGTTCCACTCGTCGCTGCTCGAAAGCGCCGGTACGCGCGGCCGCGCGCCCTACGACACGGTGCTCACGCACGGCTTCGTGCTCGACGAGAAGGGCATGAAGATGTCGAAATCGCTCGGCAACGTGACCGCGCCACAGGATGTTATTTCCAAGAACGGCG
>JBPCVZ010000448.1:0-2695 GCA_051010015.1 Hyphomicrobiaceae bacterium
GCAAGCGTCGAAGCGGCACGCGTCCCGAAGAGGGCCTTGTATTCGTCACTTGCGGCGACAGCCATGGGCGTGCCGGAGCAACAGACGTGGCCATTGAGGCACAGCACGCGATCCGTCGCAGCCATGACCAGGTGGAGATTGTGCGAAATGAGCAGGATGCCGCAGTCGTAGTTGTCGCGGATGCGCTTGATCAACTCGTAGAGCGCAATCTCACCATTGAAGTCGACGCCCTGGACCGGTTCATCCAACACCAGCAATTCCGGTTCACGGGCTATCGCGCGTGCGAGCAGGACGCGCTGGAATTCACCTCCCGACAAGTTGCGGACCTCGGCATTCGCCAGGTGGTCAACGCCTGTCGCGGCCATCGCCTCGACAGCCTTTTGCTCAACGACCCGTCCAGTCAGATGCATGAAGCGGTCGACAGACAGTGGCAACGTCCAATCTACTGTCAGTTTCTGCGGCACATAAGAAATCCGCATATCTGCCCGTTGCCAGGCCGTGCCCTCGTCCGGTTTGAGAATTCCCAGCGCTATCTTGGCGGTTGTCGACTTGCCGGACCCATTGGGCCCGATCAGTGTGACGATCTCACCTGCGTCGAGCGAAGTCGAAACGCCGCGCACGAGCCATCGACCGGCACGGAAAATGCCAGCATTCTCAAGCGTCAACAGCGGACCGGATCGCTTCATTACAGGCTTGCGCAAATTTATCCCACGTATCGTTGCAAATCGGGAGTTGCTTTCGTTCATCTCGCACGTTATCCCGCAAAGTGTCGAGTGTTAACGTGATATCGTTACATTAGAGATTTCAGGATTTTACGACCACGATGATGCGCTGCACGAAATTTTTGACTCTCGGCTTTTTGCTGTTCGTGTTTTTCGGGATTTCGGCGCGGGCCGACGTCAACGTCGTTGCCTCCATCAAACCCGTCCATTCGCTGGTAGCGGCGGTCATGGCCGGCGTTGGGAAGCCGGGCCTGATCGTCGAGGGCGGCGGTTCTCCGCATACCTATGCACTGAAACCCTCCCAGGCCGCAATGTTGGAAAGAGCCGACCTGGTGTTTTGGATCGGGCATGAATTGGAGGCCTTTCTGGAAAAGCCTCTCAAGACGATCGCAGCAAGCGCCAAATCCGTCGAACTCATCGAAGCCGATGATCTCATCAAGCTGGATCTCCGTGAAGGCGGGCCATTCGATAAGCACGAGCATGACGATCATGCGGCACATAAGACGAGCATGAGCAAACATCACGGTCGTCACCGAGCAAAGAGTTCTCACCACGGCCACGGGCATGGTGAGAAGGAAAGTGCGCGGCGCGGCCATAGCGGCCGAGAATTCAACCCGCATGTTTGGCTTGACCCCATCAATGCAAAGGCGATGACCCGCGATATCAAGGATGTACTGTCTGCCGCCGATCCGGCCAATGCAGCAAGATACGAAGCCAATGCCAAGGCCGTGATGGCTCGCCTGACCGATCTGACAGCGGGCATCACCGCGAAGTTGAAGCCCTTCCGGGCGAAAGGCTTCATCGTGTTCCACGATGCATATCAGAACTTTGAGAGGCGCTTTGGACTTGAGGCATCAGGCTCGATTACGGTGTCGCCCGAAGTCCGGGTAGGTGTTCGGCGTATCAGAATGCTGCGCTCGAAGGTTCGTCAGCTCGGAGCAACCTGCGTTTTTTCGGAGCCCCAATTCGAACCGAAGTTGGTGGCAACGGTTGTCGAGGGCACACCCGCCAAGTCGGGCGTCCTGGATCCGCTTGGCGCCTCACTCAAAGGCGGGCCGGAACTCTATTTCACGCTGCTGCGAAACATGGCGGCCTCTTTTGCGACCTGTTTGTCGCGATCCGACTAACGGCAGCGTGAATTGAGACGATCGGCGCTTGCTTGCAGTCTTTCACCGTCCATCGAGGCTTTCTGAGCTGGCGCCACGAGCCTCAAACTGGAGCGATTTTGCAACGGCAAGTTAAAGACGCTCCATCTAGGTCGCAGGGGCTCCAGGCATATTTGTCCTCACGTCGATTGCCTTAGATCGCGGTTTGCTCAAATTGCCTTCATGGCCATCGACGACCTATTCGGCGCCGCCCGCCGGAAAATCGCTGGCAGGCTTCTTCTTGTTGCTGCGGAAACCGAAGTGCCAGATGAAAAACGCCGTCAAAGCGAAGAAGAACAGGGCAATCGGGCTCTGCAGAAACACGCCGTAATCGTTGCTGTTCATCAAGATCGCCTGGCGCAACGCGATTTCGAAGTCATCGCCGAGAATAAAGCCGATCACCAGGCAGACGATGGAGAAGCCGCCTTTGCGCATCAAATAGCCAAGAGCGGTGAACACGAACAGCAAGGCGACGTGAAACATCGAGTTGGAGGGTATGTAGACGCCAATCACACAAAGGACGATCACGGTAGGAAGCACCACGTGCTTGGGGATGCGCACGAATTGGACCCACAGGCGGATACCAGCCCGGCCGATAATGATGTTAGCGACATTTGCCAGCAACATGTAGGCAAAGATGCTGTAGATCAGGACGCCATGCTCGCGGATCATTAGCGGTCCCGGGACGACGCCGTGGATCTCGAAGGCACCAATGAGCACGGCGGCGGCGACGTTGCCGGGGATGCCCAGGGCGATGGTGGGAATGAGGTTGGCACCCACCACCGCACCATTCGCGGCTTCCGTCGCCTGAATGCCTTCTATGCGGCC
>JBPCVZ010000449.1:0-8293 GCA_051010015.1 Hyphomicrobiaceae bacterium
TCTCCATCATCTGGCGCGGCATGAGATGGCGCCGGTTGGAGGTCGCATAGAAGATGACGTTGACCGGCCGGCCCTCGATGCCGCCATCGAGGACGGCCTTGAGCGACTTGTAGCTGGTGTCGTCCTGATCGAACGAAAGATCGTCGCAAAACACGATGAAGCGGTGTGGACTGGTCCGCATCAGGGTAAGGCAGGCCGGCAGCGTGTCGATGTCCTCGCGGTTGATTTCAACGAGCTTGAGGTCCGGCTGGCCGGAAAGGTCGAAGCCGAGCGACTGGCGGACCTCGGCGTGGGCGGCCTTGACGAGGGAGGACTTGCCCATGCCGCGGGCGCCCCAGAGCAGGGCATTGTTGGCCGGAAACCCCTCGGCGAAGCGGCGGGTATTGTCGAGCAGCTGTTCGGCCGTGCGGTCGACGCCCTTGAGGAGGCCGAGCGGGATGCGGTTGATATGGCCGACCGGCTGGAAGGTCGGCGGGCGCGGCTGCCAGATGAAACCTTCCGCCGCATCGTAGTTGGGCGTCGGGTCGGCGGGCGGCGCGATGCGCTCGAGGGCGGTGGCGATGCGTTCGAGAACGTCCGTGTTCTGCGCGAGGGAAAGGTCGGTCATCGACGGCGTACGGTCCTGGTTTGTTCTTCGGGCTGAGAGATGGTTCGGCGGACCTTATAGGTGAGGGAATGGGCTCCGTCACGTGCCGCGATCCATTCACCGCAGGCAGATCGCTGGGCTCGGTGCGCGCGATCCTGTGGCGTTGCATCCACACCGCTTGTCCGGCGTTGTTGCATTGGGGCCCCGATTATCTATATACCCCAGCATTCACCCGCAACGATCGCGCTTCATTCCTGGTCGCAGCCGACGGAACCTAGTGGGCTCGGACAGCGCCTCGAATAACCCTGACGGAAGGTCTTCATGTTCATTACCCCAGCTTATGCCCAGGGCGCCGGTGGCGGCGGCAGCGATTTCTTCCTGCAGCTCCTGCCGATCCTGCTGATGATCGTCATCTTCTATTTCCTGCTGTTCCGCCCGCAGCAGCAGCGCATGGCCGCACACCGCCAGATGGTCGCGAATATCCGCCGAGGTGATACGGTGGTGACGCAGGGCGGCCTGATCGGCAAGGTGACCAAGGTGAAAGAGGGCGAGGGCGAGATCGAGGTCGAACTGAACGAGAACAACCGGGTGCGGGTCATTCGCGGAACGATCGCGGAAGTGCGCGCCAAGGGAGAGCCGGTCAAGGATGCCTGAGGCGGTATTGGTGGATCGGGCGGGCGTGAAGGTCAGCCGGCTCTAGGCTGCCGGCGGTAAAGTGGCCACCAGCTACCGATGCGGACACCACGTGCCGAGAGCGACGAAACGTCGAAGAATGAACAAAGAAGGCAGCGCCTGAGATGCTTCAATTTTCAACAGCCAGAATGATCGCGATCGCCGTGATCTGCCTCGCGGCACTGGTCTTTGCGACGCCGAACTTCTTTGAAAAGTCTACTGTTGACGCCTGGCCCGACTGGCTGCCGAAGAAACAGCTCAAGCTCGGTCTCGACCTGCGCGGCGGGGCACACCTGCTGCTGACGATGGACACCAAGGAACTTCGCCAGAACATGCTTGAAAACCTGCGCGAGGACGTGCGGGCGAACCTGCGTGAGGCGCGGATCGGCACGGTCGGCACGGGCCTTTCGAAGGATGGTGTACGGGTCAGAATCGGTCGGCCGACGGATATGCCGGCCGCCCTGAAATCGCTGGCGGTGCTCTCGCAGCCGCTGTCGAACAACTTCATTACGGGCTCACACGAGCGTAACCTGACGGTGACGCAGAAGGGCGCCCAGAGCATCGAGCTCAGCCTGACGGAAGCCGGCCTCAAGGCGCGGGTCAGCGATGCCATGAGCGGCGCGATCGAGACGGTGCGCCGCCGTGTCGACGCGATCGGCACGACCGAGCCGACGATTGCGCGCCAGGGCGAGGACCGCATCCTGGTGCAAGCGCCGAGCGCCAACAAGGAAACCTCGCAGGAAGACGTCGACAAGCTCAAGAAGGTGCTCGGTGAGACCGCGAAACTCAGTTTTCACGAAGTGCACCCGACGCAGGGCTTTCCCGCCAACCGTCTGCCGCGGCGCGGCGGCTACCTGACCTACGAGGCGCACGAGAGCTCGGACCGGGCCGGCAGCTTCTACTACCTCAAGAAGGTGCCGGTCGTGGAAGGCGGCGACCTCGTCAATGCCAATCCGGGATTTGACCAGCGCACGCAGGAACCGATCATCACGTTCCGCTTCAACCAGATCGGCGCGCGCAAGTTCGGCCGCTTCACGGCGGAAAACGTCAACCGCCCGTTCGCGATCGTGCTCGACAACAAGGTGCTCTCGGCACCGAACATCAACGAGCCGATCCTTGGTGGCTCGGGACAGATTTCCGGCGGCTTCACGCCGGAAACGGCCAACAACCTCGCGATCCAGCTGAAATCGGGTGCGTTGCCTGCCAAACTGACGATCGTCGAGGAGCGCACGGTTGGCCCGTCGCTTGGCGCTGACAGTATCAAGTCCGGCCAACTGGCGGGGATCGTCGGGGTACTTGCGACGATCGCCCTGACCATTTTCGTCTACGGTACGTTCGGGATCTTTGCGGTCGCGGGCCTGATCATCAACGGCCTCATGATCGTGGCGATCATGTCGGTCATCGGCTCGACGCTGACCCTGCCGGGAATTGCCGGATTGATCCTCACCATTGGCATGGCAGTCGACGCCAATGTGCTGATTTACGAACGCATTCGCGAGGAGTTGCGCAACGGAAAATCGCCGATCAACGCCATTGATACGGGATTTGGGCGCGCGATGGTGACGATTTTCGACAGCCAGCTGACGACATTTGCCGCCGCCGTTATCATGTTCTGGCTCGGGTCCGGCCCGATCCGTGGCTTTGCCGTGACGCTGTCGATCGGCATTTTCACGTCGATCATCACCGCCGTCGTCGTGGTCCGATTGATGGTCGCGTTGTGGGTGAGCGCGTCGCGCAGGAAGAGCCGCAACATCGAAGTTCCGATCTAGAGAATCGGCAAGAGGATGCGGCTGGAAGCAAAAGACACCACGGCGGTGAGCGGCCGTCGCGCAAAGGATTGATAGGCACGACATGAACTTCATTCCAAATTTCAGCGGCCGCCGGTTGTTCATCTTCGAGAAAGAACTGCCGTTCGTCGTTTACTCGCGCATCGCCTTCATGGCGTCGATGGCGGCCATGGCCCTGTCGCTGGTGGTGTGGGCCTTGTTCGGCCTCAACTTCGGCGTCGACTTCAATGGCGGCTCGATGATCGAATTGCGCTCGACGTCGGGGCCAGCCAACATCGCGCAGCTGCGCGACAAGACCGGCAGGCTCGGGCTCGGCGACGTGCAGATCACGTCGTTCGGCTCCGACAGGGACGTGCTGATCCGGGTCGAGCAGCAAACTGGCGGTGAAAAGGCGCAGCAGGAGGCGCTCGGCAAGATCGTCGAAGCGGTTGGCTCCGGCTACGAGCAGCGCCGTGTCGAGGTGGTCGGGCCGGCGGTCTCGGGCGAACTGCGCACGACCGGGATCATTGCCGTGCTGTGCTCGATCCTGGCGATCATTCTCTATGTCTGGTTCCGCTTCGAGTGGCAGTTCGCGATCGGCGCGGTCGTCGCGTTGACGCACGATGTGCTGATCACGATCGGTGTCTTCTCACTGCTCCAGTTCGAGTTCGACCTGTCGACGGTCGCCGCCCTGCTGACGATCCTCGGCTACTCGGTCAACGACACGGTGGTCGTGTCCGACCGGATCCGTGAGAACCTGCGGAAATACAAGCGCATGGAGCTGCCCAAGCTGCTCAACATGTCGATCAACGAGACGCTGTCACGCACCTTGATGACATCGTTGACGACGTTGATCGTGCTCATCGCGCTCTACGTCCTGGGCGGCGAGGTGATCCGCAACTTCACGTTCGCGATGATGTTCGGCGTGGTCATCGGGACCTATTCATCGATTTTCATCGCAGCACCTCTGCTGCAGTTCCTCGGCGTCAAGCGCGACTGGTCGGGCATGACCAAGGGCGCACCGGTGGCGGCGGACTGAACATCTGCGAGGAAAGCCGATGTCGTGGAGTGAGAGCGGCGCGACATTTCCCGGTCAGGCACCGATCGATGCCTATGGCAACGGCGGCTTTCGATTTGCCGAGATGAGTCATCGCGGCTCGATCCTGTGCCTGCCGGAAGGTGTCTTTGCCTGGGACGTGACCTCTCCTGATCAGCTCGACATGACGATGCTCGCCCGGTTGCTCGACGTGCTCGCACCACCCTCGTTCGTGCTGCTCGGAACAGGGCCGAGCCAGGTGTTCCCGAGCCTCGAGGTGCGCCGCGCCTTCATGGATGCCAAGATCGGCCTCGAGCCGATGGACACCGGCGCGGCGTGTCGCACCTACAACGTGCTGCTGGCCGAAGAACGGCCCGTCGTGGCAGCGTTGATCGCGGTTGATTGAGGGACGCGAACACGACGCCGGATCGTGTCTCGGGCGAGGAGTGAACATGCCGGCGTCGCAGCCAACCAGCATCGAGGCGGAGGAAGTCCGGCAGGCGGCACGTACCTACCAGTACGACCGCTACCTGGCGGCGCTGCTGGCACCGTGGCGCCACCGCGATGCGTTGATCGTGCTGACCGGATTTGCCGCCGAACTGCAGCGCATTCCGTTCATCGTGTCGGAGCCGATGATGGCGGCCGTGCGCTTTCAATGGTGGCGCGATGAGCTGATCGCGGCGACCGCGCCCAAGGCAGCGGCGCGGCGCAGCGGCCACCCGTTGTGCGATGCCCTGGTCGCGCGGGCGCAGGACTATGAACTGCCGGTTGGCCTGTTGCAGGGCATGATCGACGCGGCGGAGACCGAGCTTGACCCGACGCCGATCAACGAGGCCGCCGAGGTGCGCCAGCTGCTGATCAAGTTTGACGGAGCGCTGTTCGAACTGACCGGGCGGGTGCTGGGCAGTGCGGCACCGCGCGAGATGTGGCAGCTGGCGGCGGTCGCCTATGGCGGCGCGCGGCTGGCGGGCGAATATCCGCGTCGTCGCGCGGTCGGCGCGCAGACCTATACGAGCCGGGACTGCCCGGATTTGGCAAAGGCCTTGATCGAACCGGCCCGGGACGCGCTGGAGGCGGTACGCGGGCGTCGCGGCGAACTCGACCGGGCGGCGCGTGGCGCGCTGCTGCCGCTTGCCACGGTGGCGCCGCTGTTGCGCGGGGTCGCAGCACAAAATCAGCATACGGACGCCACAAACGCGCTGCTCAGTAATTTCACGCGGGCCCGCCTGATTCTGTGGGCCCACTGGCGTGGACGGGTGTGACTTGGACGGTTGTGCGGGCGCATGGTCGGGGAGTGTGTGGAATGCGGGTCTTACTGAGTGTGTTGCTGGCGGTGATCGTGACGTCATCCGGCGCGGTGCCGGTGATGGCGGAAGGCGGGTTGCGCGCGAAGTGGCGTGAGTTGTTCGGCCCGGGCAAGAGCGCGACGCCACCCAAGCAGGCGTCGCCGGGGCGTCAACCGGGGGCGGGTAACGATGCGCGCCCGAGCCTCGCTGACCAGGCGGGCAGCGGCGGTGATCCGCGCATCGCGTGGGAGGTCGTCAATCCGTTCCGGTTCTTCAATGATGCGCGCGACACTGAGCGCCATGCGCGCGCTTACGCCTGGCTGACGGACGCCGAAAAACGCGATCCCGTGCTCAACATCGAGCGCAAGCTGGCGAAAAGATATCCTGAAGGCTGGGCTGCCAACATGCGCGGCGCGACGTGCTGGGATCGGCAACGCAACCGGCATCGCTGTCCCGACGGCGGCAACTACATTCATCCCAAATCACATACGGTGAAGGCGGCGGTGCTCGGCGACGTTGACCTCGGCGACGCGCAGTGCGCGTGGCAGATCACAACATTGAAGCGCAGTCATCGCCGGCGCCGGACGGCGCGCGCCAAGGTGCAGCGTGTCAGCGAGCCTTGCAATACGGAGGTTACGTTCCAGGTGCCGTATCCGAGCGGTGCCAACGTCACGGTTCGTGCGCGCGGGCGCACGATTGCGCGCCAGATCATCAAGGTGCGCGATGTCTTCATTGTCGGCATGGGCGACAGTTTCGGCTCCGGCGAGGGCAATCCCGATCAACCCGTGAGGTTTTCCGAAAAACGCACCGCCGACTACGGATCGATCGGCAAGCGCGTGGTGCTGACCGGCTTCCCGGCGCGGGCCGGCAACTGGCGCAAGATCGGCGACAAGCGGTTCGAGCGCAATGGCGCGCGGTGGCTCGACCAGGCCTGTCACCGCTCGCTCTATTCGCACCAGCTGCGCGCCGCCCTGCAACTGGCGATCGAGGATCCGCACCGCGCCGTCACGTTTGCCGGCGTGGCGTGTTCCGGCGCCGAGGTCACGGCAGGCTTGTTCCTGCGCTACAAGGGCAACGAGTGGGTGCCGAATCCGCCCGACCTGTCGCAGATCTCGGCGGTCGCGCAGGCGCAGTGCGGCACGCGGCGGGCACCGACACGCGAATACCACGAGGCCTACCACATGCGCGGCAAGGTCGAAGCGCTGCGCGGCGGGCTGGTGCTGCGCAAGTGCCCGAGTCGGCACGCCCGGCGGATCGATCTCGTCTTTCTGTCGATTGGCGGCAACGACATCGGCTTTGCGCGCCTGGTGGCAAACGCGGTGCTGCGCGACAAGACGCTGCTGCGCCGCCTCGGTGGCTGGTTCGGACAGGTCTATCGGCCGCGCGACGTCGGCGTGCCGATGAGCGAGCTCACCCATCGCTACCGGGCACTCGACCGCGCGCTGCACAATATCCTGCACATGCCGTGGAACGGGCGCCAGGGCGTGGTCATCACCGCCTATCCCGGCATGGCGCTGCTCCGGGACGGGCGTACGGTGTGCCCTGATGGCCGCCTCGGCATGGATATCCTGCCGCAATACAGCCTCAGTGCCCGGCGCGCGCTGGATGGCGAGAAGGTCGGCGACAAGCTCTACCGGCTGATCCGCACGGCCGCTGACAAGCGTGGCTGGCGGGTCGCCGCGAGCCACCGCGCGCGGTTCCTGGGACGCGGCATCTGTGCCGGCGCATCGGGCCTGACGGCGGCCGACGAACTGCGCCTGCCGCGCAAGGTCAACGGCTACTGGGAGCCCTACAATCCGGCCAATTTCGAGCCCTATGCCGAGCGCCAGCGCTGGTTCCGCACGCCCAACGACGCGTTCATGACGGCGCATTTCCATGTCCGCGGCAAGGTCCTGAGCAAGCTGCTCGGCACGCGCCAGCTGCAGTGGACGCAGTTGCTGCTGGCCTCGACCTATTCCGGTGCGTTCCATCCGACGGCGGCGGGCCAGGCGGCGATGGCCGATGCCGTGGTGCGCGAGGCGCGGGTGCTGCTCGGGGACGCGCGCGGTGGTTAGAGCAAATTAATACAAAAGAGCAAGCGTGTTGCATGAAATGCTCCCCCTTTAGTATTCTTTTGGCTCACCGCTATTTTCTCGCTTCGCTCGGGGCTTCCGCCATGCACGCGTTAGCGTGCGTTGCACGCTGGGGGCGGCGCCCACTGTGCGATTTGCGTGCTTCGCACGCGGCGCCGGGCCATGGTCGCGGCCTTGATGCTGAATCCGATTGGATGCGACAGGCTCTAACTGGTCAATGGCCGAGCAACGCTATTGGATGACTTGAAAACAAAAACGGCGCGCTCCGGGGGGAGCGCGCCGCGGTTGGTGTCAGCCGTGAAGCGGACTACTTGTCGAGCCAGACTTGGTCGAGGTGCTGGTTCAGGTAGTGGCTTGGCGAGGTCTTCCAACCCTTGACGTAAGAGCGGTAAACCGAGATGCGGCGCCACCACAGCGTCGTCATCATGTGTGCCTGCTTGGAGATGACGTGCGTTTCCAAATCACGCATCAGCTTGCGCTGCTCGTCACCACTGGCCGCTGCCATCTTCTTGTATAGCGCTTCGAGCGCGGCGTCGCCGCCTTTGTAGTTGGCGTAGTTCGAGCCGGCCGAACCGAGCCACTTGGTAACGTCCGTGACCGGGCTCACAACGCTCTGGCAGTTGGAGTCCGTCGAAACATCATATTTCTTCGACTTGCGCAGGCGGTCATACCAGACCGAAGTTGTCACAACGTCCTGTTTGACCTTGACGCCGATCTTGCGCCACTGGTCGATCGCCCAGGTGCCGACAAGCTTGTACGGCTGGTCAACGCCGCGGTTGGTCAGTGTGAACTTTAGGTTCTCGTGGCCTGCCTCCTTGAGCAGCCGCTTGGCAAGCACGCGCGACTTCTTGATGTCCGGCCAGTAGCCTTCTAGC
>JBPCVZ010000450.1:0-7712 GCA_051010015.1 Hyphomicrobiaceae bacterium
AGCAGCGCCGCCAGCACCTTGGAGCCACCCTTGAACGGCACGAAAGTCGCCTTGACGCCTTCCTTCTTGAACATCGCCTCGACCGCAACGTGCGGCCCGCCGCGCTGCACCGATGTCGACCAGCGCAGCTTGCCTGGGTTGGCTCGCGCGAATTCGATCACGTCCTTGAGCGATTTCCATTTGCTGTTGGCGCGCACAATGAGCGGCTGGTTGCTCGACACGATCTGGCCGACGTAGCTGAGGTCCTTGAGCGGATGATAGGGCGCTTTCATCATGTGTGTTCGGATGGTGATCGGACTCGTTGAAATGAAGCCCAGCGTATAGCCGTCCGGCTTCGCCTTTGCCGTCGCACCGATGCCAATCGTGGCGCCGCCGCCGGTCTTGTTCTCGACGTTGATCTGTACGCCCATGATGTCGCCGGCGAGCTTGGCGACGATACGCGTTGCCGTATCACCACCGCCGCCTGCCGAGTAGGGGCAGATCATGGTGATCGTCTTGCTGGGATAGGTGTCGGCTGCGACGACACCTGACAGCGGCATGGTGAGCAACAACCCACTTAGAATACTCGCGGAACGGATACTGGCGAGACGAGGCATGCTGGAATCTCCCTATCGGCAATCGTGCCTTTCCGACGGCGTTCGATCGCCGCCCGGTGGAAATAGATTAACGTCGATCGCTTCATGATGTAAAATGCATCAAGTTCATAAATGCATGAGTAATCATCATGGAAGAAGTTGCGCCGCGCGTATGCCCAATCCCAATGACCTGAAGGCTTTTCTCGCCGTTGCCGAGACCGCGAGCGTGACCCTGGCCGCCGAGCGCCTGGGCCTCACCCAATCGGGTGTCAGCCGCAAGATCGCCGGGCTCGAGGCGACGCTCGGCTTCCGGCTGTTCGACCGGAACCGCGGTCGTGTTGCCCTCAACCGGCAAGGGCGCGCTTTCGCGCCCCATGCGCGACAGGTCGTCGATGCCGTCGGCAACCTGCCGCGCATTGCCCGGGCGATCGGTGAGGGTGCCTATGACCGGGTGCGCGTCGCGGCAACCAGCTCGATCATGCACGGGCTGCTGCCGCCGGCACTCGCGACGTATCTCAGGGAGCGCCCTGATCTGCCGCCGAGCACGGCCATGCGCAGCCTGACCGAGATCCTCAATCTCGAAGCCGGCGATGCTTTCGACCTCGTCCTTGCCCCGCTGCCGATGCGGCCACTCGCGTTCGAGCTGGTTGCCGAGTTTCCGTTCCGGCTCGCGCTTGCCGTGCCGCGCGCCCTGTTGGCGCCCGACGAGGAACCGGTCGATGGTGTATGGCCGAACCTCGAGCGCGTCGCGCAGCTCCCTTTCATTTCGCTCGACCCGTTTGCCTCCTATCAGGAGAGTACCGAGGCCGTGCTGGCGCGATTGGGCCTCAAGGTCAACTATGTGGCAGAGACTACGTCGGTCGTCACAGCGGCCATGATGACGCGAGCCGGTGTCGGCTGTGCCTTTCTCGACCCGTTCATCGCGGCAACATTCACCGGGTCGGAGATCATCGTCGGTCACACGGAGCCTGCGATGCCACATGCCTACGGTGCCCACGTGCCGCGCGGCACAGAGATCGCGCCCGAGGCCCGCCGGTTGCTTGACGCGATAGAACAGGTCGTCGGGACACGCCGGGATGACTGACCTTACCCACATCGCGGCGCCGCTCCGGTCAGGTCGACTTCAATTGAAGAACCGCATCGTCCATGCGGCGATCCTCACGCGGTTCGCCGAAAACGAGCGCGCCACGGAACGTCTAATCGCCTACCACGCCAATCGCGCCCGCGGCGGCGCCGCGATGATCATCACGGAAGCGGTCAACGCCTTGCCGATGCAGGCGGGCCGATCCCACTATCTCAACGCGCATTCAGAAGCGGGGATCGATGATCTTGCCAGGCTTGCCGATGTTGTTCATGTGCATGACTGCCGCGTCCTCGCCCAGCTGCAGGAGCGCGGGCGCGGCAACTACGACCGAGATACCGAACGCCGTCCGGTCGCACCGAGCGCGCTGCCCGACGATCTCGCCGGCGTCGTCCCGCGCGCGCTGACAACGACAGAGGTCGAGCAGATGATCGACGACTTCGCGGCCGCCGCGCATCGGCTTGAACGCGCCGGCTTTGACGGCGTCGAGATCTCGGCCGGCCATGGCCATCTGTTTCATCAATTCTTGTCGGCGCACGCCAATCATCGAACTGATCGGTTTGGCGGCGACCTGGACGGGCGTATCACCTTTCTGCGCGAGACGATCAGTGCCGTGCGCAGCACCTGCGGTGCAGGCTTTGTGGTTGCTCTGAAGCTGCCCGCTGAAGACGGCGACGTGGCCGGAATCGACCTTGATCATGCAGCGCATATCGCGCAAACACTGGCAACGCCGGACACGGTCGACATCGTTGCGTTTGCATGGGGCGCGCAAAACCACGCGCTGCACTGGCACGTCCCTGATGCGCACACCCCGCGCGTGCCATACGCCGATAAGATCGCACATCTGCGCGCATCGGCGAATGGCGTTCCCGTTATGGCGCTCGGGCGTATCGTCGACCCCAATGAGGCAGAGGCGGTGCTTGCCGCCGGGCAAGCCGATCTCGTCGGCCTCGGCCGCGCGTTGATTGCCGACCCGGATTGGCCGCAAAAGGCGCTGTCGGGGCGCAGCTATGCCATTCGCGCCTGTGTTTCGTGCAACACGTGCTGGGGCGCGACTGCCAAGTCGCAAGCGCTTGTCTGCGATACCAATACTGATGTCGGTGGCCCCTTCGAAGTAGCGCAGGCGCCCACCATCCTGGCCGCATCGGATCGCCGCCGCGTCGTGATCATTGGCGGCGGGGTGGCGGGCATGGCGGCAGCCGCCTCTGCCGCCGCCGCCGGCCACAATACGATCGTCCTGCATCGCGGCCGCGAGATCGGCGGCAGAGCTGCGCTGGCAGCATCCTTGCCAGGCGGGGACGGCCTGCAGGGAGTCTATGATTTCGATGCCGCAGCGGCCCAGAAAGCAGGCGCACGGATCGAGCTTGGCGTCGATGCGCAAGTCGAAGATATCATCGCCCTGGTACCCGACAACGTGGTGCTTGCAACGGAGGCGGATGCGCCATGGCCGCTCGAGGCCACGGGCGATCCGCTCGATGACAGCGTCGCGCCCGGCCTCGGCGAATCTCTGCGTTGCGCTTTTCGCCACCCCGGACGAATGGGCGGCCATCTCGTCTTGGTCGACCGCGAAGACAGCATCTGGTGTTATCGCGCCGCCCAATATCTGGCGACCAGGTTCGATCGCGTCACGGTCCTCAGTTCGGCGGCGGAGCCTGCCGCCGGCGCGCCGCTTGTCGTGCGACAAGGCCTGCTCGAACGGCTGGCAAAGGGGAACTTGGCGGTGCGCCTAGGCTGCAACGGCGATCCCAACGAAGACGAATTGGCCGCCGGATTGTTCGGTTTTTTCGACCGGTCTGACGGCGTGCGCCATAGGATCGATGGCATAGATGCCCTTACACATGCTTCACCACGAAAGCCCCGGCTTGACCTGGTCGACGGTCTGACACACGCAGGGATCACCCCGATCCGAATCGGCGACGCGCTCAAGCCGCGCGATCTCGTGAGCGCCGTCAAGGCGGGGCGCGCGGTCGGACGATCGCTACACTCACTTTAACCGGAACCGGCCGCCAGGACTTTCGTCAAGGCACGAGCCAGGCAAAGGTTGGAGCTGACTACGGGACACCCAAATCGTTCCTCGGCGGGCGCCAATGCATCGAGTGTCGGTACCCCCGTACCGCTGACCAGCACACTATCCGCCGTCCCGACATCAAAGTCCGCCAGTTCGCGCAACACGTCGGAACTGCCGAGGCGGTAGATCAGCCGCGTGTCCATCGAGCCGAGATCGAGCCGCCGAAGTGCCGTCACCCGGAATCCGATGGCCTCCCAGTGCGCAACGGCAGCATCGACCAGATGCTTCGGGTAAGGGGCAAAAAGCGCAATGCGTTCCGTTCCGGTCGAGTCGAGCTCGCGTCGAACCGCCTCCGCCGCCGTGATAATCGGATAGCCGAAACTTTTCTCGACATCTCGGACGATCTCCGCCTCACGGTCCTTACCAGCGAGGTAGGTTGAGCCCGTGCACGCGAAGCCGAAGGCCTGCAGCGGCAGCGTATCGAAGGTGCCAAGATAATCGGGCAGCCCTTCGAGATAGTCGACCAGACGTTCATCCGGAGAGTCCGATCGGCTGACCAGCCGCGTCGTCAAGGGCTCGACATCCGCCGGCAACAGACGGCGCATCTCCATTTCGACTGTGGGATTGGCTTGCGGCGTGCCAATACCTAACCAGCCACCCGGTCCATACTCCGGCCTTTTCATAGTCTGCATCCATGTCGCACAGTCATTCCTCGCACGAGATCTGCGGCCTTCGCCGGGATCACCTCTTTGTTACACTGAAGCGGAAAAGCCAAGTCACAAAGTGGAAAGAAGCTTCAAGGCCCAGTCGCCATTTTTGGCTTGATCAGAGCGGGCCTGGTGACCGCAACCCTGCCGAGGCAGCAAGCAAGGTTGCAGCAGCATCGCGCGCGCCTTTACGGCCTTGCCCTCACTCAGGACATCGAGGAGCGGCTTACCCTTCTTCCAATAGTCGGGATTCCTAGTGAACTTCAGGTGTTCGCCGCATTTGCACTCGACGAATGTGAAGTGGTCCGCGCCGTTTGGATTTGTACGCATCTGTTGCGCAGAAAAGTGACACGGACAAGCCGGCGAGTAGGTGGTCGCGAGCAGGAATGCCGGCTGTGGACGGCCAGGAACAAACGCTGCCTCAGAATCGCCGCTGGCCGTTGGTTCTTTCTGATTGTGACACCAGATAGACTGCGGGTTCTTCCTCAGCCACTGCCTGGACCTTCCTTGAAGAAGATCAAACGAGCATTTGACGACCTTGGCCGCAAACGGCATTGCATTGTGCCATTTTACGCCTGAGCGTAGCTTGAATGTCAGCTCGGTCTTCGATGAAACCCAACTCCAATTAGTCGCGAGCTCAGAAACCAGCGTCTCGGCGCTCTCGACACGCTTGTTGGGATCGGACGTGACATGATTATTGAAGACGTCGTCGACGCTGGACTTCGTCTGGATGGTCATCTAGCCTTTCGCATCCCATCGCACCCGGAGACATTTCGGGTCCCACTTCTCATCGATATGAAAGGAAGTGTTCATGTCCGAACCAATCAAGGTTTTCTGGCAACCTCATTGAACCAGCTGTCTAAGGGTCAAAGAGTACCTCTCGGTCCGTGGGATCGAGTTCGAGTCGATAGACGTTCTGTCCGATACTGCTGGCATGGATGAACTGCAACGATTGGGCGCGCGTACAGTACCGATCGTTTCGCGGGGCGATAAGTTCGTCTTCGCGCAGGTGATCAAGGATGTGGTTGAGTTTCTCGAGTTGAGCGACGACACGGCCCCGACGTTGTCACCCGATCAGCTCAAATCCCGTTACGATCACGTGCTGGAAACGGCCGTGCATCTAGTGGGTTCCATGCCCGAGGAACACCTTGAGCGTGAACTCCCCGACCGCCCGCGGTCGTGGCGGGTTTTGATGCATCACGTCTTCCAGATCCCTGTGTCCTTCCTTGATATGGAAGACACCGGTGAGACGCTGACCTATGAGAACATGGTTGCCCCGCCACCGGAAGAGCTCAAGACAAGTGCCGACATCGCCGAGTTCGGAGAAGCCGTGCGGGCGCGCTTCAAGGCGTGGAGCGCCGCTTCCGCCGGTGAAGATTTCAGTGGCGACGTGCCGACCTATTTCGGTGGAACGACCCGGCACGAAATGCTCGAGCGCACGGTTTGGCATTCGACGCAGCATGTGCGCCAGGTTGCTGCGCTGCTGGAAGAAGTCGGCATCACGCCGCAGCGTACTGTGACGGCCGCTGACATCGAAGGTCTGCCCCTGACCGAGAAAGTCTGGGGCTAGTCCGACCTTCCCAGCGCCACGTGGCCGTCGGGGTGACGACATCATCACCTCGGCGGCTTTTTCATGCGGCGATCGAGCAAGGAGAATGGGATGTCTGAAGCAACCCAGACGGTCGGTGCACACGACAGCAACGACCCGGTTTTCCATACGGTTGCGGGCGCGTCGCGAGAGGTCCTGGCCGGCAGGCTGTCGCCTGTCGACTTGGTGGAGCACTATCTCGAGCGGATCGCAGCGATCGATGATCTGATCCACTCGTTCATTCATGTCGATGCCGAAGGTGCACGCGAGGCCGCGCAACGGGCGGCCGCGGAAATCGCCGATGGTCAGTGGCGCGGACCGTTGCATGGCCTGCCGTTCGCGGTGAAAGACAACTACGATACGGCGGGACTGCCGACAACAGCATCGTCGCGCCTGATGCTCGACAATGTACCCACGACAGATGCGGCGATTGTCGAGCGCCTGAAAGCCGCAGGCGCCGTACTGCTCGGCAAACTGGCGACGTGGGAGTACGGCACCGGCAATGGCGGCGAATACTTCGACCTGCCGTTCCCGACCGCGCGCAACCCCTGGGACCGCGAGCGCTTCACCGGCGGCTCGAGCACCGGTGCCGCGGCATCGGTGGCCGCGGGCACGGCTTTGTTCGCGATGGGCTCCGACACGACCGGTTCGGTGCGCCTGCCGGCTGCCGGGACCGGCACCGTCGGCATCATTCCGACACCCGGCCGGCTCTCGCTTTCCGGCATCCTGCCCAACTGCTACTCGTTGGACAATCCCGGGCCGTTCACCTGGACGGTGGAAGATTCCGCCATCGTCCTCGAGGCGATCGCCGATGGCACGTCATGGGATCGGCGCAACGCGTTGGCGGTCCGGCGCGCGACGTCTGAGGGTATTGCCGGAATGCGGATCGCGGTCGTGACCGATACCGGGCCGGGCATGGCCTCGCCGGACAAGGCAATCGCGGATGCGTTCGATGAAGCGGTGCGCGCACTTGAACAGCTCGGCGCGCGGATCGAGGAAGTGACGCTGCCGGTCGCGCCTGCCGTTTGTTTTGCAACGACGAGCATCATCGGTCCGGCCGAGTCAGCGGCCATTCATGAGATGGATTTGCGTGAGCGCCCCGACGAAATGGGCTATGCGCTACGCGACAAACTGATGGCCGGATCGATGATGCGCGCCGTCGACTATATTGCCGCCCAGCGTCAACGACGCGTTGTTGCCGATGCCATCGACGCGCTGATGCGCGGCTACGATGCGCTCGTAACGTTCGGCACGCTGCATGTCGCACCGCGGCTCGGCGTCGAACCGGAGATGACGGCATTTACCAGGGAGACCATGCTGACGCCGTTCAATCTGTCAGCACATCCGGCGATGGTGCAATGCACCGGCTTCACCGATGACGGCCTGCCGTTGAACTGGCAGATCGTTGCCAACAGAGGTGACGAAGCAAGCATCTACCGGGTCGCGGGAGCTTACGAAGCTGCAACCCCGTGGCGATCGCGACGACCACAGTTATGATGACATCGAACACGTTAGGGAGGCCGAGGTCATGACGACAAGCTCCGGTCCATCGAAAAGTGAAATCGAACGGTTTGCCCGAAGCTATGGCTTGACCAAGTTGACCGAAGCGCATCTTGAACGGATGCAGCAGCTCGCATCGAGCGTGTCGAAACTTGGTCGGGATCTGCCAAGACCGTCGGCGAAGTCTGCAGCGCCTGCACCTTGCTTCCAGGTGCTGCCACCGAAAGCGGACTGACGACGCCGGCGCAGCACG
>JBPCVZ010000451.1:0-14307 GCA_051010015.1 Hyphomicrobiaceae bacterium
TGGGGGTATTCGAGCAGCCCGTTCTCAAAACTCTCTTCCAATAGCGATTCCGGTTGACCAAGCGCGCCGTCGAGCAGGCGCACACAGGCATCGATCGTGACCATTGCCGCGAGTTCGCCGCCCGACAAGACGTAGTCGCCGATCGAGACCTCTTCGAGTCCGCGCGCTGCGATGACCCGCTCGTCGACGCCTTCAAAGCGGCCGGCCAGCAACAGCAAACCGGGTCCGGCGGACCAGGCCTTCACTTGGCTTTGCGTCAGCGGTCGCCCGCGCGGAGACAAATAGACCGCCGGAAGGTCCGGGGACACGGCGCGTGCTGCATCGATTGCCGCGGCAACGACGTCGGCGCGCATCACCATACCGGCACCGCCGCCCGCCGGCGTATCGTCGACGCTGCGATGACGGCCAATTCCGTACTCACGCATGTCGATCGCATCGAGCGACCACAGCCCCCGCTCGAGTGCTGTGCCAACGATCGATGTCGCAAGCGGCCCGGGAAACATCTCGGGAAAGAGCGTCAGGATTTGAACCCGCCACGGCGCCTGCGCCATTTCAGCGTCACCTCATGACAAGGGATTGATCTTGGTTCTCATCAAAATGCTGTAACATCGTGCAGCGCGCAACCGCCGTGCAGTGGCGCGAGAGGGGGGACGTCTGCCGTGAATACACCGACGCACATGTTGACCGCGGCCGCCCTGCTGACCGAATCCGGTGACCGCCGCCGCAACTGGGCGGTCGTGTTCGGCGCACTGCTGCCGGATTTGTCGATCTTTGCCCTGGTCGGATGGGCACGCCTGATCGAAGACGTGCCGCATCACCAGATCTGGCGCCATCTGTATTGGCAGGAACCCTGGCAGACACTCAGTGCCATTTCCAACTCGTACGTCGTCTGGGCCGTGCTGGCGTTGCTCGCCTATTGGCTGGGCTGGCGCGTTCTATTGTTTGTCGCTGGCGCCGCGCTTGTCCATCTCAGCCTGGACTTTCCATTCCATGCCTCGGATGCCCACAAGCACTTCTGGCCGCTGACCGATTGGCGATTCCACTCACCGTTTTCGTATTGGGATGGCAATCACCACAGCCAATGGGTCGGCCTGCTCGAACTCGGTCTCGTGCTGGCCAGCATGGCGGTGCTGTGGCGCCGGTTCAGCAGTCGCGTGGTCCGCGGCGCCCTCATGGCCGGCCTCGCCAGCCTTGTCGCCGTGCCGCTCTTCTTCTGGTGGACACTTGGCTAGCCGGGCTAGGTCGCGGCGGCAATGCGCTCGACGAACAACTCCGCAGCTGCTTTCGGATCTGGTGCCTGCGTGATCGGCCGCCCCACGACGATATGTGTGGCACCGGCGCCGATCGCCGTATCCGGCGTCGTAACCCGAGCCTGATCGCCAACGTCGTCGCTTGGCAGTCGGATGCCAGGGGTCACAATCGCAAAGCTGCGATCAGGGATCGCCTGGCGCACGCTGGCCGCCTCTTGTCCGGACGCGATCACACCATGGCAACCGGCGGCATAAGCCAGCTTGGCGCGATGGACAACCAGATCGGCCGGGGCGGACGAGATGCCCTGTTCGGCCAGATCAGCGCCGTCGAGGCTCGTCAGCACGGTCACGCCAAGCACCCGGAGCTGACTGCCGGCAGCGCCGCGCGCAGCGGCCTTCAGCGTTTTGGAGTCCGTGGCGTGTACGGTTAGAAAGTCCGCGCCACTGCGCGCCGCGTTGGCCGTCGCCTTTTCCACGGTGGTGTCGATATCGAGAAACTTGACGTCGAGGAAGACCTGCCTGCCTTGGTCCTTCAGCGCCGTGACCAGCTTCATGCCACCGTTCATGACCAACTCAAGGCCAACTTTGAAGAATGTGACGGTATCACCGAGTTGCGCAATCAGGGCTTCAGCCTCGGACACGGTCGGCACATCGAGCGCAACGATCAGCCTGTCGCGGGCGGCAGTAATATCAGCGGCGGTGGCATCCAATATCTCGGCCATCAGCCCCCCTCAAAAAAATCCTTCACCTTGGCGAAGAAGCCGGCGCTCTCAGGCGACGTGTCGTTCTTGCTTTCGTTCTCGAACTCTTCCAGCAGCTCGCGCTGTTTCTTCGTCAGGTTCTTCGGCGTTTCGACGTCGACCTGGATGTACATGTCACCCATCATCTTGGTACGCAACACCGGCATGCCCTTGCCCTTGAGCCGGAACTGCTTGCCGCTTTCGGTGCCGGCCGGGATTTTAACTCGCGTCACCGTTTCCTCGAGCGTCGGCACGTCGATGTGCCCGCCGAGTGCCGCTTTCACCATCGAGATCGGCGCCCGGCAAAACACATCGGAGCCATCGCGCTGGAAGAACGGGTCGGGCTGGATCGACAGGAAGATGTAAAGATCGCCTGCCGGGCCGGACCGCAATCCGGCCTCACCCTCGCCTGCGAGCCGGATGCGCGTGCCATCTTCGACGCCGGCTGGAATGTTCACCGACAGCGTTCGTTCCCGACTGACCCGGCCGAGGCCCTTGCAGTCACCGCATGGATCGTCGATCACCTCGCCGCGGCCCTGGCAGCTGTGACAGGTGCGCTCGATCGTGAAGAAGCCCTGGCTGGCGCGGACCTTGCCGTGGCCGCCGCACGTCGAGCATGTCGACGGTGTTGTGCCGGGTTTGGAGCCTGTGCTGCTGCAGGTTTCACAGGCCATGCTGGTTGGCACGACGATTTCGGCGGTCTTGCCATGGTAGGCATCAGACAGGCTGATTTCCATGTTGTAGCGCAGGTCGGAGCCGCGCTCGTGGCCCGGGCGACGGCGTTGGCCGCCCCGGTTGCCCATGAAGTCGCCGAAGAAATTCTCGAAGATGTCCTCCATCGAGGACGCAAACTCGGGCCCGAACCCGCCCGGTCCGTTGCCGCCTTCGAACGCGGCATGGCCATATTGCTCGTAGGCCGCCCGTTTCTGTGGGTCCTTCAGGACCTCGTAGGCTTCGTTGATTTCCTTGAAGCGCGCCTCCGCGGTCTCGTCGCCCTGGTTGGAATCAGGATGATGCTTCTTGGCGAGGCGCCGGAACGCCGACTTGATGTCCTGATCGCCAGCCCCGCGGGCCAGGCCAAGTACCTCGTAATAGTCACGCTTGGACATGTGAGAGCGGTGCCCATCTTCTTGAGGTGCAATGCGGCCTGAGCGGTTTACTTACGCGGGGCTGCAAGCGTCGAAGACAGCGTCCAGGTACCCAAATGTTCAGCTGTATCGTCGCCAATCAGAAAGCTCGATCCGCATTGCTAAAAAAAACGTTGCGGGCAGGACCGACACTTCGGTCCTGCCCAATCAATCCGGTGTCTATTTGGATTGCAGCTAACATGCTGATCCGTCACGCAGACTTCTTGTTGTCGTCGTCTTTGACTTCTTCGAAGTCGGCATCGACGACGTTGTCGTCGGCCTCTTCCGCCGCCGCATCAGCGGCCGCATCCGCGTGCGCGGCTGCTTCCTCCTGATTGGCGTACATTGCTTCACCGATCTTCATGGCGACTTGCGCAAGAGCTTGCGAGGCAGCGGCCAGCTCTTCCTGATCGTCTGAATCAAGTTTTTCTTTCGCCGACGTAATGGCGGTTTCGACTTCGGATTTGATCTCGTCGTCGACCTTTTCGTCCGCATCCTTCAATGCCGCTTCAGTGGAATTGATCAGCGCTTCCAGCTGGTTGCGCGCCTCCACCTTCTCGCGACGCTTCTTGTCTTCATCGGCGTGCTGTTCGGCTTCCTTGACCATCCGCTCGATGTCATCGTCGGAGAGGCCGCCGGAGGCCTGGATCCGGATCGACTGTTCTTTGTTCGTCGCCTTGTCCTTCGCAGACACGTTGACGATGCCGTTGGCGTCGATGTCGAAGGTGACCTCGATCTGCGGCATGCCGCGCGGTGCCGGGGCAATACCCTCGAGGTTGAACAGGCCGAGCGACTTGTTGTCGGCCGCCATCTCACGTTCGCCTTGGTAGACCTTGATCGTCACGGCGCTCTGGCCGTCTTCGGCCGTCGAGAACACCTGGCTCTTCTTGGTCGGGATCGTCGTGTTGCGCTCGATCAGGCGCGTGAACACACCACCCAGCGTCTCGATGCCGAGCGACAGCGGCGTCACGTCGAGCAACAGCACATCCTTGACGTCGCCCTGCAGGACGCCGGCCTGGATGGCAGCACCGATCGCGACCACTTCGTCCGGGTTGACGCCTTTATGCGGCTCCTTGCCGAAGAAGTTCTGAACGGTCTCCTGCACCTTCGGCATGCGGGTCATACCGCCGACCAGCACGACTTCATCGATCTCGGCCGCCTTGAGCCCGGCGTCCTTCAACGCGGCCTCGCAAGGTTTGATCGTGCGCTTGATCAGGTCGCCGACCAGGCTTTCAAGCTTGGCGCGGGTCAGCTTCATCGTCAGGTGCTTCGGGCCCGATGCGTCGGCCGTGATGAACGGCAGGTTGATCTCGGTCTGCGTCGACGACGACAGCTCCTTCTTGGCCTTCTCGCACTCTTCCTTGAGGCGCTGCAGCGCGAGCTTGTCGTCGCGCAGGTTGATGCCGTTTTCCTTTTTGAACTCATCGGCGAGATATTCGACCAGCTTCATGTCGAAGTCTTCACCGCCAAGGAACGTATCGCCGTTGGTCGATTTGACCTCGAACACGCCATCGCCAATCTCGAGGATGGATATGTCGAACGTGCCGCCGCCGAGGTCGTAGACCGCGATCGTGCGCGCCGCGTCCTTCTTGTCCAGCCCATAGGCGAGCGCGGCGGCGGTCGGTTCATTAATGATTCGCAGGACTTCGAGGCCCGCGATCTTGCCGGCATCCTTGGTCGCTTGGCGCTGGGCGTCGTTGAAGTAGGCAGGCACCGTGATGACGGCCTGCGTCACCGCGCCGCCCAGGTGAGCTTCGGCGGTTTCTTTCATTTTGATCAGGATGTCGGCCGAGATCTGCGATGGTGAAAATTTCTTGGCGAAGCTCTCGACCCATGCATCGCCATTGTCACCCTTGACGATCTGATAGGGCACCAGGCCCTTGTCCTTTTCGACCATCGGGTCTTCATAGCGCCGCCCAATCAGGCGTTTGATTGCAAAAAGCGTGTTTTCCGGGTTGGTGACGCCCTGCCGTTTGGCAGCGATGCCGACGATTTTCTCGTTGCCATCGTCCGTGAACGCGACGATGGACGGTGTCGTCCGCATGCCTTCGGCGTTTTCGATAACTTTCGGCTGGCCGCCTTCCATGACAGCGACGCAGGAGTTCGTGGTCCCCAAGTCAATCCCAATAACTTTGGACATGTCTGAATAATCCTCTCTTATGACGGCGAACCGGCCGGATCTCTTTGATAAAGCCTCCGGCAGCACCTCTGGCCTTGTCGGGCCCGAAGCCTCGGCTCCCTGGAGTTAGGGTGTGGTACTTGGGGGTATATAGGCGTGGCTGGTTTGCCCTGCAACGGCTTGCAAGGACCCTTTGCAGATGATTTTTTCACTCTGCGGGCAATTTCCTTGGCACCGACGTATTCCTGCCAGCGTTTCGGGTCGGACGGGCTATGACAGATATGATCACCAATTCCCTGGAGCCCGCCGGCCTCTACCATCACGTCGCGGCGCTCGACGACGCCCAACAGGTCCGTATTCTAGAGGCGATACAACGCGTTATCGGAGCGGCTCCGCTCTACGTGCCGGCCATGCCGAAGTCGGGCAAACCGCTGTCCGTACGGATGACCAATTGCGGTGCGCTCGGCTGGGTCACTTGTCAGGCGCACGGCTACCGCTACCAGCCGAACCATCCGGTAACGGGCGAGCCGTGGCCGCCTTTGCCGCCGGAAATACTTAAGATCTGGCAGGATTTCGCTGGCACGGATGCGGCGCCCGAGGCCTGCCTGATCAATTGGTACGAGCCGGGCGCCAAGCTCGGCTTGCACGTCGACCGCGACGAGCAGGAGTTCATCGCCCCTGTGCTCTCGATATCGCTCGGCGATGATGCCTGGTTCCGGGTGGGCGGGCCAAAGCGACGCGATGCGACCACGCGTCTGCTGCTCAGATCTGGTGATGTCATCGTGATGGGTGGCGCCGCCCGTCTCATCCACCACGGCATTGACCGCATTGTGCCTGGCACGGGCGATCTGCTGCCCCATGCCGGCCGCTACAACTTGACGCTGCGCCGGGTGACGCCGATCGACTCTGCGCTTCAGGCCGGCTGATCCGTGTCGGGCGCACCATTGTCGGTCTGCTCGGGCCCGGCAGGCGGTGGCGCATCGTCGTTTGCCGCCTGCGTCGGTGGCACGGCGCTTGGCGCAGCGGCCTCTTTGACGGGTTTGAAGCCGCCACGTGCGACCACCACCATGGTCGGCCGCAGCACGCGGTCGCCAATCGTGTAGCCCTCCTGGAAGACGCGCAGGACCGTGCCCGCGGCGACGTCCTTGTTCTCCTCTTCCATCACGGCCTGGTGGAAATTCGGGTCGAAAACACTGCCAAGCGCTTCAATTTTGCGCACGCCGTGGCGTTCGAGTGCCTTGGCCAGTTCCGTGTCGGTGAGTTCGACTCCATCGATCAGGGCCTTGGTCTGCGGATCGGGTTCGGTACCGGCATCGGCGAAGGCAGCCAGCGCCCGCTGCAGATTATCCGCGACCGCGAGCACATCACCGGCGAATTTGGAGATGGCGTATTTGCTGGTATCGGCCTTTTCACGCTCCGTGCGCTTGCGCAGGTTCTCCATTTCGGCGTGGGCGCGGACAAATTTGTCCTTGAGTTCGGCGATTTCCGATTCGAGCAGCAGCACCTGGGCCTCGGCGGCGAAAGTCGGGTCGACATAGGCCTGCGCTTGCGGTGGCGCCGTACCGGCTGCGGCCGCAGGATCGGGCTGCGCGGAGGGCTCGTTCGGCTGGCTCTGCTGATCGTCGGCGCCTGCCTCGGGTTTCATGCCGTCAGGTTGCGTTGGATCGCTCATGGGGGTCTCGCAGTCTTTTTGATAAGTGCGCGCGCCGACACGCAGCCGGCGACGTTTGCGGTTCACAGGGGGATATCAGTGGTTCGCGCGTGAAATCAAGTCAGCATCCGGCTGACGACCCGTGCCGTGAAATCAACCATCGGGATGATCCGGGCATAGTTGAGGCGCTTCGGTCCGATCACACCGAGCACACCGACGATGTTTTCGTCGCGATCTTGAAACGGCGCGATGATCAGCGACGACCCTGACAACGAAAACGACTTGTTTTCCTTGCCAATGAATATCCGCACGCCCTCACCGCGCTCCGCGAGTCCAAGTAGCTGGATGATATCGTTTTTCGATTCGAGTTCATCGAACAGCTTTCGGATCCGGTCGAGTTCATCGCCTTCCTGCAGATTGTTCAGGAGATTGGACCGCCCACGCACGATGAGACTGCGCCGATCGTCCAGCGAACCGGACCAATCGGCGAGCCCGGCCGTAATCAACTCCTGCGTCAATTGATCAAGTTCGGCCCTTTGGTCGGACAGGTTCCTCTCGATGCGTTGCTTGGCTTCCGCCAGCGTCGCGCCACGGACATGGGCATTGAGGTAGTTCGAGGCTTCGACCAGGGCGGATGTCGGCAGGCCCGCCGGCAGATTGACGACGCGGTTTTCGATGCCCTGGTCTTCATCGACCAGAATCGCCAGGGCCTTACCGGGCTCCAGCGGTACGAATTCGATATGCTTCAGCCGCCCAACCTGCTTTTCCGACAGCACCAGCCCGGCACAGTGTGACAGACCAGAGATCATTTCGCTGGCCTCTGAGAGCACGTCGTCGACGCTTTTGTCGCGGTTGCCGGCGAAATTATTCTCGATCTGGTGGCGCTCGTCGTTCGACAGGTTGCCGGTCTCGAGCAGGGCGTCGACGAACAGGCGTAACCCCTGTTCCGTCGGCATGCGTCCGGCTGACGTATGCGGTGAGGCGATCAGGCCGAGATGTTCGAGATCGGCCATGACATTGCGAACGGAAGCTGGCGACAGCGCGATCGGCAGTTCGCGCGACAGATTGCGCGAGCCGACCGGCTCACCGGTTTCCAGGTAGCTTTCAACGATCTGGCGCAAAATGGTCCGCGAGCGGTCATTGAGTTCGCCAAGATCGGTCATGTGGTCTGACATGTGAGTAGGTCCCGCTGGGAGACACTGTGTCTCGGTCCGATCTTGTGCAAATATTGGCCCGTTGCCGCGCCGCGTCAATCACCAACGCTGCGCGATCTGGCACCGGTCCGTGTGCTTTCGGCTTGAAGCTTTCGGGGGGCTGGCCTAGTTTCCGGCGAATCCTCGGGAATATTCCGCCGCCGCGCGCCGCTGACCCGTTGTCCTCAACCTTTTTTCAGGAAAGCTTGCCCTCACCCATGCGCCCTTCAAAGCGTCAGAATAACGAACTCCGTCGCGTCGCATTTGAGCGCGCAGCCTCCCTGCATGCGGAAGGCTCCTGCATGATCAAGATGGGCAATACCCATGTCCTGTGCACGGCCAGCCTGGAAGAACGCGTGCCGCCTTGGCTCAAAGGCAAGGGCCGCGGCTGGGTGACCGCCGAGTATTCGATGCTGCCGCGCTCGACGCACGAGCGCATGCGTCGCGAGGTTACACGCGGCCACCCCTCCGGCCGAACGCAGGAAATTCAGCGTTTGATCGGGCGCTCGCTGCGCGCCGTGGTCGATCTCGAAAAGCTCGGCGAGCGCCAGATCACGGTCGACTGTGATGTCATCCAGGCCGACGGCGGCACGCGCACGGCGTCGATCACCGGTGCCTGGGTCGCACTGCATGACTGTTTCCAGTGGATGCAGACCCGCGACATGATCGGCAGGGATGTCATGAAAGATCACATCGCCGCCGTTTCGGCCGGCATCTACAATGGCGAAGTCGTTCTCGATCTCGATTATCCGGAAGACTCCGAAGCCGAGGCCGACGCCAACTTTGTTCTGACCGGCTCGGGCGGCATAGTCGAGATCCAAGGCACCGCCGAAGGTGATCCGTTCTCGCAGGAGCAGTTCGGTGAGATCATGGGGCTCGCGCGCAAGGGAATTGAGGAACTCGTCGCCCTACAGAAATTGACCGTGAGCTGAGCAACGCGTCCGCCCGTCGAGGAACCGCGCCATGACTGACATAACCGGCATTCTGGAGACCGTCCTCTACGTTCCCGACCTCGATGCCGCCGAGGATTTTTATCGCGACGTCCTCGGTTTCGAGCCGTTCACGAAGGTGCCGGGTCGCCATCTCTTTTATCGCTGCGGCGAGCAGGTCCTACTGATCTTCAATCCCGAGGCCACCAAAGATGTCTCGACGGCCGGCATTCCCGTGCCGCCGCACGGCGCCATCGGCCCCGGCCATATTTGTTTTCGCGCGAGCGCCTCCGAGATCGACGACTGGCACGATCGACTGACCGCGGGCGGTGTCGAAATCGAAATGGACTTCGAGTGGCCGCAGGGCGGGCGCGCGATTTACTTCCGCGACCCGGCGGGCAATTGCCTGGAATTCGCGGAGCCACGCATCTGGGGGTACGAGACATGAACGGATCGTCCGCCCGCCGGCTCGTCAAGGGCGACCGCCTCGTCGTCGCCAGCCACAATGCCGGCAAACTGAGGGAATTCTCCGAACTGCTCGCGCCCTACGGCATCGATACCGTCTCCGCCGCCGACCTGGACCTGCCCGAACCTGAAGAAACCGGCACGACCTTTGCCGCCAATGCGCTTTTGAAGGCGTTCGCCGCCAGCCAGGCGACCGGCCTGCCGGCACTCGCCGACGATTCCGGCCTGGAGGTCGAGGCGCTCGGGGGCGAGCCCGGCATCTACTCGGCGCGTTGGGCCGGGCCTGAGAAGGATTTCGCCGCCGCGATGCAGCGCGTCCACGATGCCGTGGCGGCCAAGAACGGCTGGTCCGACGACGGCCGCCGCGCCAATTTCAACGCAACCTTGGTGCTTGCCTGGCCCGGACTTGCCATTGCCGGAGCGCACGCGACATTCGAAGGCAAAAGTCACGGCACCCTGCAATGGCCGCCACGCGGTACGGGTGGTTTTGGTTACGACCCGATGTTCCAGCCGAACGGGGCTGAGCAGACGTTCGGCGAGATGTCGGCGCCGGAAAAGCATGCCCACTCCCATCGCGCCCGTGCATTGCAGCTGTTCATCGAAGCGAGCGTCGATGACGCCCAATCCTGACATCGCCACTTCTCCGGCCGGCGCCGCCAACCCTGACCCGGCCGGCTTCGGTGTCTACGTCCACTGGCCGTTCTGCGCCTCGAAGTGCCCCTATTGCGACTTCAACAGTCATGTCCGCCACGGCGGCGTCGACGAGCCTGCCTATCTAGACGCCTATCTCGACGAGATTCGCACCACGCGCCGTGAGATCGGCCCGCGCACCGTTTCCAGCGTGTTCTTCGGCGGCGGCACGCCATCGCTGATGAATGCCCGCACGGTTGCGGCGATCATCGATGCCATCGCGGGCGCCTGGTCATTGCCGGGCGATGCCGAGATCACGCTCGAAGCCAATCCGTCCAGCGTCGAAGCAGATCGTTTCGCGGCCTATCGCCAGGCCGGCGTCAATCGCGTCTCGCTCGGCGTGCAGTCGCTGTTCGACGACGCTCTGCAGGCACTCGGCCGGCTGCACACGGCGGTAGAAGCGCGCCACGCGATCGACATTGCCGGCAGCACGTTCGAGCGCCATTCGTTCGACTTGATCTATGCCCGGCCCGGTCAGACGGCCGCCGCCTGGGAACAAGAGCTGACACAGGCCATAGCGATCGGTACCCGTCATCTGTCGCTCTATCAGCTGACCATCGAGGCCGGTACACCGTTCGCCGATCTCTATGACAAGGGCCGCCTTGCGATCCCGCCACCGCAAATCGCCGATGACCTGTTCGGTCTGACACGCGCCATCACCGCCGCCCATCGCCTCGATGCCTATGAGACGTCGAACCACGCTGCGCCCGGCGAAGAGAGCCGCCACAACCTGCTGTATTGGCGCTACGGCGAGTACGCCGGCATCGGGCCCGGCGCGCATGCCCGGCTTATCGTTGACGGCGCACGCACCGCGACCTCGACCGAGCTTCTGCCGGAGCGCTGGTTGCAGCGCGTCGCCGACGCAGGCTCCGGCGTCGTCGAGCGCGAGCGGTTGTCGCGCCTCGAGATGGCCGATGAGCTCCTGATGATGAGCCTGCGACTCGCCGAAGGCGTCGATCTCCAGCGATTGGCGACCATCGGCGGCGTCCGCCCCGGCGACAGCGCCCTGCCCGACCTCATTGAAAGTGGACATATCGCGCTAGATCCGTCCACGCATCGCCTGCGAACGACTCGCGCGGGCAGCTTCGTGCTCAACGAGGTCGTTCGCCAATTGTCCGGCGATTTCGAAGAGATCTAGCCCGCATTTTCCCACCTCTTACGCTGGCGCCGGCATGGCCGCGATCTCCGCTTGCAGCCAGTTGCGGTACATCTTGATCTTCGGCACGTCCTCGCGGCCTGCCGGACACACGAAGTACATCGCGCGCCGCGTCTGCGTCGTGATGTCGAACAGTTTGACGAGTCGTCCCTTCTTGAGGTCATCGGCGACGATCAGCTCGGTCGCGAGCAGGACGCCAGCGCCTTCTTCCGCGGCGTCGATGGAATGGTCGGCGCTGCTGAAGCGGATGCCGCGCCTTTCCGTATTGGGTTGAACGCCGTTTTCGAGAAACCAGTCTTCCCATATAGGCAGGCCCTCGATGCCGCCCAGCGATACATCCTGGATCAACGTCGCGCTGGCAATGTCGGCGGGCGTCTCGAAGGGGCCGAATTCCTCGACATAGGAGGGGCTCGCAACGACCACCAGGCGAACGTCATCGAGTTTTTCGTAATAGAGCCCGGCAGGCGGTCCGAGCGAGTTGCGGATCGCAACGTCGACACCATCGGTCGTGAAGTTCGCACGGGTTTGACTGGACGTGATCCGCACATCGATTTGGGGGTGTGCCGCCAGAAACCGATAGACCCTCGGTGCCAGCCATTTCGCTGTGAAGCCCGGTGATGAGCTGACCACGAGGACGGAATCGTTCGAAATCGTCTCCAGTGTCGACAGTGCCTGGCGGATCTGCCCGAAGGCCGCGTTCAAACCCGGATAGATCGCCTCGCCGGCGGCCGTGAGCTCGATCGCACGTGTCTTGCGCTCGAACAGCCGGATGCCGAGAAAGGTCTCGAGCGACTTGATCTGGTGGCTGAGCGCCGCCGCCGTGACGTTGAGCTCGTCCGCCGCGCGGGCAAAGCTCAGGTGCCGCGCAGCGGCTTCAAACGCCCGCAGGGAGTTAAGCGGCGGCATTCCTCTAGACATTAGTTTTTCTAACCTATGAAGTGAGAAAGGATCGTTTGTAAGTCCCATGTTTAGTGCATAAATTCCCATCACGCACAAGATGACATGAGGAGAACTAATCATGGCAACGCAAAAAGCAAAGAACTCAAGGTGGCGGCGGGCGCTGCGCGGTCTGTTCAAGCCAGCCAAGCCAAGCAAGCCGGCAATCCGGCCAGCGATCCTCAAAACACCTTTCTATTACTAATCAAGAACTCGAGGAGAACGATCATGGAAATGCGTTATGGAATGCCGGTCTGGGCGCCAGACGATTTGGAACTGGCGGCGATTGCCAAGCGTGTCGCGCGAGAGCGCTCCAAAGCTGCAGTCGATGCGATCCAGTCGGCAAAGCAGCTTTTCGTCAACGAGCATGGCGATAAGGACACTGCGAAAACGCGCTGCTAGCGAAAAACAAAGAACTGACCACGTCATCCTGAGCTCCTTCTCCCGAAGATGATGGTCATGAGCAGGGCCGGCCGGATCACTCCGCGCCGGCCCATTCGTTTGCGAATTGTCCACCTTATCGATGGACTTTGTCCCTGACCGAACGTAGTCACCTTCGGCGGGCCATATCATGCCCGGCAATCGCAGCGGGAGCTTCCGGCCACATGTTGAGGCGACTTTACGATTGGGTGATGGGCCTGGCCGCGCACCCGCAGGCATCGTTTTGGTTGTTTGCGATCGCGTTCATGGAAAGCTCGTTCTTTCCGATCCCGCCCCACATCATGCTGATCCCCATGGTCATTGCCGATCGTGCCAAGGCGTGGCGCTATGCGGCCATTGTCACCATCGGTTCGGTGCTGGGCGGCATCGCCGGTTATCTCATCGGTTATGCATTGTTCGACCAGGTCGGCATGCCGGTGCTGCAATTCTACGGCATGGGCGAGAAGTTCAAGCAGTTTGCTGCCAATTACAACGAATACGGCGCCTGGATCGTCTTCACAGCCGGCGTGACGCCGTTCCCCTACAAGGTGATCACGATTGCCAGCGGCGTCACGGCACTGAATTTCTGGGTCTTCCTGATCGCCTCGATTGCGGCGCGCAGCCTGGTATTCTTCGTCATCGCTGGGCTGCTCTATGCATTCGGCCAACCGATCCGCGTGTTCATCGAAAAGCGCCTCGGCCTCATGTTTACGATCTTTCTGGTATTGCTCTTCGGCGGCTTTATCGCCATTAAATACTTGGTCCATTGAGCAAAAAGCCGATCCCCACATCAGCCCATAGAGTCTCAAGAACGCAGTCCATGGCACAGAAAACGTCTGCAATTTACAGTCAGCCTGCTTACCGCTGGGGTAGCCTTTCATTGTTCGTGACGATTGCGATCATCCTCGGCGCGCTCGCCTTCGAGCATATTGGCGGCTACAAGCCCTGCCCGCTTTGCCTTCAGCAGCGCTACGCCTACTACGTTGCCATTCCCGCATTGTTTGTCGCCCTCGTATTGCTCAGCACGGACCAGCACCGCATCGCCATGGGCCTGCTTTTCTTCGTGTCGTTGGTTTTTCTCGCGAACTCCGCATTCGGCGTCTATCACGCCGGCGCCGAATGGGGCTATTGGGCGCCGCCGATCACGTGCGGCGGGACAGGTGAGGAGCTCAAGGGTGGCAAGAGCCTGCTCAAGGCCCTCAAGAACGCGAATGTCGTCGATTGCGGCAAGCCGGCCCTTATCATCCTCGGCCTGTCGCTGGCGGGCTGGAACGCCATTGTCAGCCTGTGCCTGTCGATCGGTTGCCTGAAGGCGGCTTTCTTCGCATCCGAAGAGGCTGCGATTTAATCTCCTCGGCACATATTTTTGAGATATCCACCATTCGTTGCGAAAAAAAATTTATCCGCCACCTGCGTCGCACGCGCCGTCCGGTTTGCTTGCTCTCAGACAATGAGTCTTACATATCAATAACTTGAGAAAATTGCTCAAGGCCAGATGAACAGGCGTTTATCTGAGTAACACTCGGTCAACATATTAATTCTCCGAAAATCCAACTTTGTGCCCAGATGTTGTCACGAAGACACGATTAATTCTCCCTTGTCAGCGGCGGCGATCTCCCCCCGGTCTCCCC
>JBPCVZ010000452.1:0-7799 GCA_051010015.1 Hyphomicrobiaceae bacterium
TCGTTCGAGACGGGCGCCGCCATCTCGTGCGGCACCGGCACCGCCTATGGCGCGCTGAAACGCATGAAGATGGACGGCGGGCGCACGCTGGCCGTCTACGGCCAGGGCCCGGTCGGGACGAGTGCGACGATGCTCGGCAAGGCGATGGGCATGCACGTCTTTGCCGTCGACATCTCCGATGAGCGCCTGGCGCTGGCCAAGAAGTGCGGCGCCGACGAGGTCATCAACGTCAGCGACAAGGATGCTGTCGAGGAACTGCGCAAGCTGACCGGTGGCAAGGGCGTGCACTATGCCGTCGAGTGCTCTTCGAATCCCGATGCCCGCGTCGCGGCCGTACAGGGCACGCGGACATGGGGGTCGGTGTGCTATGTTGGCGAAGGCGGCACCGTGCAGTTGGAGGTCAGCCCCGATATGATCCGGCGGCAGGTGACCTTGATGGGATCATGGACGTTTTCGACCAACATCCAGGACGAGTGCACCAAGTTCATCGCCGACAACGGCGTGCCGATCGATGATCTTATCACCGATCACTTCAAGCTGTCCGATGCCGTCGAAGCCTATAAGAAGTTCGACAAGCAGCAGATGGGCAAGGGCATGATCAAACCGGACTGAATCCGAGTGAGACTCAAACCACCTATGTTGCCGCGCAATGAAAGCTCTTTCAATGTCCGATCCGAACCCCGATCCTAGATCAGGCGAACCAGAAAACCTGACGGTGTTCGGCGAACCTCTCTGGAAGGATACCATGAAGTCGATGGGCTGCGGTTTGATGCTGCTTTTGCTCACGATCGTTATCGGCGGCGCGCTTGCCGTCGCGATCATCGCGCCATGGGGGCGTGCCAGCTTCGATTGCTCGATCTATTGCGTTATCAGGCAATATTTCGGCTTTTCATAAATCGCAATACTGCAAATGAAAAGGCGGCTCGCGAGAGCCGCCTTTATTTGTCGTTCCTGACCGCGATCCGATCAACCGAAGCCACGGAACAGGATGGTCGGCAGCCACAGCGCCATAGCCGGATATAGGATGACGCAGGCCAGCACGACGAAGTGCACGAAAATAAAGGGAATGACGCCCTTGTACATGTGCATCAACGTTATCTCCGGCGGGCTGATGCCACGCAGATAGAAGATCGCCGGCGCCATCGGCGGCGTCAAATAACTGGTCTGGATCATGATCAGGAAGCAGATCGAGAACCAGATCTTCACCTGACCCGGATCGAGCTGGTAGAACGGAAACTTCACGATGATCGGCATCGCGATGGGCACGACGATCAGCATCAGCGAAATCAGGTCCAGCACGAAGCCGGCAGCGAAGGCGAGCAACAACAGGATGCCCAGTGTCTCCCAGTTGGTGAGTTCGAACGCAGCCACGATATTCTGCATACCAACAAGGCCGCCAGATGCCGTGAACACGCCCGCGAACATGGTGCCGCCGATCAGGATTAGCAGGATCATCGCCGTGATGATCACGGTTTTGAACAATGTCTCCTTCATAACATCCCATGTCAGCGCGCCATAAGCCGTTGCCAAGATCGTCGAGGCAACCGCACCACACGCGGCCGCTTCCGTCGGTGTCGCGACACCCATCAGAATTGAGCCGAGCACGATGAAAATCAGCATGAAGGGTGGGATCAACGCGGTTGCCGTGATCCAGAGCTTGTGTAGCAACGATGGTTCATCATCGCTCCGTGGCAGCCGCGGGCCGTCAGCCGGAACAATCGTACACCGCACGATGATATAGATGATGTAGCAGCCTGCCAGCATCAATCCCGGAAGGATCATGCCGGCGAACAAATCACCGATCGAAACATCGGCAACCGGTCCGAGAATAACCACCACGACCGACGGTGGAATGATTGTCCCGAGCGAACCGCCGGCACAGATTGTGCCGGAGATCAGCGCCTTGTTGTACTGGTAGCGGAGCATGACGGGAATCGCGAGTAGGCCAACCACCGTTTCAGTGGCTCCGACGATGCCGGTTGATGCGGCGAACACAACGCACAACAGCACGGTCCCAATCGCCAAACCACCCGGCAACCGCCTGGTCCACATATGGATTGCTTCGAACAGTCGTTCGGCGACCCCCGATCTCTCAAGCAGCGATCCCATGAAGATGAACAGCGGTACGGCGCCGAGCACATAGTTGGATGCTACGTCGTCGACCTTTGACAAAAACAGGGCAGCAGCTGCATCCCCGAATTGTATGATGCCGAAGATGAGCGCGACTCCCATCAAGGAGAACGCAACCGGGAAACCCCAGAACAACAGGAACAACAGCACCGGGAACATCAGCAGTGAAAATTCTGGGTTCATCAGTGGACCCCTTTCGGCAAAACGGGATCTGGCACGTCACGTCCCGTCAATGTGAGTGCACATTTGATTGTCTCGGCAATGGTTTGCATCGTGAACAGGTAGAACCCGAAAGCAAATGAGAACTTGAACGGCCAGATGATGGGGTTCCAAGCGGATTCACCCGATACCTCGTTCACCTTGTAAGCTTCGAGGAAGTAGACGAAAAGCGCCCAGGAAACCCAGATCAGGATCGGAAGAAGGAGAAACACAAAACCCAGTAGATCGACCGTGGCTTTGCCTTTCGGCGCCAGATTGTCGTAAAGAAAGTCGACGCGGATGTGCTTGCGCGCGAACGTGCACCAGGCGATCCCCAACATCAGGCTGATACCCATCAGCATATACGAGACCTCAAATGCCCATGATGTCGGTGCCCGGAATGCGTATCGCGATATCACTTCATAAGTGATCAGAATGGCGAGCACCGGGATGAGCGTCGCCGCCGCGAGCCCGGACAGGATCGTCACACGCTCGATCTTCTTGATGAACTCCCAGATGTCCCTCTTCAGAATTGAATTTATGAACCCCCAAGCCATATAGGCCGCCGACACGTAGAAGAGCCCGACGAATATGCCCAATAGCCACCCATAGCCGCTCGGCTTGCCCGAGAGGATAAACGTGTGCGTTTCCGACAGCACACGAACGATTTCTTCCATTGCCAAGTCCCTTGGATTGTTCCTTGATCGATTGGATTTTCAGCGCATACGCAGAGAATCTGGGGGGCAATTGCCCCCCAGTGGATACTCTTGAATTGTTACAACCTACTTCAGGATCTTGCCGATGGCGGTACGCGTACCAGGTGCGCTTCGCATTTTCGAATAAACCGACATATCCTGCTGGAACTTCCGCTGATGGTTCAGCATTGCCTTGAACTTGGCATTGGTGGCCGCAACCTTGTCAGCCCATTCGTTGCCGGCCTTCTGGGCCGCATCGATGAAGCTCTGCTCAAGACGCAGCATCGTGTTACCGCCCTTTTCCATCCGACGATAAGCACCAAGATCATTGTAGGCGTGATTAGCCCAAGCATCGTAGGTGCGCAACCGGCCCGCTGTTTCGATCAGCATCTTGTCGCGATCCGAGATTTTTGACCAAGCCGCTTTATTGAACTCGCATTCCTGCGTCGCACCTGGCTGGTGCACGCCAGGGAAGATGATGTACTTGGCGATCTTGTGGAAACCAACCGGCTCGTTGACCGACGGTGAACTCCACTCGGTCGCATCGATCACGCCACGCTCCAGGGCAGCGTAGACTTCCGCGCCAGGCAGAATAACCGTTGTCGCACCAAGCGAACCACCAACTTCGGCCCAGGCACCAGCGGTGCGCTGCTTAAGACCCTTGTACTCGGCGAGGTTCGTGACCTTGCGCTTGGAGTGCAGGAAGATCTCGGCCGGGAAGATGCCACACGGGATCGAGACGACACCGAAGTTGTCCATCCGGTATTTTTTCCACATCTCGACGCCACCGGCCTTGAACAGCCACAGGAAGAATTCTTCCTCGGTCAGGCCGCCGACGTAGCCACCGAAGATAACCGTGGTCTTGTCGATGCCCCAGTCATAGCCCATCCAGTTGTGGCCGGCTTGTGCAACACCGGACTTGACGCTGTCTGTCACTTTCAGTGCCTTGCCGAGCGTACCGGCTGGGAACACCGTGATGTTGACTCGGCCTTCGGTCAGCGACTTCACCATCGCCGCAAACAACTTGGCATCTTCGAAGGGCTTACCGCCGCCCCAAGGTGTCGCCATGCTCCAGTTGGCCTGCGCATGAGCCGCCGTGCTCGCAACTGCCACACCGGCAGCCGCGACGGCCCCTACCAGGAACTTCTTCATCGTAGACTTCATCCAATACTCCTCCCTGAATTCATGGAAAATCGCTCTAGACACGCCGCCTTGGCATCGAAATGCTGGCGATCTTCTTCGACTTTGTCGCCCATCAGTCCACATACTGAAGAAAACTTCTGCCGTATCAGAAGGTTACACGGCATGTAGTTCACCAGAGCAGACTCGAACGACCTTTTGAAAGTCTCCGCGATAAGGTGACGCGGGTCAACCAAAAGCTTGAAATGCATCCGGCTAGCGATATGAACAGGCGAACTTTTTTGGTTGCAAGCAGTTGCTGGCCTCATCTTCGCGTGTGCGAAGCCGCCTTTCGCATGCGCGAAAATCACCGCTCTCACAGCCGCCGACGCCGGGCTGCAAAATAGTGTTTGTGCAAGCGCTCGACCATCGACTAGCCTTGCCGTCTGCCTGCCACACTATGGCGCATTGCGCGCCGTGCGATCGAACTACCGCGACGCCGATCGATGAACGGCGAACGCCGGAGCAACAGGAGATGGCGCTTGAGCACAAAGCCGGTGAACCGAGTCGTTGGCTGGATCGATCGGTTGACCGACGGTGTCTCCGTGATCGGCGCATGGCTGGTCGTGCCGCTCTTCGTGGTCATGGGCTACGAGGTGTTTGCACGTTTCATCCTCGGCTGGCCGACCTTCTGGTCCTGGGAACTCTCCTACATGATCACCGGATCGCATTTCGTACTCGGCATCGCCTATGTCACGAAAACCCGCCAACACGTGCGTGTCGACTTCATCTACGCTCAATTGTCACCGCGCGTGCAGGCGGCGATCGACGGCGCCGTCTACGCGCTCTTTATCCTGCCCGTAACGGCCTGGATGACGTGGCGCCTTGGCGAGGTTGCGCTCGAAGCGTATCGAATCGGCGAGGTTTCCGGCGAATCGGTGTGGAACCCCGTGGTGTGGCCGGTGCGCGCCATCGTGACCTTCGGGTTCGGACTGTTCTGCCTGCAGGTTTTCGCGGAAACCGTCCGCACCTTGCGGATTGCCTGCGGCCAAGATGACGGGCCGGCCGCATGACCAGCATGGCGCTGTGGATGTTTCCCGTCCTGTTGTCGGCGATCTTCATCGGCGTGCCCGTGGCCTTTGCCCTGATGTCGGTCGCGCTGGTATTCGGCTGGCTGTGGTTCGGCGACGCCGTCGTCGTCATGTTCGGCCACCGCGTCGAGGAGATCGCCGGCTCGCATATCCTCGCCGCCCTGCCCCTGTTCGTCTTCATGGGCGCGATGCTGCAACGCTCCGGCATCGCCGAAGGCCTTTTCGAGACGATCCACTCGTGGACCCACCGCCTGCCCGGCGGCGTCGCCGTCGGGGCCATCATCATGTGCATCCTGTTTGCGATGTCGAGCGGCGTCGTCGGTGCAACGGAAGCCGTCGTCGGCATGCTGGCAACGCCGGTCATGCTCCGGCATGGCTACGACAAAGGGCTGATCTCGGGCACGATCTGCGCCGGCGGCTCGCTTGGCTCGATCATTCCGCCGTCGGTGCTCGTTGTCATTCTCGCGACCATAGCCGATCTTGGCATCGGCGAGCTGTTTGCCGCGATGCTGCTGCCCGGGCTGATGCTCGGCGGGCTCTATATCGTCTATATCATGGCCTACTGCACGCTTCGGCCGGGCGCGGCACCGCGCGTCGCCGATGTCCCCGATCACGCACCGCTCGGCCCACGGCTGTGGCATACGGCCGTTGTTCTGCTGCCGCCCGTCGTGCTGATTGCAGCCGTGCTCGGCAGCATCCTGTTTGCCATCGCGGTGCCCACCGAGGCGGCGGCCATCGGTGCCATCGGCTCGGTTCTGCTCGCCGTCGGCTATGGCAAGTTTTCGCTCGCCGTGATGCGCGAAGCGGCCATGACGACGCTGTCGATCACGGCGATGATCCTGACCATCGTCGTCGGCGGCCTGATGTTCTCGGGCGTGTTCGCGGCGACCGGCGGGCTCACCGCGCTGCAAAGCCTGATCACCGATTCGCAGCTTGGCGCCTGGGGCACGCTCGCGCTCATCCTGTTCGTGACGTTCATCGCGGGTTTCGTGCTCGACCTGATCACGATCATGCTGATCCTGATCCCGATGGCGATGCCGATCATCAGGGGCTTCGGCTTCGACCCGCTGTGGTTCTCGATCGCGCTGCTGATCATGATGCAGACCAGCATGCTGACCCCGCCGATGGCCGGCGCGATCTTCTACTTCCGTGCCATCGCGCCACCCGAGATCACGCTGCGCGACATGTACCGCGGCGTGATCCCGTTCATCGCGCTGCATTTCATCGTGCTTGCCGCGCTGATCGCGTTCCCTGACCTCGCCTTGTGGCTGCCGAAGCTGATGCTCGGGACGGGCTGACCGGGCAACCATCACAATTCCGGTTCGACGATTCGATCGGCTCGGAATATGCTGCGCACGACATCCCCTTGATCGCGCCTTCTCCCGACACTGATAGAGAGACCCGCCATGGCATCGCAAACCGTTTTGTTCCGCAACGCACGCATTCTCGACGGGCGCACCGATGACGGCCTGCCGGGCATGGACGTGCTGATCGCCGACGGTGAGATCAAGGAGGTTGCCGCCCAGCGCCTGTCGTCGCCATCGGCACGCGTCATCGACCTTGGCGGCAAGACGCTGATGCCGGGGTTGATCGACTGCCACGTGCACGTCATCGCCACGATCGCCAATCTCGGCCTCAATACGGAATTGCCGAACTCACTGGTCGCGCTGCGCTCGGCGAAGATCATGCGCGAGATGCTGATGCGCGGTTTCACGACGGTGCGCGACCTCGGCGGCGCCGACATCGGCCTCAAGATGGCGCTCGAAGAAGGCGTCATTCCCGGCCCGCGGCTCGTGATCTGCGGCAAGGCGCTGTCGCAGACCGGCGGGCACACCGACTACCGCGGCCGCTACCATGCCCGCGACGTCGACTACTACCGTGACCGGCTCGGCGCACTCGGCCGCGTCGTCGATGGTGTCGACGCCGTGCGCCGTGTCGCGCGCGAAGAGATCAAGGGCGGCGCCGAGTTCATCAAGATGATGACCAACGGCGGCATCTCATCGCCGACGGACCCGATCGCGTTCTTCGGCTTTTCGCGTGACGAACTGCTCGCCGCCGTCGAGGAGGCGCGCAATGCGCAGACCTATGTCGCGGCACACCTCTACACCGACGACTCGATCCGCCGCGCCGTCGAGTGCGGCGTCACCTCGATCGAACACTGCAACCTCGTCAAGCCCGATACCGCCCGCCTGATGAAGGACAAAGGCGCCTTTGCCGTGCCGACCAACATCACCTTCGATATCCTCGCAAAGGAGGGCGCCGAGCTTGGCATGCTGCCGGAGTCCGTCGCCAAGATCGAGGATGTCCGCGAAGCCGGTCTCGGCGCACTCGGCATCCTGCGTGAGGCCGGCGTGATGATGGCCTACGGCACCGACCTGCTCGGCGACATGCACCGCCACCAGTCGGGCGAGTTCCCGCTGCTCGGGCGCTACCTGCCGGCGATCGACGTGATCCGCTCGACCACGATCAATGCCGCCAAGGTCGTGCGCATGGAAGGCAAACTCGGCATCGTCGAGCCCGATGCGATCGCCGACCTGATCGTCGTCGATGGCGATCCACTTGCCGA
>JBPCVZ010000453.1:0-6484 GCA_051010015.1 Hyphomicrobiaceae bacterium
CCTGCACGCGCTGACGGAAGAGATGTTTCGCGGGCTGATGGACGCGCTGCTGCTGGTCGCCGGGCTGGCGATGATCGTGAGTGCGCTGGCGGCGTAGGGGTGGTGATTGCCGAGCGGCAGGGCGGCCCGTCGGTACCGGCTGGCAGCCTTTGAGGGACACCGGGATTGAGGCAAGCGTCGCGATGGGGCGGGAGCCGTCGTGGGGCCGCGCAACGTGCACGGATCTCTTCTTGCGCATCAAGGGCTTGTTGCTAGGATCGAGTGTTGACCGCTTTCCGAGTGAATTTGAAAGGCATTGGTGAAATGATCCTTGTGCATCATCTACGTACCGGCCGACCAATTTTTACAGTCTGGTTGTTGGAGGAGCTTGGGCTTGATTATGAGCTGAAGATATACTTGCGCGACGCGAAGACGATGCGTGCGCAGGCGGATCTGAAGGAAGCCCACCCCCTCGGCAAGTCTCCCGTCATCGAAGATGATGGTCTTAAACTATCGGAGTCGGGCGCAATCGCTTCTTATCTCATCGATAACTACGACAAAGACCACAGCCTTGCGCCCCTGGCGACAGAGAGAACTGCCCGTGCGGTTTACACACAGTGGCTCCACTATTCCGAAGGCTCCGCCTTTCTGCCGTTGCTGGTAAAGCTCGTTTTGACGAGAGAAGAAGAACCCAAGCCGGTGATCTTCAGTAGGTTCGCGGCGGCGGAAGTGCCGATGCATCTCAACTACATCCAAGATTTCCTTGGTGACAAAAATTTCTTGCTCGGGGATCGATTGCAGGGACCGGACTTTGGCATGGGATACATTCTGCAGCTTGCACAGCGCGTCGGCGAAATCGGACCCTATCCAAAGCTGGAAAGCTACCTTGGTCGAATGATGGATCGGCCGGCATTTCAGAGAGCAAAGCAACGGGCCGGCGAGTAGCATTGCCTGCCGAACCCCGAAATTCCGGAAGCGGCCAAGGGAGAACCGTTTCATCAATGCTGCGACGGCTTACGGCCGGCGTACTCATATAGCCGGGTGTCAGGCAGCGGGAGTTTCCTCAGCTACGGCATAGGTCAGCATTTGGCCTTTGCCCTTGACGTCGATTTGGCCCAAGGGCTCCGTCCTGAAAGAGCCGCTCAACTGCGCCCGTGTCGCCTCGGTAATCTGTATCATGCCCGGTTGTCCATGGGATTCCATGCGCGATGCGACGTTCACCGTGTCCCCCCAAAGATCATAGGCAAACTTCTTTTCGCCGATCACGCCGGCCACAACGGGACCGGAATTGACCCCGATGCGCAGGGTGAACGGAAACTCGCTTGACAGATTGATCTCCTCGGCCGTGTCGATCATGTCGAGCGCCAAAGAAACCATCGCCTGCGCATGATCGGCTCGTGGTTCGGGTAGGCCGGACACGACCATGTAGGCATCACCAATGGTTTTGATTTTCTCACAACCATGCTTCTCGACCAGCGCATCGAAGCGCGAAAAGGCTGAATTGAGCGTCTGCACGAGAGCGGTGGGCGCCATCTTATCAGATGTCTCGGTGAAGTTGACGATGTCGGCGAAGAGAACGGACACATGCGGGTGCTCGTCTGCGATAAGCTCCGGATTGTCCTTCAGCCGTTCGGCGATGGGGACCGGAAGGATGTTGAGCAGCAGGCCTTCCGCCCGATTGAACTCCGTGGCCAGGTCTGCCTCGGCCTTGGCGGTGATTGAATCAGAAATCGCCGAATTCAGACCGACGAAAGCTATGGTGGGAATGGCATTGAACACAAAAAAGAAGACATTCCAGCTCGGCGACAACGGCCGCAGTGGCTCCATACCGATAGCGACTGTACCAGCGACCACAAAGACGAAGACGCAAGCCATGCTCTGTGCCAGACGGGCTTGCGCCCCGAAATAGGGTAGCAATGGCATCAAGCAAATTGGAAACAGGAGAAAGGCCAGGAAGAACGGTGCGGGTCCCATATATAGCGTGGCAAGAACTGCGTGCAGAGGGATCTCGCCAAGCAAGGTAAGCATCGTCGGCAGCTTTATGTCTCGTAGCGTCCAGGCGGACCACACACCCCAACTGATCAAGACGACGGAGAACACGTTGAAAAGTGCCATGACCGGTTGATCAAGATACCAGAACAGAAAGATGAATGCCCCGTGTGAGAGCAGCCCGATGGGAAAGCCGACCCGTGCCAGTGCGTAGCCGCGCCGCAGCGCCGTATCTGCTCCTTCCGGCGCGCGATTTATCCAATTCAGGAAGTGCTGGTAATGTCCGCTGTCCATGCCTACGTCCAAATCCGTACCCCGGACAGCAGCATGCACAAGCGATCAGAGAAACTGTGCGTTCCCGCTCACTTGGCGATGCCAAAGGCCGCTTCCCGGTGATCGGCGGGCCAAGGCCTGCCAATCACCTGTTGGCGATACGGCAACCGTCCCGTGATGGGATCGACTGCAGCAGCGCCGGTTGCAGTTCGCTGTCATTCAAGCATGTTGGCGGTATTGTCGTAAGCTTCGATCTGGGGCGGTGCTGCCATCAAGTCGGCCATGCCTGCAAATATGCCTTGAATGGTCGGCTCCGCAGCTTCAGCCGAAGCCTTCGAATCGTAGACAGCCAAAACCACGCACTGTCCATCGTCGCGCCAAACGACGTGATTTGCGGTAATGCCCGGGATGGCCTGCAACCTCGGTTTCAGTTCAGGGATTTGGGCGACCATGTCGGACATTCTGTCAGGCTTCCCCGTGATCGTAGTTACGCGCGCGTACATAGCGGTTCCTTCTGAGTTTGATGTGTTGATGGGATGAGCAATCCACTGATTGTGTGGACCCATTGAAAGAAGATCAAAACGGCGACAGCCGATCTCGAGCCGCGCCACAGCGCTCGCCGTCTATTTGAGGACGACTGCACCGCTCACTGTGTTGACAAAGGTGCCGGCGTCGCGATCGGTCAACGAGTGGAACTTGCCACCGCCCGATGCACCTGCAAATTTGCCGGAACCACCGACGATCGCCCAGGTGCCGACGAGAGCGCCATCCTTTGCCAGTCCGGTTGCCGTCCAGGTATTGAAATGCTTGTCACCCGAAGTCGTCGCGAATGCACAGTTTCCTTTACCCGATGCAGTCGGTGGTTTGATCTCAATGGCGCCCCAGCATTTTCCGGTCATGCCATTAAATGGGCTTTTGGGATCGGCGCTTTTGTATGACGCATATTCGGTGACCGACTGCATGAGCAGATGTCCTTTGCCCACCGCCTCAACCATACTGGTCGCTTTGCCTTTGCCAACACCGCTGACATTGGCGACCTCGCCAGCGAAGGCCGTGACCGAACTCACCGCGAGCGCGATGAGCGCTGCACACAACTTCATGGATTTTCCTTTGTAGAGAGATACTTATAGAGCGGTGAGCGTAGCACGGATCAATTTGACCTTCCAAGAGCGGTTGCTTTGCCGCGGAAATTCGTGGTGGCCACAGTCGCCACCCGATCCGGTATCACCTTTGCAGCAAGTTAGCCGAGGTCCGTGACGGCGGAATCCACCTCGGCGATGATCCTGGTTTCGGTGTCTGAATCATTGGGGACGGCGTCCATATCGGGCCCCACCCGGCTGAATGCCCAGATGACAAAATGGTGGTTGGCGCCAAAAACCAGACAATGCTCTTATGCAACCGCCGTGTGACGTCTGATTGAGAGTGGGCATGAGGTTTTCACTGTTTGCTAGCTCCCGGCGCTGTGGTGCCGCGGCAACCGTTGCGCTCACGGCGCTCGTGGCATGCCCCGCGCACGCGCAGCGGCCGGCTGCCGATCGTTGCCTGGCGCTTGCCGCCAACCCGCAACGCCCGCCAGTGGTTCAGGTTGCAGCGTTGAAACCCTACCAGGCGCGGCTCGTTTACAATGGTCACTCGACGTTCACGATCGAGAGCCCGAAGGGCGTGACCATTGCGACCGACTACAACGATATCGTCGGACCGGCCTTCATCCCGACAATCGTAACGATGAACGTCGCGCATGGCACACACTACACGACGCGGCCCAGTGCGAAGATCAAGCACATTCTGCGTGGCTGGAATCCGATCGGCCCGGCGCCGGCAATTCACGATCTGACGGTGAGGGACTTGCGCGTGCGTAACGTCCCGACCAGCATCCGGACCAGCGATGATGGATCGCAGTCGCGGCCCTTCGGAAACTCAATCTTCATTGTCGAGGTAGCCGGGCTGTGCATTGCCCATCTGGGCCATCTCCATCACACGCTGACGACGCAGCAACTGGCGCAAATTGGTCAGATGGATATCGCTCTCGTGCCGATAGATGGCGCCTACACGTTGGATACAGCGGGCGTCTTCGACGTGTTGAACGCGCTCAAGCCTCGGATTGTTCTGCCGATGCACTATTTTTCCAACGCCGCCCTGACGCGGTTTCTCGATCGCGCCAGACAGGACTATGAGATTGTTCGCCAACAAGCGACGTCGGTCGTGATCTCTCGCGATCGACTTCCCGAAACCCCTCGCGTCATCGTGTTGTACCCGGGTGGTTGAGGTGCAACCCGGACACTCGTTGCCGCCTTGCCGTCAGTGTATCCGAGGCAAGGTTCACGAAGCCGCGAAACAGCATCCCATGTCCACCCTTAGCATCAGCGAGCAGACACCATGAAAATCGACGGAGCCTGTCATTGTAGAGAATTGGCCTACGAGGCGATCATCGACCCAAAACGCATCGGCGTGTGCCATTGCAGCGATTGCCAGATCATGTCAGGCACTGCGTTTCGAACGGTCGTGCCGGTCGCGGCGGATCAGTTCAAGCTGCTGCATGGCACGCCAAAGACCTATGTGAAAATCAGTGAAAGCGGCAAGCCAAGAACCATGGCGTTTTGCGCTACGTGCGGCACCCAGCTTTACGGCACTGGTGAAGGGGAAGCGGCAAAAGTGCTCAGCCTGCGGGTCGGGACGTGCAATCAGCGCGCTGGGCTAGCACCGGTTCGGCAAATCTGGTGGCGCTCGGCTGTGCATTGGCTCGATGATCTTGGCATTTCAGAAACGCATGACCGCGGCGTCGGCTAGAGCATCGAGCGAGCGCGGCCGGGCTGCCGCGCAAGCGTGCATGTGCCGAGGTTCGCAACCGGGCATGCGGCGCGCCCGCTGCCGCTGTCTGTCTCCCCGTTAGGTCGACATCACCGACCGCTTGGAACCAGCGCCCGGCCAGTGCCAATCTGATTGATCGACGGCGAAAGTGACAAAATCATTGCAATCCGCCCGACATGCGCAACTATTGACCAGAACCCCAGACAAGACCTGGATGATGTTGGAGGAGACAATCGCATGACCCGTGAAGCATTCATCTGTGAAGGAAAACGCACGCCGATCGGCCGTTACGGCGGGGCATTGTCGAGCGTCCGGCCGGATGACCTGGCGGCGCACGCGATCAAGACGGTCATGGCCGAAGCGCCCGGGCTGGAGCCGGAGAATATCGACGATTCCTTCTTTGGGTGTGCCAACCAGGCCGGTGAAGACAACCGCAATGTTGCACGCATGGCGGCGCTGCTGGCCGGACTGCCGACCGACGTGCCAGGCGGCACGATCAACCGGCTGTGCGGCTCCGGCCTCGATGCGATCGGGATATCAGCGCGCTCCATCAAAGCCGGCGACGCGGACGTAATGCTGGCCGGTGGCGTCGAGAGCATGTCGCGGGCACCGTTCGTCATGCCCAAGGCGACGACCGCGTTCTCGCGGGACAACACCGTCTACGACACGACGATCGGCTGGCGGTTCGTGAATAAAATGATGAAGGAGCAGTACGGCATTGATTCGATGCCTGATACCGCGGAGAACGTCGCCGAGGAGTTTCAAATCAATCGCGCGGATCAAGACGCGTTTGCGTTGCGCAGCCAGGAACGGGCAGCGGCGGCTCAGAGCAGCGGCCGGCTCGCCAAGGAAATCGTGGCGGTGACGATCCCGCAACGCAAGGGCGATCCCGTGGTGGTTGATCGCGACGAGCACCCGCGCCAGACGACACTGGAGAAGCTCGCGGGGCTGCCGGCACCATTCCGCAAAGGCGGCTCCGTAACGGCGGGCAATGCCTCCGGTGTCAACGATGGGGCCGCGGCCGTCATCGTCGCGTCGGCTGAAGCGGTCGAGAAGTATGGCTTAAAGCCCAAAGCGCGTATCGTGGGTACGGCGACCGCCGGCGTTCCACCTCGCATCATGGGGATTGGACCAGCACCCGCGTCCCAGAAGCTGCTGGAGCGGCTCGGGCTCAAGATCGGCGATATCGACGTCATTGAGCTCAACGAGGCGTTCGCCGCGCAGGCGCTTGCGACGACGCGCCAGCTCGGCGTGGCTGACGATGCCGAGCACGTCAATCCGAACGGCGGCGCCATTGCGCTTGGACATCCCTTGGGAATGTCCGGTGCCCGGTTGGCCCTGACGGCGTCGATCGAATTGAACGAACGCGGCGCCAAGCGTGCCTTGTGCACGATGTGCATCGGCGTTGGCCAGGGCATTGCCATGGTGCTTGAGG
>JBPCVZ010000454.1:0-7848 GCA_051010015.1 Hyphomicrobiaceae bacterium
CCCATGACCGACCAGCCGGTGTAGGCAAACGCCCAGATCAGAATGACAATGATCAGGTGCAGCGCATAGGTCTCAACGCCGATAAACGGCAGCGCGAGCAGAATGGCGGCGACAATCGCGAGGACGACGTTGCTGTTCATGACTTCCTCGCGAACAAGCCTTCAGGACGGATAAACATCGTCACGACGAAGAACACAAACGCCATGACATAACCCCACTCGAGTTCCGCAAAATACCCGCCGATCGTAATCAGCTCGGCGAACACGAACGCCGCCAGAAACCCGCCGACCATGTTGCCGAGCCCACCCATCACACAGATGACGAACGTGATCGGCCCGAAGCTCAATCCGATGAACGGATGCACGTCGTACTGCAGCGCCAGCAGCGCCGCCGCGAGGCCGGCGAGCGCGCCGCCGATCGCCGACGTGAGCAGATAGAGCCGTTTGGTATCGACCCCCATCAACGTCATGATCTCACGGTCTTGGCTGATCGCCCGGATCGCGGCGCCGAGATAGCTGCGTGACAGAAAGAAGTAGAGCGCGATGACGACGACACCGGAAATCGCAAACGACAGCAGCCGCGTCCAGGACAGATAGATATCCTCCGACACCGCCAGACTGCCAAGGCTGACGCCGAGATTTCGGAACTCGATCCCGAACGCAACCATCGCCGCGCCCTGAAAGAAGAACAACAAACCGCCCGTCGCCAGCAACTGGTTGATCGGCGCCGCATCGAGCACGCGCGATATCACCAGTTTATGCGTGAGGTACCCGAGGATCGTCGACACTCCGATCCCCGCAACCACCGCCAGCGGCAGCGGTACGCCCGCCTTCACCAGGAAGTAGATCGTGTACATGCCGAGCATGATGATCTCGGCGTAACAAATCCAGACGACATCGACGACGCCGAAGATCAGGTTCAAGCCAAGCGACAACAGCGCCAGCACCCCTCCGAGCAGCAACCCGTTGATCAGCGTCTCAATGAAGAAGATGCTGAACAGCGCTTCCATGAATTCAGCCATCGATGCCCCTTACATGCCCATGAAGGCTTTTTGAATGTCTTCGCTTGCCAGCAGTTCCTGCGATGTCCCACTCATGCGCAGGCTGCCCGCTTCAAGCACGTAGGCGCGGTCGACGACGCCGAGCACCTGCTTGACGTTCTGTTCGACGATCAACACCGTCAGTCCGTCCGCCCGGATGCGCTTGATGAGCTCGAACACCTGCTGCACGATCACCGGCGCGAGCCCTGCCGACGGCTCGTCCATCAGCAGGATTTTCGGGTCCGACATCAGGGCACGCCCGATTGCGCACATCTGCTGCTCGCCACCAGACATCGTGCCAGCGAGCTGATCGCGGCGCTCCTTCATGCGCGGAAACAACTCGTAGACGAGGTCACGTCGCTCTTCGAAGCGGGCGCGAAACTGCGGTGCAAAGCAGCCCATTCGGAGATTGTCTTCGACCGTCATGCGCGGGAACAACCGGCGATGCTCAGGCGAATGGGCGATACCGAGACTCACGATCTCGTGCGGTTTGGTGTCGAGCACCGAGGTGCCCTCCATCGTGATCGTTCCTTTGGTCGCCGGAATGAGACCGGAGATCACACGCATCAGCGTCGTTTTTCCCGCACCGTTCGGGCCGATAACCGCCACCGCCTCGCCAGCGTTGACGTTCAGCGAGATATCGAACAGCGCCTGAAAGCTGCCATATCCGGCATCGACATTCTCCAGCGTCAGCATCGTCCGCGCCCCCGACCTTGTGTGTCGTCACACGCCAACGTGCACTTGCCAGTCCTCGACGGGGCTTGCGCCACTTCGCACATTCTCAATTGTACCTGCCTCATGTTCGGACCGCCGCCGCTGCCGTCTCCTCGGCATCCGTGCCGAGATAGACCTCGATGACCTTTTTATCGGTCGCCACTTCGTGCGGCTTGCCCTCGGCGATCTTCTCGCCGTGATCGAGCACCATGACGCGATCGACGACGCGCATCAGCACGCCCATGATGTGCTCGACCCAGATGATCGTGACGCCGAGCTCGTTGCGGATCGACCCGAGCATGTCTGCGGCCTGATCCATTTCCGAGTGATCGAGCCCGCCGAGGCTTTCGTCGGCCAGCAACAGGTCAGGCTTGGTTGCAAGCGCCTTGGCAAGTTCCAGTTTCTTAAGGCCGGCAGCACCCAACGTGTCGATCGATGCTTTCTTATCGGTCGGCAGTCCGACGAGGTTCAGTGCCTCTTCGGCGTTGCGCCAGGCCTGCGACCTCGAGATGCCCTCGCCACTCCCATAGAAGCCGGCGAGCGCCGCGTTTTCCAGGATTGACAAGCGTCGAAAAGGGCGTGGAATCTGGAAGGTGCGCCCGACACCCATACCGCAGATCACGTGCGGCGGCAGCCCGCCGATCTCACGCCCCTGTAACTCGATCGTGCCGGCGTTGGGCGGCAGATTGCCGGAAAGCATATTGAAGATCGTGCTCTTGCCCGATCCGTTTGGCCCGATGAGCCCGACGATTTCTCCCTTTTCGACCGAGAAATCGACATTATCGACGGCGGTGAAGCCGCCAAACTTCTTTGTCAGGCCTTGAACGGCAAGCACAGGGGCGTCCTTTCGATCCGTTGCAGTCGGCGGCCGGCATCATCCGATGCCGGCCGCGTCATCAAACTCGCTCGGCTTACTTGGCGTAAGGCGACGACTTTGGCAGTGGCAGAACCGGATCGATGGTCTGCAGCGCCTTCGGCCAGGCCACATAGACCTTACGCTTGACGTACTGCATCACGACAGGCGACGCGCGCATGTTCTGGCCCATCATGTCGGACTTACCGGCATCGGGGAACTTGACGCCGAAACCGAGCAGCGTGCCGCCTTCCGGAATGTCCGTTTCGAGGGCCGCCTTGCGCAGGGCCTCGGCACCGATGCCGCCGTGCTTCTTGATCGCGCGTGGCAGAACGTCGGTGAAAAACACATGCGCGTTGGATGCAGCCATGCCGACATGCGCCGACTTCACCTTGGTACCAGGCTTGGCCTTCTCGTACTCCTTGCCTACCTTGGCGGTGATCTCGGCGAGGCCGGGCTTCAGCGACTTGGGATCAAGCAGCCAGATCGAAACCGGGTCGACGTTGTAGAAGTGATCGACATCGTTGCCGAGTGCGTCATAGAGCTTATCGGCAACGCCGTAGCCGGCACCATGACCGATCAGCGCCTTGAACCTCAGTCCCTGCTCCTTGGCCTGGCGCAGGAACAAGGTGATGTCCGGATTGTAGCCGGTGTGCAGGATCACATCCGGGCGCTTGCGCTTGAGCTTCGTGACCAACGACGAAAGGTCCGGAGCCGTTGCCGAATAACCTTCCTTGAGCACGACGTTCATGCCCAGCTCTTTCGCCTTGGACTGGTTGCCGCCGGCGACGCCGGAGCCGTACGGGCCGTCTTCATGGATGATCGCGAGCCGCAGCTTCTTGGGGTCCATACCCATTTTCGACTTCGCGTTGGCCGCCAGGAACTCGACGGAAAGCCAGCCAAACTGGCCGCCATGCACCTGCGGCCGGAAGACATACTTGAGGTTGCGGCCTTTGAGGACCGCCGGCGAAATGCAGGTCGTGATCCACATGAATTTCTTGAGTGCGTCGATCTTGGCGGCCACCGGCACGCACTGCGCACTCGAATAGAAGCCGAGCAGCATGTCGACCTTTTCCTGCTCGATCAGGCGGACTGCTTCGTTGATCGCGATCTCAGGCTTGGACTGCGCATCAGCGTAGATTGCCTCGATCTTGTAGCCTTCCACACCGCCGGTCGAATTGATGTGGTCGATCATGATCTTGGCGCCCAGCGCCTGTAGATCCGAGCCGCCACCGGCGAGCGGTCCGGTGTAGTCGTAAATAACGCCGATCTTGATTTTCTTGTCTTGCGCCGTCGCGTTCATGGTGAGAGCGAACAGAGCAAGGACCATCGCGGCGACCGTGGCCGCCCGTTTTGCCAAGTCGAACTTCGGCATGGTTTCCTCCACTGGAATTGCGCACTATTTTTTTGTCGTTGTGCGAGGCCAGTGTCGGAGCAGCTTCGTCAAACTGTCAAGAAAACCCCGGTCGAATTCGCGGGATTGGTCGAAAACCCAGATTACTATCCGCAACGTGATCTAAGGGATTGGAACGGATGCTTGGCCAGAACAGGAGCCCGCATCCGTTCTCGCGCAAGCAGGTTATCTGCAATCGCGACAATACGCTCGATAGGTTAGCGCGTACCGGCGCCAAACAACGACTTGATCGCGCTGGACGTCGATGGCTTTTCGGATTGCTTGGGCAAGGCCTTCTTGGCCGGCTTCTGGATCTCCGTATGTATCTGACCACAGAACCGGACGCCGCAGCGTTGTCCATTGACCCACATGATCTCGCAAGTGACCGACGTTCGCTCATGCGCATACGTCTGGGTCACCATGAAGCGATCCCCAACGCTGATCTCGTTCATGCGATCGTTGAAGCGGTCGGTGAGCACCTCGAGCTTGGCGCCGGTCGACGATCGATCGAGCATCGTGCACGACAACGGCGCGCTCATGCCGTCCTGCCACAAGGAAGCGAGTTTGCGGGACGCGACCCGCTTGGCCCGGCGGTGCTCTTTGGCGTCTTCCTTTTTGGCCGTCGCCTTGGCGATACGGTTCTGGATCACGCTGCCAAGCCTTGCCGTCGGGCCGGTGGCGTGCAGCGCCGCCGAGCTCACGCTGTTCGTGTCCGACTTCCCGGCAATACGGTTGCTGCGTTTGGCGCCCAGCGCGACCGGTGAGGCGAGTTCTGATAGAACCGTCGGCGCGGGCACGTCCGGCATCTTGGCGATGACCAGATCTGTAGCTGTCTCTTCTTGTGGCTTCTGAGGCGGCTCGGCCTCGGCCGGTTCGAGTTCGACGGTGCCACCGACGGCAAACGAATCGGGAGTTTCGGATCCCTCTTCCGCGGCCTGCTTGAGGGCCTCGTTGAGACGCGTCTCGGCCTCAGTGCGTGCCGCGCGCTCCTGTTCAAGCTCAGCCACGATATCATCAAGCCGCCCGCGCTCCGCTTCGAGTTCCTGCCGTACCGCAGTTTCCCGCTCCGGCGCTTCCGCGCGCTCTTCCTCTGCACTTGCCTGCTCGGCCACGGCCTGGCGCAGATCAGCCAGTTCCAGTTCGCCGTCGCGCACCTGTTCCATCGCAGCATCCGCGGCCCGTTGCACCTCGGCAAGCTGGCGACGCAGCACGTCACGTTCGTTTTCAAGCTGCACGGCGCGCGCCCGTTCGCCGGCGACCGTGCGCTGCGGATCCGCGTTGTCCTCGCCAAAGAACGCAGCCTGATCATGTCCGCCGGCCGTGTCGCTTTCGCCATTCGACGCAACCGACGCCTCACGCAGGGCGTCGATTTCTGCGCGCAGTTTTGCTTCCGTCTCAGCGGCAGCGCTTTGTGTTTCGACGAGCCGGCGTTCAGACGCGGCTGCGCGTGCCGTCAGCATTTCCTTGTCCGTTTCGACATCGTCGAGCGCTTCCCGCTGCGCCTTGAGGTCCGCTTCCAGCCTGGCGACCGCGGCGTGCTGCGTCTCAGCCTCTTCACGCGCCGCCGTGACGCGCGCCTCGGCATCGTCACCCTGTTCGGCGGCGGCATCACGCAGTTCGACAATTTCGCTATCCAGCGCCGCGACCCGGTCAGCGTGCGCCGTTTCAACGTCCGCGATGGATTTGCGAACGGCCTCAAGTTCCGCTTCGAGGTTCTCGTTCGTCGCCTGCTGCGCCGCGAGTTCATCTCGCACCGTCGCTTCGCGATCGGCACACTGTTTGGCGTGCCGTTGCGCCTCAGCGAGTTCTGCGGTGACGTCGCTCAGTTCAGCACACGTGCGCTCGTAACCAGCCGCCTTTTCGGTAAGCGCCGTGACGTCATCTTGCGCCGTCTGCAATGCCACACGCACGTCCGCCGTCTCCGCCTCGGCGTCGGCGGCGCGTTGCTCCAGTGCGGCGGCATCGCGTGCCGCCTGCTCCAGTGTTTCAATCTGCTGTTCGCGTTCCTTGATCAGCTTTTCCGCCGTCGCGCTGGCGTCTTCGGCAGCCGCGCGGGCTGATCGCGCTTCGCCAAGTTCGGCCTCGAGTGCCTGGCAGCGCTCGTGGCTGGTTTCGACATCCTTTTCGGCAGCAGCCGCACGCGCCTTTGCGGCCGTCGCATCTGCCTTGGCTTTGTTGTAGTCCGCTTCGGTGTCTCGCAGTTCGTCGAGCTTCAATTCGGCGGCCGCCGCACGAGCATTGGCAGCCTTGAGGTCGCCGTTCGTCTGCGCGCGCGTTTTTTGCTCATGGCGCAGGTCGGCCGACAAGCTCTCAACCATTGCACGATGCGTCTCGAGGTCTTGCTCGAGCTCTGCGTCGCGTTTTGCGGAAGTTGCCGCCGGCGCCGGTCGCTCGACATTGTTCTGCTCGTTTTCCAGGGCCTGCTCAGCTTGTGCCCGCGCCACGTTGGCATCGGCCAATCCCGCTTCCAGTGCGTCGAGACGCTCCCGTTGGGCTTCGATTTCTTTGAGCGCTGCCGCTTCGCGCTCCAGCGCTTCGGCCTGGCCGGCTTCGGCATGATCGAGCTGCTCGATCGCTTCGCGCAGGAGGATCGAGGCCTCATCATCGTGGTGCTCAGGGTCCGACCCGTCGTAGTCGGAGGCTGCTTCGGTCTGCGGCTGGTAGTCGTCAGCCGCGTAGGTCGCGCTCGGATCAGCGGTTTCGTAAACAACGTGCTCGTACAGTCCGTCCTGGCCCTCCGCATCATTTAGCTCTTGCGCCGGTGACGGGCCTTTTGCGTCAGCCTGCTCCACATAGGAGGTATCGATGACGACGCGGGACGGTGCACGGCGACGGGTCTTGCGCGCGCGCTCAGACGTTTCAACTAACGTATTGAGGCGTGTCGCCAAACGAGCATTTTTACGCCGCCAGAATAATGCGCGCACCACGCGGACTCCTGAGAGACAACTGTAAGATCACGCCCCTAAGTAACAAATCAGTACTAAATGGAGCTTAATGGACGGGTTCAAATTGTAACTACCGGGCCGGGCATTCATGCCTTCTTGCCCGCCGCCCGAGCCTCTTTCGTGCCGCGGCCGGCAGGGCGCGGGCGCGGGCCTAGGCCGGCTCAGCTACCGTCAAGAAGCCCACCAACCCTGCCGGAGCCCCATTTTTGCTCGATTGACTGGGTCGCGGGCGGAATTCGCGAACCGGCCGGACATAGGACAAGAAAATTCTAAAAAAGTGCTCCGTTAACAAACGAATAACCACAAAGTTCACAATGCATATATTTTGATATCGAGCAAAACTTCGGCAACTTCATGCGGTGGCACACAAAATTCGAGATTTCAGCGCATGACAATCACCAACCGTTTGTCGCCCTAAACGGCTCGAAAACCAGTAAAAACCGGCCTGTAGTGGCACTTATGCTCAGGATATGTCGTGGTTTTATAACTTGCAGTTACCGCCAACTCTGCCTATATGCCACCCATCGACTTTGGCCGGACTACAGGGCCCCTACGCCACGGCACCGCCGAGCGCACGTTCAGAATCCCTACCAAGTTCGATATTCACTGCCGACACGCGTTTTTCGCGGCGTCGGCGCCTACGAAACGCAGCTTGGAAGAGGACTCTCCATGGAAAGCGGCACTGTAAAATTCTACAACGACCAAAAAGGCTACGGCTTTATTGCACCGGACAACGGCAACAAAGACGTTTTCGTGCACGCAACCGCTCTTGAGCGCGCCGGCATTCACGGTCTCTCGGAAGGCCAGAAGGTCTCCTTCGACACCGAAATCGACCAGCGCAGCGGCAAAACGGCAGTTGCCAACATCCAGCTCGACTAACGTCGGCTGATGGCTCCGCGGCGCG
>JBPCVZ010000455.1:0-5803 GCA_051010015.1 Hyphomicrobiaceae bacterium
CTGACATCGCAGGACAGTGACACCTCGACGCCGGGCAATTCCCGGGCGAGAATTTCACCGGCCCGGCGCTCGTGTGCCGGATTGCCGTAGGAATGGAGAAAAGCAACCGCCACGGCTTCGACGCCCGCCTCGCGTAACTCACGTGAGGCTGCAACGACGTCGGCTTCGACAAGTGGCGTCCCGACGCTGCCATCGGCGAGCAGCCGCTCGGTGACTTCAAGGCAACGCGCCCGCGGCACCAGCGGTGTCGGCAGCGTGATCGTGAGATCGTAGAGATCGTAGCGCCATTCGCGCCCGAGCCCGAGCACATCGCGAAAACCGCGCGTGGTGACCAGGCCCGTCGTCACGCCGCGGCGTTCGATCAGCGCATTAGCGACCAGCGTCGTGCCGTGCACGACCGTGCCAAGATCGCCAGCAGATAGGCCTTGATGCTCGAGCGCACGTTTGATTCCCTCGACGACCGCCCGCGACGGGTCATCGGGCGTCGTGAGCAGCTTTTCGCGGCGCATCTCTGGCGCGCCGTCTCGCCAGAGCACGACGTCGGTGAACGTCCCGCCGATGTCGACACCGATCGACCAATCCATCTGCCTCTGCTCACTTGTCAACGTCATAGTCCCTTGCTGCTGCATTCGCGGTGACGAGGCCGGACGCAATGTCCTCATCGATCTCACCCTGCGAACGCTCGGACGGCGCGAACAGACCGCCGCCGCCGGGTGTCTGGAACGTGACCTCGTCGCCTTGCGACAGAACCGTCCGCGATTTTGCGGCGAGCGGTTCACCGTTGAGCAGGTCGATGCCCGGCGCGCCGCTTGCGCCTCCCAGCAACCCGCGCGGCGGGAACCGAATACGCTCGTGGCGGATCGTCATGGTCAACGGTACATCAGAGAGCGAGCGGAAACGAATGCGCTGCGCGTTGCCGCCCCGATAGCGCCCCGCGCCACCGGTGTCGGGCACGAACGCCTTCTCGGCGACCAGCATCGGCGTCTGGTTCTCGAACACTTCTGTCGGCTCATTCGAGACGTTGCTCGGAAAGCTGAGGCACCCGGGCCCGTCTCCCATCGCGCGGGCGCCGTGGCCGCCGTTCATAAAGTACATCTTGACGAAGTTGCCGGTGCCGTCCGGACGCGCGCCACTGAAATAGACATTCCAGAGCGGCGAGCCGGACTCCGCCACCGCACGCTCGGGTACGACCTGGGACAGCGCCCCGATCACCGCGGGCGGCACGTAGTGGCCCGAGAGATGCCGCCCCCAGACCGGCGCCGGCGGCATTGCATTGAGGAGACAGCCTTCGGGCGCGGTGACGGTGATCGGGCGCAGCGAACCGGCGTTGTTCGGCGCTTCGGGATCGAGCAGGCATTTCACAGCGTATCGTGCATAGGCCTGCGTGTAGTTGAGCACGCAGTTGACCGGCCACGGGATCTGCTGCGAGGTGCCGGCGAAGTCGATGCTCAGCTCATCGCCGGCGATCGTCACCGTGCAGGCAATGTGCAGGCTCTCATCGAACCCATCGGTGTCGAATCCGTCCTGCCAGGTGCCGTCCGGCAATGCCGAGATGGCGCCACGCATGCTTTCTTCGGAGCGCTTGATGATGTCGTCGGCGACGGCCTCGAGATCGCTGAGGCCCTCGTCGTCGAGCAATCCAAACAACTTGTTCGTGCAGTCGGAATAGGCGGCGAACTGGGCCCGGATATCGCCCAGCGTCTCGTCGGCCATGCGCAGGTTTTCCTTGAGAAAGTCGATCACCACCGGGCTCTCCCGGCCGCGCTCGACAATCCGGCAGATCGGCAGGCACAGCCCCTCCTCGAAGCGGTCACGTGCCGTCGGCGACGGGGCACCGCCGATGTCAACCGTATGGGCCGTGCTGGCGGCAAAGGCGATCAAGCGGCCGTCGCGGTGGATCGGGTGCACCATCGAGATGTCGTTGAGATGCCCCGTGCCGATCCATGGATCATTGCTGATGATGACATCGCCGGGTGCCATTTGGTCGGCCGGAATCTTGGCAAGCACCGCTTCCAGCGTGCGTGGTAATGTGCCTGTGAAGCTGGGAATGCTGCGCTTCGACTGGGCGATCAGGCGGCCGTGGGCGTCGAAAAGCGAGAACGCCATGTCGTAGTTGTCGCGCACCACGACCGAGAAGGCGGCGCGCAGAAATGTCTCGGCGACCTGGTCGACGAGGCCTTCGATACGACGCCAGATGAGGCCGATGCGGATGGCGTCCATCATGCGGGTGCTCCTTTACCCCATACCGGTGTCAACCAGCCGCGGTAGCGCTCGACGCGCCCCCTGACGACCGCGTCGTAATGGTCCTGCAGACGACGGGTCTGAGGTCCGGGCTGGCCGTTGCCGACGGCTTTGCGGTCGAAACTCAGGATCGGTACGATCTCCTGGCCGGTGCCGCAGTAGAACGCCTCTTCGGCGAGGTAGAGTTCGGTTCGTCCGATGTCGCGGGCGGTCACGGCCGGGCCGATGTCGCCGGCAATCTCGATCAAGGTCTGCCGCGTCACGCTTTCCAGGATGCCGGCGGTGACGGGCGGCGTGATCCACGCGCCGTCGCGCATCAGGAAGATGCAGCCGCCGGGACCCTCGCTCACGGTGCCGCTGCGATTGAGGATCACGGCCGCATCGAAGCCCGAGCGCTTGGCTTCCAACCCGGCGAGACGACTGTTGAGATAATTCGCTGACGCCTTGATGCGCGACGGGCTGGCATCGTCCTCGTTGCGCCGCCAACTGCTGACGCTAAAGTGCACACCGTTCGTGAATGCGGCAACCCTTCCGCGGGCACGACATATGATCGAGCTGCCGACCGGCGCGCGTGCGGCCATCGCGCCCCATTCATCGATGTACGACTGGATGCGGATATAGCAATCCTGGCGCATCTCGCAGGCGCGGATCAGCTCGAGCATCTGACGATTGAACGCGGCGCCGTCCGGGGCATCGTCGATCTCGATGACGCTGTTCGAAAATGCCAGCCGATCCAGGTGCTCCGGTGCACGAAAAACAAACATCTCTTTCTCGTCGTCATTCCAGTAGCCGCGCAGGCCCTCGAAGGCGAGCACCGCGAAGGTCAGGCCCGGTGCCATGATCGATATCTTCGCCTGATCGTACGGCACAATCTCGCCGTTCATCATCGCAAGCGGTGGGCGTTCAGGCTCCGTCATGTGAGCGACCTCGTTACTGTTTCACGCATCGGCATTACCTGGCACTCCGGTTCGCCGGCGGCGCCACACGACGAAAGCGATGGCGCTGCCCATGAGGGCCAACAGTGCCAGGAAGGCCGGACGCTTGAAGACAAATAGGATGCCTTCGTCATAGGTCGATGAGAGCAGCAGCACGGTGCGCAGGTTCTCTTCGAGGAGAGGCATCAGGATGAAGCCGATGAGAAGCGGTACCGGCGGAAAACCGTGCCGCATCATTACGTAGCCCATGACACCGAAGACGAAGACCAACTGGACGTCGAATACGGAACCGCGCAGCGCATAGCTGCCGGCGGCGGCGACGGCCAGGACACTCGCGAGCAGCAGTCGTCGCGGAATCGAGAAAGCCAACTGGGCGACACGGATGAGGCCAAAGCCGAGCACGAGGTTGACCAGGTTGGCGAGGATCAGTGCGGCATAGATCGCATAGATCGGCAGCGGGTTCTGCGAGAACGCCAGCGGTCCGACCGTGACGCCCTGCACCATCAGCGCGCCAAGGATCAGTGCTGCAGCGATGTCACCTGGGATCCCGAATGCGAGCAAGGGAATGAGATTGGCGCCTGATACGGCGTTGTTGGCGGCCTCCGGCGCGGCGATGCCTTCGAGCGACCCCTTGCCAAAACCCTGCGGCCGTTTCGAGGTCCGCCGTGCCTCGCCATAGGCGATGAAGGCGGCGACGGTCGAGCCAAGCCCCGGCATCGAACCGATTGCCGTGCCGATTGCCGATGAGCGGAAGAGTACGGGCACGCAGTTCTTGAATTCCGGCCAGGAGACGCGGTTGTCTTCGCGCTTTTCGGAATAGCGGATCGCGGTCGCCGAGAGATCTGTGTTGGTCCCGCCCATCTGTCGAAAAACCTCGGAGACGGCGAGAAAGCCGATCAGCATCGGTATCAGGCCGATGCCTTCCTCGAGTTCGGGATTGCCGAATGTCAGCCGTTCCGTGGCGGTTATGGGATCGAGCCCGATGATGCCGATCATGACGCCGATCAACGTCGCAACCAGTCCCTTCCAGACCGGCCGGCTCGACAGCATGCCAAGCGAGCCGAGCGCCAGCAGGATCAACAGCGTGTACTCCGCCGGCCCGAACTTGAGCGCCACGAGGGCGAGGATGCTGGCAAAGAAGATCAGGCAGACATCGCTGAACGTATCGCCGAACACCGACGAATAAAGCGCCATCTTGATCGCCTTGGCGCCCTTGCCTTGCTGCGCCAGGGGATAGCCATCGAGTACGGTTGCAGACGCCGCCGGCGTGCCCGGTGTTCGGATCAGAATCGCGGTGACGCTGCTGCCGAACAGCGAGCCCTTGAACATGCCGAGCAGCATCGGGATGCCGACCCACGGGTCGAAGTAAAAGGAATACGGGATGAGTAGCGCAACGGCCATAGAGGCCGTGAGCCCGGGGATCGCGCCCAGCATCTGGCCGGCGGCAACGCCGAGGATGACGGCGAGTAGGCTCTGCCAGGTGAGCGCGAGGCCGATGCCTTGGAGAATCAGATCCATGCGCTCATCCACCGAACAGCCAGCCGACCGGCAGCTTGATCGAAAAGATCCGGTCGAACAGCAGCCATATCAACCCGATGACCGCAATGGGCTGCCCGAAGATGTAGAGCCAGCGTGTTTCGCCCATCACCCACATCAGTGCGGCGATCATGGCGGTGCTGGCCAGGTAGTAGCCGATCGCCGGCACCAGGGCGAAAGCGAACGCCAGCGCGCAGGCGATGCCGCCGATATTGCGCAACCCCGATCCGCTTTCCGTCGATACTGCAGCAGTGCCCGGATCAGACGGTTCGATAGTGGCGGCTGCCGGATTGACCAGCAGCTGAATGAGACGCACGCCCAGGATCACACCGATCAGAATAACGGCGACCCGGGCCGTGAAGCTCGGCGGGAGGCCCTGCCCTATGCCGAAGCCGTCGGGATCGGCAATGCCGTTCGGGATGACGAAGAAATAGAAGATCGCACTGGCCGCAAGCAGCGCGAGCAGGAGCCAGATCTCGCGGCGCGCTAGTGCATCGTTCATCACGATCGAATCATCCTGCAACGGCTTCGCCACCGAACGGCCGCACCCGACGGCATATCGGATGAGGCAAACCTTGTTCGGTCTCGACCTTACTTCATGCCGATGTCGGCAATCGCCTGTTTCGCGGCTGCATAGTCCGCTGCAACAGTTTTGCTGAATTCCGCGCTGGCGGCATGCTTGACTGCCCATTTGCGCTGATCAGCCAGCTTGCGAAACTCGGGACTGGCGAGCACTTTGGGCAGCACTTCGTCCCACTTCTTGAGCACGTCGGCGGGCAGGTTTGCGGGGCCGGCAAAGCCGAAGAAGATCGCCGGTGCGATCGGATATCCCGCCTCGGTCAACGTCGGTGCCTTGGGGTTGACCGGGTTTTTCGACGGCGTGCCCTCGGCCAGGATTCGCGTCTGGCCGTCGAGCGTCGCCTTGTTGCCTTCGGAGATCATCGCAAGGTCAATCGTCTCGCCGAGCAGCGCCGCCAGCACCTTGGAGCCACCCTTGAACGGCACGAAAGTCGCCTTGACGCCTTCCTTCTTGAACATCGCCTCGACCGCAACGTGCGGCCCGCCGCGCTGCACCGATGTCGACCAGCGCA
>JBPCVZ010000456.1:0-21981 GCA_051010015.1 Hyphomicrobiaceae bacterium
GTTGAGGCTCTGGAGTGCCGTCAGAGCGGCAAAGTTCGTATTGATACTATTCATTTTATGTCCCTGTAGTGTTCACATCCTTGGGGGACATTCCGGCCATGCCGGTACGCCAGGGCGGCTTCATGCCTTTGGGACAACCGATGTCATCACCAACCTTGCGCTGGTGATGAAAGTAAAGGTTAGTGGTTGCGGAAAAATTAATTGAACGAACGAATTAGGCCACCGACCAGTAGATGCCATCCGTCAATAAGAACAAAGAACAGGACCTTAAACGGCAGTGCGATGATTGTTGGCGGCAGCATCATCATGCCCATCGACATGGTTAACGTGGCAACGATCATGTCGATGACCAGGAATGGCAACACGATCAGGAATCCGATCTCGAATCCGCGCCGCAGCTCGGAAATCATGAAAGCCGGGATCAGCACCCGCATTTCGACCTTCTCGCTCGTGGTCTTTATCTTAAGCTTCTCTTCAGCAAGTTCGGCAAACAACACCAGGTCCTTCTCGCGCACGTTCGCGAGCATGAAGTCGCGCAACGGCGCCGTCACGCGTTCGTAGGCTTCCGCCTCCGTGATCTTCTTTTCCGTATAGGGCTGGACGCCTTCCTTCCAGGCCCGGTCGAATGTCGGCGCCATGACGTAGAACGTCATGAACAGCGCCAGCGAAACAAGAATGAGGTTTGCCGGCGTCGTTTGCAGGCCGAGGCCCGATCTCAAGAACGACAGTGCAACGATCAACCGCGTAAAGCAGGTCACCATCATCAGCAGGCCGGGCGCGACCGACAAGACGGTCAACAGAATGATGAGCTGGATGATCCGCCCGGAAACCGGCGCATCGTTGGCCGGTAGGAGTGTTTCCAGGTTTAGGCCTTGCGCCGCGACGTCTGTCGGTGCGACGACCGCCAGCGCGAGGATGCCCAGTGCGCGTACGATCATTCGACGATCATCCCGTGAACCACGACTTCCTCTGCACGCCCCTTGGTACGAATGCGCACGACATCGCTGAGATCAGATCTCAGGTTGATCAACCCCGAGGCGCCCTCGAACTCTTCGAGCCGCGAGTGTCGGATATGGGCAAAGATATCCTGGGCCAGGCGCTTTTGTGTCACCAGTGAGATCGGCTCCGTACCTGCCTTGGCGATGATCGACGTTTCGATCCGCAGCCAGTGCTTGCTGCTGTTGTTCAGGTTGGCAACGATGGTTGGCAGCGCGATGATCGTCTCGTGTTCACTGACATCCTTCGCTTCAGCCTCGCCATCCCCCTTTTTGACGTGCTTATCCTTCTTGCCCTTCTTCTTGTCTTTGGATTTGTGCTTGGTATCGGCGGCGGCGTGCTGCGCCCCTCCGCCACCGCTCCCAGGGCCAAGTACCAGCATGCCGAACGCGGCGCCGCCGCCGCCGGCAATCAGGGTAATGAGAAGCGCGGGGATTAATATCCCGCCGCCCTTTTTCTTCGGAGCTTCTTCTTCAGCCATGCTACCTCATGCAGCTAGGTGTTATGTTAATGTCGGCAGTCAACGAACGACGCGGACTGACCGGTCAGAACGGTGTCAGCAGGTCAAAGACTTGCTGCCCCCAACGCGGTTGCTGGACCTCCATGATCCGGCCACGCCCGCCGTAGGATATGCGCGCCTCGGCGATCTTGTCGTAAGTGATCGAATTGTCCGAAGCGATGTCACGCGGGCGCACGATGCCCGTCACTCTGAGTTCACGCACTTCATAGTTGACGCGAATTTCCTGGGTCCCGCTGATAACGAGATTGCCGTTCGGCAGGCGATGGGTAACCATTGCAGCGATGCTGAGCTCAATCGTTTCTGCCCGCGACGTCGCGCCTTCGCCTTTGTGCGTTGAACCGGTATCTACCGAGGCATTGGCATTGCCCGAGCCGGATCCCGACAACCACTTCGTCAAAAACGTGTAGTCGAAATTCAGGCCGTTGTCCGTCGATGCTTCCCTCTTGCGGTCCGATGTGCTGTCGATCGATGCTTTGTCCTTGATCGAAATCTCGACCTTCAAGGTATCTCCCACCCGCCGTGCCCGCGGGTCCTTGAACAGGTCCGCCGACTCATCGCGCCACAAGGACCCCGTCGAGAGTGCCCGCGTGGGTACAGGTTGCGCAACCTTGACGTACGGCTGTTCAACAAGCAGCCCGGTACCGGGCGGCGTCATGCTCGGCGCTCGCCCGACCTCTTGCAGTCCCGTGCGACAGCCGGACAGCAGTACGGCTGCCAGCACGATTGCCATGGGATGTCGGCAGAGTTCCAGCATCAGGACGGATCCCCATCAGGCGTCTTGCGCGCCGCGGCCGCAATGAGCGCGGATAGGGCGGCCGCTTTTTTCGGCTTGATCTCGTTCAAAACGGCGCTGGCAATACGGGTGTCCAGCTTGATCAGTAGCGCTGCGGCCGCCATGTTGTTCATCGCCGACATCTGCGCCGCCGCCGAGTCAGGCCGCATTTTCGAGTAGATCTTGACCAGTGAACTCGTCGCTTGCTCGGAAAACTTGCGCCTCAGTTCATACCATTTCTTGAATTCGGCCGTCCGCTTGCGCAACACTTCGACCTTCGCATCGATTTCTTTTGACAGCTTCTTGAGTTCGTTGAACTGCCTGAGATGTCGGGCGTCCTTGGCCAGATCACGAATGTTCGTGCAGTACGACTTGATCGCACCGAATTGCCCGGTCGGCTGCGCTTCCTTCGATGCGCCTTGGCTCGCGGCCTGCGCCGAAATCCCAACGACACATCCGAGAACAACGGCGATGCATGCCGCTAGTCCTGTACGAGCGTTCATCATGTCCGCCTCCTATTGCACAACAAGCTCTGCTTGCAGCGCACCTGAAGCCTTCATGGCCTGTAGAATCGAGATAATCCCGAGCGGCTTCAGCCCCATCTGGTTCAAGCCAGTAACCAGCTTGTCGAGACTGGCGCCTTCAACGACGGCGAAATTGCCGGTCTCCTGGCTGGCCTGGATATCGGTCTGGTTCTCGACCGCCGTTTGTCCGTTCGCGAAGGGATTGGGTTGCACCACGCGCGGTGCTTCCGTTATCCGTACCGTCAGATTGCCGTGCGTCACCGCGACTCGCGATATCCGGACGTTCTCACCAATGACGATCGTGCCGGAGCGTTCGTCGATGATCACGCGCGCGGGCGCATCCGGCTTGACTTCGAGCTTGCCGATCGCCGCGAGGAAGCGGGTGGCGCTGATCTTTCCGGGTTTGCGAATGGCGATCACGCGTGAATTGTGCGCCGTTGCAACGTCGCGCCGGTAGTGCATGCGAGAGAACGCATTGATCGCATCGGCCGCGCGTACCGCGGTAGTGAAATCCGGATTGCGCAGTTCCAGTTCCAGTTGGCGCACTCTTTCGCTGCCGATTTTCGGAACCCGTTCGACGAGCGCGCCGTTGGCGATGCGACCGGTCGTCGGAACGCCGTGGGTCAGTTTTTCGGCCTTGCCCTCCGAAGCGAAACCGGCAACCGCCACCGAGCCCTGCGCGACCGCGTAGACTTTCTGGTCCGCCGCCACCAGCGGCGTCAGGATCAGCGTCCCGCCAGCGAGCGACGTCGCATCACCAAGCGAGGCAACCGAGATGTCGATCCGTGATCCCGCACCGACAAACGGCGGCAGTTCCGCCGTTATCAGCACGGCTGCCACGTTGCGCGTTCTCGGATTCGCACCACGCACGTTGACACCAAGCCGGTCCAGCATCGAACGCAGCGACTGTGCCGTGAACGGCGAATTTCGCAAACTGTCGCCGGTGCCTTTCAGACCGACAACCAGGCCGTATCCGGACAGCTGGTTGACGCGCACGCCGCGGATGGTCGTCAGATCCTTGAGCCGCGCCGCCGATGCGGCGCTTGGCAGGATGACCAGCACAACCAGAAGTATGAGGAAATGTCTCACTGGCCGCCTCCGACCCGGACACTACCGTCACGCTGCACGGTGCCCGCCACCATGCGACCGCTATCGATGTTCTGGACTTGTACGAAGGCGCCGACCGCCCCCGCCTGCTGGGCGATACCCTTGCCGTGGATTTCAATCCCGCTGAACTTAAAGAAAAGGCCGACGATCTGGCCCTTGTCGACAACATGTGGTTCGCGAAGCGCCGCCCGGTAGATCAGCCTGTTGGGCAGCAGTGTGCTGCGCGCCACCTTGCCGACCAGGTCATGGCTCGCGCGCGCAACCCCGGAGAGATTGGCCGAGCCGCGCCATATCCGCCAGGCCACCATGCCCGGTTGTATGCGCTGGCCGGGGTACAATGTCTGGCGCAGAACGGGCACGCGAATGCCGGCCCGTTGAGCAGCGGCCGTCTCGATTGCCACGCCGATCAAGAAGACGGCAAGCAACGCCCCGAGACCGACACAACGGGAGATCCAGCACTGCTGCCATAGACGATGCATGATCATCCCTCGCGACGGATTAGCGGATGTTTCTAGTGACCGTGCTTAGCATCTCGTCAACGGCCTTGATGATCTTCGAGTTCATCTCGTAGGCACGCTGCGCTGAAATCAGTTCGGTCAGCTCCTTGACCGGATCCACGTTCGAGTTTTCCAAGTAACCCTGCTTGATGCTAGCAAAGCCAGGTGCTCCGGCGAGACCCGTGACTGCGTTTCCGGAGGCTGCCGTTTCACGGTAAAGGTTATTGCCCAGCGGCTCGAGGCCCGCCTCATTGGCAAAATTGGCAAGTGACAACTGCCCGAGCGTGGTAAGTTCCGTCTCGCCGCTCGGTCGCGAAAAGATCGTGCCGGCTTCATTGACCACGATTTCCGTCGAATTGTTCGGAACGGTGATCGCCGGCTGTAACTGGTAGCCGTCGGCCGTGACGAGTTCACCGTTGGCGTTCTTGTTGAAAGATCCTGCCCGCGTGTAGAGCGTCTCACCATCGGGCGACAGGACACGGAACCAGCCGTGGCCGTTCATGGCGAGATCCAGCGTATTGCCGGTCTGCACCAGCGTGCCCTGAAGATGCAGATTGCGCACTGCTGCGGTGCGAACGCCCAGGCCGACTTGCGCGCCTTCCGGGACCAGCCCGCCGCCGCCTCGGTTCGCGACACCGGCCGTGCGCTCCGCCTGATACATCAAATCAGTGAACTCAGCCCGTGCCCGCTTGAAGCCCGTCGTGTTGATGTTCGCGATATTGTTCGCGATCACATCCACGTTGGTCTGCTGCGCAGACATGCCGGTCGCCGCTATCGCAAGCGCTTTCATTCACACCACTCCCTAAATTTGCATTCGGCTGAGTTCGAGATACGCCGCCACCACCTTGTCGCGCACGGAGATCGCAGCGTTCAGCGAACGCTCCGCCTCGAGTACCTTTTCGACGACATCGGTCAACGGCATTTGGCCCTTGATCCCGGCGGTTGACGCAGCCTCGGCGACGCGCACCGTATTGGCTGCTTCGCCGGCCATCTGCGCGACCATCGACGCGAAGTCGATTTGGCCGTTCGCCTTGGCCTCCGCAACGCCGCCGAGTTTCGACGTCGCAACTTCTTTGGAAACAGCAGCTGCGGACTTCAGTGCGCCGATTTCAGTCATCATCCACCTCTCCTCAGCAGATCGATTGTCATCGAGATCATGTCACGTGCCTGCTTCACCACCTGCAGGTTGGCCTCGTAGGACCGGTTGGCCTCCCGCATGTCGGCCAGTTCAACAATCATGCTCACGTTGGGCAGCTTGACGTTGCCCTCTGCGTCCGCGGCGGGGTGGGCTGGATTCTTCTCGACGCGAAATGGTTCCGGGCTCAGCCCGATCGACTCGACGCGGACCATTTCCGTCCCCGCCGCCTGGTCCAGCACGGAACTGAACGTGATCGTCTTGCGGGCATAGGGGTCGGCCCCCGGCGTGGTGCCGGTCGAGTGCACGTTCGCAAGGTTCTCGGAAACGACCCGCAATCGCTGCGTCTGCGCTTCAAGCCCGGAACCGGCAATCTTCATCGCACCTACAAGATCGTCAGCCATGCGCCTCTAGCCCTTCGTGCTCGTCAGAACCATCTGATGGAACGCCTTGATGATCGCCGCGTTCATCGCAAACGATTTGCGCACGCTTTGCGCCTTCAGGAGTTCACGTTCGATCGAAACGGTGTTGCCGCTATGCTTGGTCAGCGGGTCATTGTCTGGCTCACGCTCCACGACCGCCCCCGTCGCCGATGCCGGCGGCGACAAGTGGCTCGGATCGGATATCGCCATGGTCATGCGCGCGTTGTCGACACTGGCGGAGAACGGCGCGACATCCTGCGCGCGAAAATTCGGCGTGTCCGCGTTGGCAACATTCGCTGCAATCGTCAGCTGGCGCTCGGAAAGCCAGGTATTGTGGCTGGCCGCGAGCTTGAAAAGGGTTACCGGCTCCATTCGCCGACTCCGATCATTGATTCGCAAAACGGGCTGAATTCTTACATTTGTGCTAAATGGGTTCGCTTACCCAAAGCTTGCGATTTTCGCTTACAAAAAATGTCGGTGGCGTCATTGACATAAACGCCTCTATATCGGGGTGCATATTCTCGAAATCGCCTGCGCCTATTAATGACGCGACTTATTATTGAGATAGATGATGATTTGCGCGACCGCCTGGTAGAATTCGTGTGGGATGATCTGGTCTACCTCGACGCTGTGATAGAGCGGCCGAGCCAAATCCTTGTCTTCGACGACCGCGATGCCATGGCTTTCGGCGGTTTCGCGAATCTTGAGCGCGATAAGGTCCTGCCCCTTGGCGATCACAATCGGCGCCGCATCGACATCAAGCTCGTAGCGCAGCGCCACGGCGTAGTGGGTCGGGTTGACGATCACGACCGTCGCTTCGGGTACACGGCTGATCATGCGCTTGCGTGCCCGGTCACGCGCAATCGACCGGATCCGGGATTTCAGCAGCGGGTCGCCTTCCGCCTGCTTGTGCTCTTTCTTGACCTCTTCCTTGGTCATGCGTTGCTGTTGATACCAGTGATATCGCGTCCAGCTCAGGTCAGCGATCGCCAGCACCAGCGATGCCACCGCCAAGGCGGAAATCGCTGAGATCAAGATCGCGAAGATCGTGTTTGGCAGATTGCCAGGGTGCGTCAGCATCGTATTCCACACATCCCAGCTCATCGCGCGCAATGTGATGTACGTGGCAGCCGTGGCAGCGCTGAACTTGAACACCGATTTTAGGAATTCGACCAGTCCCTGCTGACCGAACAGCCGCTTCCAGCCTTTGCCGAGCGACAGTCGCGATGCCTGCGGGGTTATGCGTTTAAGCACCAGGCGGGGCGTGTTCTGCACCAGCGCGGCAAACAGCCCGGCACACAGCAAGATGCTGATGATCGGCGCGATCGACCACGCCGCCTCGACCATGACGAAATCCATCAGCCCGCTGGCGTCGTTGGATACGTTGAGCTGCCATCCGCCCGGGTCTTCAATCAGGCGTTTGAGTACCTGTGTCAGCCGTTCCATGGCGGCGGGGACAAAAAACGTCAGGGCCGCGAGCATGCCCATGATTGACCCGAACGCAACGGTTTCGCGCGAGAACGGCGTATTGCCATCCTTCAGCGCGTCGGCAATTTTTTTCTCGGTAGGTTCTTCTGTTTTTTGATCTTGGCTGGCGTTCTCGGACAACTCCGGCCTCGCAATCAAGATAAGGGGAAATGTTTCCCGTCAGAAGTGAATGGAGAGAAACGATACCTTGAGAAAACCGACAACCGGCAGGCTCGTCAGCCCACCACCGAACTATCGACGATTTCGGTGAGCGAGATTCCAAACCGCTTGGACTTGTCCTCGACGACGATGATCTGCCCGCGTGCCACGAGGTGACCGTTGACCACCAGGTCGACCGGCTCACCGAGACTGCGATCGAGCGCGATTACCGATCCCTTCGTCAGTTGCATCAACTCGGACACCGGCATTTTCAGCTTGCCAAGCACGACCTGCACCGTCACCGGCACCCGCATGACGACGTCACGGCCGATCCGGCCGAGCGATGCTGAAGCAGTAGCAGCCGCAACCGCTCCACCCTCACCGGCGTTGTCTTCGTCCGCCGTCGTCAAAATGCCTTGGACCGAGCCTTTCAGATCCTCAACCGTCACGCTGTCATCAATTTCGCTCATCGACCTTGCCCATTATTTCGCTGTGACACCACCGGCATCCCGTTTACGCCGCTGCGGCCTGCGGCGCGCCGCCACCAAGCGTCTGCTGTTCCACCTCGTCGATTGTCGGACGCTCATAAGACGAAATCGCCTTGCGCCCGTATTCGATGGCGATCTGCGGCATGGCGCCGTTCATGAAGGCCAGCAACGACTGTTTCGCAATAACGTAGAGCCGCAACTTCTTTTCGCGCACCAACTTGATCTGTGCCGAGATCGGCGCCACGACGGAGTAGGAAAAGAAAATGCCGGCGAACGTACCAACCAGCGCCGCACCGATCAGGCCACCCAGCACTTCCGGTGACTGGTCGATGGCGCCCATGGCCTTGATGACGCCGAGCACGGCGGCGATAATGCCGATCGCGGGGAACGCATCACCGACCGTCACCATCGCATGATATGCTTTGAGGCGGTCGTGTTTGACCGTGTTGATCTCTTCGTCCATCAGCGCCTCGATCTCGTGCGTGCGTGCATTGCCGATAATCATCAAGCGCACGTAGTCGCAAATGAACGTCGTCAGGTCCTTGTCTTTCAGTACCGTTGGATAGGCGGAGAAAAGTGTCGAATTGTGCGGATCATCGATGTGTCCTTCGACCTCCGAGCGCGCGGCGCCACGCAATTCGCGCATCAGCGTGAACAGGAGGCCCAACAGTTCGAGGTAAGCAACCTTCTTCGGCGCATCGTAGGTGAACGCCTCCATCATGCCCTTGCCGGCATCCTTGATCGTCTTGATGGGATTGGCGACGATGAATGACCCGAAAGCCATGCCGCAGATGATGACGTACTCCCAGGGCTGCCACAAAACGCTGACATAGCCGCCCATGGCCATATAGCCACCGACCATACAGCCGAGCGTCACCACCAGCCCGATCACAATGGTCATAGCGCCTCATTCCCCCCTGTGCCCAAGAAACACCTGCCTCTGTGATGGTTGCGCCGGCTTGTGCGAACCTTGCAATGGCTGATCTCGGGCAACGAGCAGGCGCCTGCCAACCAAAATGCAACACGCGTCGAATCCAGCGCTGCCGCCAGCGCGCCGAAAGCCCCGTGCAAGGTCGCGGTGGCACCGATGGAGGATGCCCGGCAGACCTGTCGGCACGACCTCATAACCGATATGGATGACCAGCCATGCTGACCACCATTGCCAGCTTCAGCCTCATTGCCCGCGATCTCGATCGTTCACTGGAGACCACGGCGCAGCAACCGACCGTTGCTCGCGAAACCGAATATTATCTCGAGAACATTTCGAACGTTAAGACCATCGACGAATTCATCGAGGACGACCGCCTGTTCCGCTATGCGATGACGGCACACGGCCTTGGCGAAATGTCCTATGCCAAGGCGTTCATGCGCAAGGCTCTCGAAGAAGGCGTCGACGCCAACGATACCTTCGCCAATACGTTGGCCGACCGTCGCTACCGGGATTTCGTCGCAACCTTCAATTTTGCCCGCTACGGTGGGACCGCGACCACATTTGGCCGCACTCAGAAAGACACCGCCGATCTCTACGTCCGCCAAACAATGGAGATCGACGCCGGTGCCGAAAACGAAGGCGTGCGCCTTGCACTCTATTTCCAGCGCAAGGCCCCTGAATTGACCAGCGTTTATGAAATCCTCGGCGATCGGGCCCTGCTGGAAGTCGTCCAGACGGCACTCAGCATCCCGCCGCAGGCTTCGTTCCAGGATATCGACCGGCAGGCCGAAGACATAGTCAAGCGGCTGGACCTCGAGGACCTCAAGGATCCCGAGAAACTTGGCCGCTTCCTACAGCAGTTCTCCGCGCTATGGGACATCAAGTCCCCGCAGAGCGCATCTTCCAGCACTGTGCCATCGATCTCGATCGGCGCACCCATTCAATACGGCCTCAGTTCATCCCTGCTCTCGCAGATCCAGGGTCTCAAGATCGGAAACCGCTAATGGAAAACAGCACATACGTCGGCGTCTCGGCCTTGCTTGCGCTGGAAAAGCGCGTTGCAACCATCGCCCACAACGTCGCCAACACCTCGACCACGGGCTTTCGCGCCGAAGAGGTTAAGTTCGAAACCGTGTTGTCCGAGACAGGCAGTATCGAAGTTGCATACGCATCGACAGGCGAAACGTTCTTGGCGCGACAGTCAGGACCAATCACAGAGACGGGCAATCCGCTCGATGTCGCCGTCAAGGGCAATGCCTGGATGGCGGTCAGTTCTCCGAACGGGCAGGTCTACACGCGCGACGGCCGCTTGATGATGGCCGCCGATGGGGCTCTCCAGACGGTTACGGGCTTTCCCGTCCTGGACGTTGGAGGTTCGCCGATTCAGCTTGACCCGAACGACGGTCCCCCGAAAATTGCCGCTGACGGCATGGTCACCCAGGGCGGCAACCAGGTCGGGGCTATCGGCCTGTTCCGACTGCCTGATGAGGCGCAGCTGACACGATACGAAAACTCCGCCGTCGCCAGCAGTCTCGAAGCCCAGCCGGTGCTGTCGTTCAACGACACCGGAATTGCGCAAGGCTATCTTGAAGGATCCAACGTCAATCCGGTACTGGAGATGACCCGTCTGATCAGCGTCAGCAGGGCCTTTAACGCCGTGATGTCGTCGATCGAAAGCAATACATCGACACAGAAAGCGGCAATCCGCACGCTCGGCTCCGCGAACTAACAACCTATGTCCGACCCCACGCGCTAATCGACCCCGAATCGATTACATTAGCGTGTTACGGCCGCATCCTGCGGCAGCAATGAGTCGCGCCTTGCGCCCGACGCAGCCAACAAGCTGCGTCGATCGGTGCAATGTATGACAGGCAGGGTCCAGACCACCGTGAATCGGACATCGCTTGAAGCTTTGGCAGACCTCGTCGGACACGGCTCGGATGCTGCCAGCACCACCCGGATCAGTGGCACGGTCATTGAACTGGCGGCTGATTCTTGTCTCGTATCCGGACTGTCGAAATTTGCTCAGATCGACGATATTGTCGAGTTCGACACGCCCGAAAAGGCCCTGCTCGGCCAGATTGTCCGGATCGGCGTCGGCGCGGTGACGATCAAACCGCTCTCGTCCTTTCAAAGCGTGCGGATCGGAACCAAGGTCGCGTATCGCGGCGGCTTGTCGTTGCGCCCGCACCTCGCCTGGAAGGGGCGTATCCTCAATGCATTCGGCGAACCTGTCGACGGCAAGGGCCCGCTGCCGATTGGCGAGCGGCGCATGCAGCTCGACAACGATCCGCCGCACGCCCTTGAACGGCAGCGGGTCAGCAAGCCTCTGCAGACAGGGATCAAGGTCATCGACGTCTTCACGCCGCTGTGTCGCGGACAGCGTGTCGGTGTCTTTGCCGGCTCGGGCCTCGGCAAATCGACGCTGCTGCGCATGCTGGCCGCCGCCCCCGACTTCGACACGGTTGTCGTTGCACTCGTCGGCGAACGCGGCCGCGAAGTCCGAGAGTTCCTGGAGGACGGGCTCGGACCGATCGCCGAACGCACCATATCCGTCATCTCGACCAGTGACGAAAGCTCGATGATGCGCCGCCTGGCGCCATCAACCGCCGTATGCATGGCCGAGTTCTTTCGCGACGAGGGTGACAGCGTGCTCCTCATTGTCGACTCGATCACGCGCTTTGCCCATGCCGCCCGCGATGCGGCCATGGCCGCCGGCGAACCGCCGATCGCCCGAGGCTACTCACCAAGCGTGTTTTCCGACCTTGTCCGCCTGCTCGAGCGCACCGGCCCCGGCAGGGACAATTCAAGCGGCTCGATAACGGGTGTTTTTTCCGTCCTCGTCGACGGCGACGACCACGACGAGCCGATCGCCGATACGATCCGCGGCACCCTCGACGGTCATATCGTGCTCGACCGCGCGATCGCGCAGCAGGGCCGCTATCCGGCCGTCGACCCGCTTCGATCTCTATCCCGCCTTGCACCGCACATCTGGTCCAGCGATCAGCAACGGCTGGTGATGTCGCTGCGAGCGATGATCGCACGATACGAGGATGGCCGCGACATGCGCATGTTGAGCGGCCAGCAAAACGGCGTCGACCCGCTGACCGACCAGGCCGTCGAACTCATTCCAAGGCTTTACGAAATCCTCGAGCAAGCGCCGGAAGACCCGCTATCCGACGACCCATTCCGGGATATCGCCACCGCTTTCGCCGCGCAAATCAATGAAAATCCAGTGCCTCAATAGACCGTATCCGGCCAGCGGCAATTGGGCCGCGCAAAGTGCCTCGACAGCGCTGGTGACCGGAAAATGGCGGTTTTCGATCGATTTCGGTGGATCCGGCCACCCGGTTGGAGCGCAATTGAAGACAATTTGATCTAATTTTTCGTGCCTGAAAAAGCCCTTCGATAAGCACGAATATCGATAGCAACTTGCTGTTTATCAATCCGAAAAAGAACTACGGCATCTTCTACGCATGCGTATTGAAGAGACCAAAAAAGTACTGCTTGCCCGTCGCGATGGAATCCGCGACTGGCTTGCCCGCGAGGCGCCCTACACGGTCGCTGATCAAAACCACCTGGATGCCCACACGCCCGAACAGGCGTATTGGCATCACGGCTATGAGCAGGCACTTGCCGACGTGCTCGAAATGCTCAACGACCGTGAAGGTCCGTTTGACAATGGGGGCACGTCCAAGTCGTCCCGGCAGGGCGGCTAGGGTGCAGCATATTGCCTTGTGGGCGAAACTTGTGAAACAGTTCGCACTCTCTTAGAAACGCTTGTTTGGCGCCGGTCTCATAAGAGAACTTGAACAGCGGCTCCGAGGCGATGAACATACGCAGCGCCTCTTTCACGTTCGCATCGGAACGACCGACCTTGCTGAGGCAAAAACGTCCCTCGCTGTCGAGACTGCCCAGCGCAAAGACGCCGGGTTTTTCCTTTCGCACCGCGACATTAATAGCGTCATAGGTCAAACGATACGGACCTGCTAGGTTTGAAGAACCCATGCTTCATTCCAATCCTGTTGCAATTGAGATCTGGTGGCGTGGTGATCACGCCCCCTCGAACCCCCCGCCGCTTCACGGTCTGAACGGGACTGCCGATTCGCCGGCGACAACGCAATTCTTGAACAATTGGACCTCACCCCTGGGTGAACCCATTATTTCTTCTTGCCGGACTTGGCCGGTTTCATCGGAATGTTCGACTTGGCCAGCGTCTCGGATTCGTAGGACCCCTTGCGCACGGAATCGACCGGCAGGAAATTCATGCGCTCGACCAGCACTTCCTTGATGATTGGCTTGCCATAGCGCTTGTTTACATCGGCACGGAGACCGGCCAGCAGCTCCTCCAGGTTCAGCTTGTTCATGTTCCCGACATCGACCGTTGCACCCGCATAGAGTCGTCGGAACGCGGCATCGACCAGGAACGGCTCCGGTGTCACGGACAACGAGTTCAGTATCTTCTGTTCGATCGTGAAGACGAACTCGGCCACCACATAGCCGGTGAGCTTCCTTTCCTTGATGATCGGAACGCCAACCATCGGCGCCTTCACATAATCAACACCGCCGAAATAGCTGGCCTTGTCCTTCTTGTGTTGCTTGGCGGGTGCCGCCATCATCATCGTGCCATAGCTGGCCGCGAGCGTGATGATGCATCCCCAAAGCCCGAGTAGGATGGCCTTGCTCACTTGGCTGCTCCAAGCACCATCCTCGAATAGGTGCCGTCCGACTCGGCGCGCCGCATGACGGAAGAGATGATGTCGGCAACCTCCTGCACGGCTGCGAGACGGGTTTGCAGCAACGCCGAGTTCTCAGCCAGTGCTTCGCGCAGCAGGTCCATTTCCTTGGCCATGCGCTCCTTGCCCGGCACGTCCCCGGTCGCATCGAATGCCCGCTTCAGCGCCAGCAGCTGGTGGCTTTTGCGCCCGCTGAACTCGTGCAGATCGACGAGGCCGCCGCGCTTCAGGGCCGCGGTTTCATCCCGGACGATAGCGTCCGTCCGGTCGATCGCCTGCTTAAGCAACTGCAGTTCGAACTGGTCGTCATCAAGGCGAACGTTTTCCGCTGGATCGGCCGGCTGTGCTCCAGACAGGTCCGGCATGCCTTGCTCAGGCGCCATTTGGGGTTCGGACCGCTCGTGTCGTTCTGTCATTGCATCACTCTCCGTCATTTAAGAGCCTTATCCGCACGCCGATCCGGCGCGGGCGCCAAAGCGTTGCCCTCGATCAGTCGTTGGTCCGCCACGTCGCCAAACACGTTGAACTGCCCCGCCGCCGCCACCGATTTGGCAAGTTGCTCAACCAACAGCGACCGGTACATGCTGTTAGCCGGCCCTGAAGCGTCGCTGCCAGTCAGGTTTTTCGGTATCGCAGCCTCCAGAAAGTTCTGCAGGACCATGGCCGTGAAGTCCTCACGCGCCTTGCCGACCGCAATGTCATCAGAAGTAGGCCGCGGCGGCGCAGCAGCACGTGGTGCCGCCGAGGCGCGCGCTACGGTATCGGCACGGCCGCTCTGTGCCGTCGCACCGGAGACGGCTTCCAGCCCAGTTGCCATGTTCAAACTGCTCCTTTTTCGAACGAGTCGCAGGAACCATAGATTTGCAAACTTATCGAAGCCTTATCCTGCCGGTGTGAAATGCGATTTCCATATGGGTTTCAACATCCTTGGCTTCCTTGGCGAGACGCTCCTTGTTGCGCTCGCCGCGCAAACGCTCCTCGGCCATCTCGCGTCGCTTCCGGGCCCGATGGAGTTGCCTTGCCAACCCCTCGAGTTCGTCATCAAGGCGGGCGATCTCAGCGAACGTCCTGGACAGGCGCGCGCACCATATTTCCGGCAACAGCATCGTCGCGCCATCCGGGCGGGAACCGATCGCCGTCAGCCTCTCGGCCTGCTGGCGCGCTTTCTGCAGGCTCAGGCGTTTGCGTTCGTACTGATCCTCCTCACCCTTGCAGATCACGTCGGCAGCGGCAGCGAGGCGTTTGAATCTGTTGATTTTCGTCATTGTTTCCTCATACCCGCGCCAGCCAGTCCGAAAATCCTTGAAGGAACGTCGGCAGCAACTGGATAAGAACGGCATAGGCCAGGAACATGCCGCCCATGATAACGAACGGCAGCGAAATGAAGTACACCGGGATCTGCGGTGTCATCTTGTTGACGAGCCCGAACGAGAAGTTGACGACCAGTCCGTAGACCACGAACGGGCTGCATACCTGCAAAGCCAGCTGAAAAGTCTGGGACATGATCCTGTTCAACCGGTCGAGCGAATAGGCTGCATCGATAACTGTTGCCATCGGCACCGCCGTGTACGACTCGATCAACGCCCGCAGGACTTCGATGTGCAGGTCCGTGATGAAGAACAGCATCGTGGCTGTCAGCATGATGAACGAAGCGATCGGCGGGCTCGGCTCGTTGTCGAAGGCCGGCGCGCCCGGCATCGTGCCAAGCCCCATGAAGTTCGCTGCGCCGATCGCCATGAACTGCAACGCAAGAAAGAAACAGCGGCCGAGCAGCCCGATCAACAAGCCAAGGCCAACCTCGGAAATGATCATCATGTAAAACTTCGCCGGCTTGAGTGCATCGAACTTGATGTCATTCAAACCCGAAATGAGCGGCGCCAGTGCAATCGTGACGGCAAAGGCCAGGAACAAGCGCACGCGCATCGGCACGCGCGGGTTGGAATACCCCGGCATCACCATCAGGCACGAGCCGATCCGGCAGAAGACGAGAAACAGGCCCGAGAACTCCTGGACCAGCAGGTTCGTCATGAAATCGTACCGAGCGAACGAACATCTATTCCACGTGCAATTTCGACGTGTGACAGCACCGGCAGCGTTGGGAATAGCCGCTCGACGATCATGCGTACGTACGGCCGGGCGTCGGGTGCAACAACAAGCGCGAACTGCTCCCCATCATCCATGTGACGGCGAATGCTGTCAGACGCTTCCTTGGTGAATTCTTCCAGCAGGACCGGATCGATATCGAATTCGACGATTTCACCGCGAGAGTCGCGTCGCAGACTTTCGTGAAACGCCAGCTCCCAGCGGTTGCCGAGCCGCAACACGGACAGCGTCCCGTTCACCGTCAGGTCGCCGCAAATCTGCTGTGCCAGGCGCAAGCGCACATGTTCCGCAATCTGCTCGGCGCGGCGCACGTGTGGTGCGATCTCTGCAATCGCCTCCAGGATGAGGTTGAGGTTCTTCACCGAAACGCGTTCCGCCAACAGGCATTTAAGCACAGCCTGCAAGCCGGAATACGAGATATGCGCAGGACAGATTTCTTCGAGGAGGCGGTGATACTCGGGGTCCAGGTTGTCGAGCAGATGTCGCATGTCGCGATACGACAGCAGTTGCGCGAGATTGTTGCGCACGACCTCACTGACATGCGTCAGTAGCACCGACATTGCATCGATCGGCGTGAACCCTTCACGCCGCAACTCCTCGGAGAACGCCTCCGGCACCCAAAGCGATTTAATCCCGAAAGCAGGCTCGCGAACTTCATCGCCGCTGATGCTCGGTAGTGGACCATCGCCAACCACGACCAGAACGTTGCCAAGCTTCACTTCCTGGCTTGCGACCACCGTCCCGTGAATGCGCAACTGGTATGTCTTGGCATCGAGGTCGAGATCGTCAGAAAGCTTGATGTCCGGTACGACGAAGCCAAATTGCTGGGCAAACCGGCGACGCATCTTCATGACGCGGTTGGACATCTCGCCGTGAGATGGCACGAACGCGCTCGACAGCTGCCGGCCAAGCCGCACCTCGATGTCCGGCGGCTTGATGGTATTTTTGAGTGTGTCCTTGCTGGCCGCCGTCTTTGCCTCGGCTGCTTCATTGAGCCGGTCGGTTTCTTCCGCAGCGAGCTTCGCTTTCTGCCTCGGTATCGAGTAGGCCAGCCAGCCCAGCACGCAGCCGATCAGCACGAACGGCACAAACGGCAGCCCCGGCATGAAGCCGAACAAGAGCATCAGGCCTGCAACCACCAGGAGCGCACGCGGATAATTGCCGAGCTGATCCGATACGACCTGATCCGTCCGCCCGTTGACATTGCCCTTCGATACCAGCAGGCCGGCCCCGAGGGAGATGATCAGCGCCGGGATTTGCGAGACCAGGCCATCGCCAACGGAGAGCCGGGTGAAGATGTCTGCCGCATCCCCGAGGCTCATGTCATTGCGGGTCACGCCGATCACGATCCCGCCGAAAATGTTCACCGCCGTGATCACAAGGCCGGCGATCGCGTCGCCGCGCACAAACTTCGAGGCGCCATCCATCGCGCCGTAAAACGAGCTCTCCTCCTCAAGTTCGCGCCGCCGCCGCTGCGCTTCCTGTTCGGTTACCAGGCCCGCCGAGAGGTCGGCGTCAATCGCCATCTGCTTGCCGGGGATGGCATCCAGGGTGAAGCGCGCGCCGACTTCCGCGATCCGCGTCGCACCCTTGGAGATAACAAGGAAATTCACTGTCACCAGGATGATGAAGACAATCACCCCGATGACAAAGTCACCCGCCATCAGGAAGTTGGAGAATCCACCAATCACGTGACCGGCTGCCGTATGGCCTTCCGACCCGTTCGAAAGGATCAGGCGCGTCGTCGCGACGTTCAACGAAAGCCGCAGCATCGTCGCGATCAGCAGGATGGTCGGAAATGATGAAAATTCGAGGGGCTTGCCGATCCATAGCGCCACCATCAGGATCAGCACCGAGAACGCGATCGAGATCGCAAGGCCGACGTCGATGAGGACCGGTGGCAGCGGCAAGAACAGAATGGTGAGGATCGCGACGATTGCAAACGCGAACGCGACATCGTTGAAGCCACCTAGTCGGCTCGGCGCCCGCTCAATAGCAACATCGCTCACATCGGACCTCGAGAGTTGGCGCCGTAATCAGCGCGGCAGCGTCAACGCGAACCAAACTCAAAACCCGGTTTCAATTCGACCGTAAACACCCTGCGTAAAGCTCAGGATCACCGACCCCATGAAAGGCGCGGTAACCGCGCAAACCACGAGTATGGCAACGATCTTCGGAATGAAGGTCAACGTCACTTCCTGCACCTGCGTCAGGGCCTGCAGAAGTGCGATCGTGGTACCAATCACCATCGCCGTCATCACAGCCGGACCCGACGCCATGATCACGGCCCAGATCGCGGCCTGCCCGATGCTGAGTGCGTCAACCTCGCTCACTCGACCGTCACTCCGGAAGCCACCGCCAGCTTCGTTCCATCCTGCAACGTGGCAATGGCGCCATCGTCCGTCAGCTTGACGCTCTCGACGACACCCGAAATGCTTCCATCTCCCGACGTCAGCTTGTTTCCAATCAGGCTCTCGGCCAGGATCAGTCGATTGCTCGACAGCATCGTGTCGAGTTTCTGATTGGCCTGAACCGCCTGCTCAACCTGCGAGAAGGTCGCCAGCTGCGACACATACTTGGTTGAATCCATCGGTTCGGTCGGGTCTTGGTTGTTCAATTCTGCGACCAGCAATTGCAGGAACGAATCGTAGTCGACCTTGGCCTTGTTCGCCGCCGTCGTCGTCGCAGATTGAGAGGCCGCCGCGTTGGCGCCCGCGATCGGATTCACTTCCATGCCACGCTCCCATCCATATGAGCCGACGCCAGCACCGGTTGCGGCTTTTCTTCGCCTTTCAGGATCTCCGCTTCGAGCGGAAACAGCGCACGCAACACTTTGAGGGATTCGAAATATCGCTCTCGCTGAAGCAGGTCACGCACCTTGCCCAGCTCTTCGAGGATCGTAGTCGTCTTGAAGGCGGCAATGACATCCTCCAGAATTCGGTTCAGCACGTCGCGCATCGCTTCTGCCGTGCTCGGATCCATCAGCACCATCTGGATGGAGAAATAGAGCTGCTTCAACGGCGTCGTTGCGTCCTCGACCTGAAGAACGTGACTGTCCAGCATGAAGGTCACATCATTCAGGAATTCGATCGCAACCTTTCGATCGACGCGCAGCACCGCCCCGTTGACGTAAATTCGCTGGCCGGACTTCAGTCGGAACTGCAGCGATTGAGTCATTTCAAACCATCCTGAATCGATCTTGAGACGTCGATCAATCCTTTAAAATTATTCGATTTCCCCAAGCTTATGTCTTCGCACTCGCGCAGCACCCAAAGTCCGATAGAGATAAAATTAGCGCGCGTTTCCGGCGGCAGCGAATTCTCAGCCCGGCTGAGATCTTCGAGCAGGATCGTCCACAGGCGACGCGTAAATACGATCGCCTCGGTCTTTGTCATCTTGGCAGCATCATCGGAAGCAGCCTGTTCGAGCAGATCAATAGATTGCTGAAAGACTTGATACTCACGATCACGCTGCAAACCGGGCGATGAGTCAGCCTCTTGAGCGTAAGCGGTCTTGTACATGGGATCTCCGTTTGGCTGGTCGTTGACGCGTGGGGTAGGGGCGAAAAAACTTACAGATAGTTGGCCAGCGACAGGCGCTGAATTCTGGCGGTCAGCGCGAATGATGTTTCAAGCTGCGTCAGCAAGTTGGTTGCCCGCGTCGATGCCTCGAACGGATCAACCCCTTCGAGGCTCTGGACACCGCCGGTCAGGACATCCTTTTGCAGGTCCATACGCTCGTTGGACTGCCGGATACCTTCTTCGGCAACCGCGATCTTGGATTGCTGCAGGGTCAGCCCCGTTATCGCCTTGCTAAGCAGGCCGACCGCCGTGTCCGCTATGGCCTGGAAAGCCGACTGTCCAAGATTGCCGCCACCAAGATCGGCAACCATCGTCAAGGCTTGCGCCATTTGCCGGAACGGTTCTTCGTTTGCACTAGCGGACGTCTCCACCGTCATGGAGATCGAAATGCGGCTCTCGACGACCTGATTTGAAGCGTTCGACCAGTTCGTCGTCCATGCTCCGCTGGCGAAGTCGTTGGCGAACGCGCCATCAAGAAACGTTTGCATCGACGTCCCATCGATTGTGTCGACGGTCGGTGCGGATTGCGTCATGCCGAATGCCGCCAGGAAGTCGGCATCCACCGAAGTCTTGGCAAGTGACGCCGGCGTTGAGTAATACGCGTTGAGCGGCGCGACATCCGTTTTTATACCGCCGAAGATGCGCTCACCGTTGAAGGTCGTATTGAGCGTGTCGACCATCGTTTCGAGCATCGCCTTCGCATCGAGCGCGGCAACACCCTGCGCCGTTCCTGGCGAATTGCGCGCACCGAGCAGCGTTGCGATCATTGCCTGCGAGTCATCGACCAGATTTTGCAGGGCATTCTGCGTCGTCGTCATGCGTTCGCCCAAAACCCCATTGGTCTCGCCAATAGCGGTAAGCTGATCGAATTCCTGGCGCATCGACTCCGTGCGGCTGACACGATAGCCGAGCGCCAGGCCGGCATCATGATGCCGGCCCGAAGCAAGTTCCTGCTGTGCCTTGGCAAGCTCTGCCTGGATCTCACTGATCGAACTGCGCGTCGTCTGGGCGATTGCAGCGGTCGATATAAAAGCAACTTTCATGACACTACCTCGTAGCCGCGAATAAGGCATCGATCATCGCGTCGATCGACGACATCAGGCGCGCCGACGCCTGATAGGACCGCTCGATGTCGAGCATCAGCGTCATCTCCTCATCGAGATTGACGCCGGTTGCCTTGGACAATGAAATCGACGCCCGTTCCATGACGGCAGCGGACTGTGTCAGATCGTTCGATGCGTTCCGTCGCTGTTCTTGCAGCCAGCCGGTCGACTCCACGGAAAAGGAAATCAAGCTCGTCGACGCCGACAGGACGGCGGCGCCGTCGAATGCAATCGACTGGTCGAACGCATCGGCAAGCCCCAGCAGTCGTTCGCTGTAACCGCTTGCCCCTTCCGTATTGTAGACATAGGCGGCATTGCCGGGGTCGGAGATGGCGCCATCGCGCAGCAGGCGGACATCGCCGCCCTGGACCGGATCGACCGATGCGCTGACCGCGATGGTCCCGGCAATACCGGCAATGGCAATGCCAGCAGGCGGCATTGCTGGCCCGCCTGCGTAGGTGAAAAGGCCGGGCTGGGTGGGTGCGCCGCCGCCGGTCTGGTCGGACTCGGCAAACTGCGTGACGAGCCCGCGGGCCATTTCGTCAAGCTGCGTCTGCGTCGTCACGGCGAGGTCATCGCGAATTCGGGCAAGGCCGACCAGGCTGCCCGCCTGCGCGGCTTGTGTCGACGTCCCGCCGGTTACAGGCATGCCATCGACATAGACCTGCGATCCCGTCGTGGCGGCCGTGAAGGTTGTCGTCGGGTTGAACGACACGGTCCGCGGAGAACCTTCGTACAGCACCAGACTGCCACCCGTCATGATGACCATGTCATTGTCTGCGCGCGTCACCGTTCGAATATCGATAAATCCCGACATCTCTGTCAGGATGCGGTCGCGCGCATCCTCGTGGTCGGTCACGTCGCGCGACTGGCGCGTTCCGTTGACGATTTCGACATTGACCTTGTCGAACTCGTTCAGCAGCGTGTTGAGACGCTCGACACCCTTGCTGATATCTTGGTCCGCTTCGGCCCGGACGCGTTGCACGGTATCGGTGGCATCATTGAGCTTGCGCACGACATCGCGTGCCGTTGCCAGCGCAACACTGTTGAGCCCCAGGTCGTCCGGGTTGCCGGCGGCGCGCAACAGGTCGTCGCGCAAGCGTGCCATCGTTGCGGCCGGCGAAGACTGGTCTTCAGGTGAACCGATCACCTGCTGCAAGGCATCCAGTTTTTCAACAAGCGCTGCATTGCGTGCATTGTCCGATGTCGAACTCTGCACCAGATTGAACAGTCCGGCGTCAATTTCCCGGCTGATGCTTGCAATGCGCACACCACCGCCACCCACCGTCACCTGGTTGACGATCTTGCGCGAGGCGCCGGGATCATCCGCCGATGCGATGTTGCGCGCCACAACCGATGCACGGTCCGAATTGACCGACAAACTCGATCTGGCAATATCCAGCCCACTCGACAGCGTCATGGCGTCCTCTGGAAATCGAT